>CAYMOV010000179.1:0-4808 GCA_964392085.1 uncultured bacterium
GGCCTGCCAAGGGGAAATCCGGCATTTCCCGCCACGGCCCCTTCGGGCCACCGCTGGTATAATTCCGTCCAATTGAAAGGGTGAGGAACCGCCTATGAGGAACCGTCAAACGTTGTGGGCTTGGGCCCTGGTGGCCTTAAGCCTGGCCGTCTCCACCGCCTGCCAGAAGAAATACACCACTTCCCCCACGCCCGGGCCCGCCGCGACCCCGACCCCCACGGACACGCCCTGCGCCTTCTGCACCCCGACCTTCACCCAGACCGCAACGAACACCCGGACCCCGACACCCACAAGGACTCCGACGTTCACACCGACGCCCGGCGGCGGGACGGGTGGGGACCTAGTCCTCGGGACCGCCTCGCGGATCGACAGCTTCGGCTACATCACCGTGACTTCGGTCGACCTCCAGTTGTCGATGGGGGGATCCGCCGTGACGGGAGCCTCCGTCACCCTCGTGACGCCCTACGGGCCCGTCCCCCTGAACTACAGCGGTTCGGCGGTCACCATCGCGCACTACACCTGCTCGTCTTGCTATACCTACACCCCGGGCCAAAGCTATTACTTCACCTGTTACAACACCCCTGATGGGAACCTGACCACGCCGTCCGCCATCGCGCCCGGCAACATCACGATGCCCTCGGGGGCGGGGTCCATCAGTTGGGCCGTGGAGGGCAACTTCGACACCTTGGCCATCTCCACCACATCGCCTATTTACAATACCCCCACCGGTGGCGACGAGAACTCGCCTTTCAACGCTGGGGCCTATGAGGCGGCCTCGGGGACCTATACCGTCCTCTTGGCCTGCACCCAATCGGTGTCGCAGATCGCGGGTGGAGTCGCGCTGAACACCGCCCTGGTGGACAGCGCTTCGGCCATGTTCACGAAGTAGCCTGCCAAGCCGGGTCGTATCAAAATCCTGGAGGTTGGAAACAATGAGGGATCGTCTCAGGACGGTGAAGGGTGCCGGGTCGGGATGGGCCAGTCTGGTGTTGGGCTTGGCGCTTTACCTCGGGGTCGCCGTCCTCGCCGGCGCGGCCACCGCCGCCGATTACTACAACGCGGGGCTGGGCCTCTACCAAAAGGGCCAATTCGACCAGGCCCACCGCTATTTCGCGGCGGCGGAACAGATGGATCCCCAGGACTGGAAGGCCTTCCAGGCCGACGGGTTCTGCCTTTACCGGATGGGCCAGCCATCCGAGTCCAAGGCGGCCTGCGACAAGTCGTTGGCCCTCCACCCGGACAACCCCGAGCTCAAGACCTTCACCCAACGCCTGGAGGGGACGAAGTCCCCGGCGGCTTCCTCGTCCTCCACGGGCTCTTTGTACTCCCCCCCGACCAAGCCCTCGGGTCCGACGGGGAGAAGGAGCGACCTCTACCTCAACCCGGCGGGATTGCTGTTCGGACTGGGGGGGTTGGGCTTCGAGCACGCGATCGGGAACGGGAAGAAGAGTTACACGGTCCAGGTCAGTTACGCTTCCCATTCCGTGACCGGCCAGACGATCACGGAATTCGGCTTGGGCGGCGGACTGCGGTTCTGGTTGGGCGATAAGCCCCCCCTGCAGGGTTGGTTCGTCGGTCCCGAGGCGGGCTACCTGAGCATCGGCTGGAAGTACGACGTTCCCGGGGTTTTCGACTACAGCACTTTTTCCTACACGACGACCACCGAATCGCTCACGGCATCGTTCGTATATTTTGGGGGGGTGTTCGGGCGCCAATGGGTCACCCACGGCGGGTTCCTGTTCAACGTGGGGGTGAGCCTCGATTACCTGGCGGGGGGGTTCAAGGCCCAAACGAACCAACCCACCTTTAAATACAGCGGTATTTCCCCCGGGGTGATGTTGAACCTTGGTTACGCGTTCTGAGGCTTGGGTTTCGCCCCCGGTTTTCCGGCCGGGGGCGGCCCGCCGTTGTCGTGATATGATTGGGCCCTGCCTGATCTAACAACGGAGGGGCTTTATGAAGAAGGGCCGACTGGCTTTGGCGTTCGTCTTGGCGGTTGTTCTCCCCGGCTTATCCGTGGTCCCGGCCCGGGCCCAAGCCTCCAAGGCCGACCCTTACTACGCGGCCGGGAACCAGCTTTACCAGGCCAAGAACCTTGGGCAAGCCCTGAAGTACTACCAGGCCGCCGTACAGGTGGACCCCAACCATGAGCCGTCCTGGCTCGGCCTCGCGAACTGCCAATACAGCCTGGGGTTGAAGGTCGAATCCCTTTCGTCCTACGAGAAGGCCCTGGCCCTGAAGCCGGGGGACGCCCAACTCACCCAGTTCGTCCAATCCCTCAAGTCCCAGGTTGGGTCCACGGCGGCCGCGAAGAGCGCCTCCGCCGAGGAGGCCGGGTTGAAGCCCGCTGACTCCCAGTCCCTCGCCCAGGGCAAGGCCCTTTTCGCCGAGAAGAAATATGAAGAGGCGATCCCCTACCTGGCCCAAGGGGCCAAGGACGAGCCGAAGGACGGTACGGCCGAGTATTACCTGGGATACTCCTATGCCATGACGAAAGACACGAAGAACGCGGCCCTGCATTTCGGCCGGTCCAACCAGAAGGCCCCCAACGCCGGGGTGGCGGCCTACGCCGAGAAGCTGAAGGCTTCCTTGTCCCTATCGGATCGGGCCTGGGTGAACGAACGTTTGGCGTCCTCCTCCCCGGCCTCTGGTGCGACGGCTGGGGCGCCCTTCCGGAAGGTCGGGTTCGAGATCCAACCGGCCTTCGCGTCCATCAGCCTGGCGGATTTCAAGACCTATGCCGAGGACCAGCAGGCCCGGACCCTCCAAGCCCAGCAGGCCGATCCCTCGGCCTCCTTCGACGGTAAGGTCCCCTCGGGTTTCCTCCAATTCGGGTTCGGGCCCGTGCTCCGCCTCTCCAAGTCCTTCGAGCTCGGGTTGAACTACAGCCTCCTGCCGGTCGGCTCGGCGACCTACGCCTTCCAGGACATGACGGGAACCGCCGCCGAAAACGACATCAACGAGACGGACAAGATCAGCGGGTCCCGCATCGGCCTCGACGCGAAGTACGTCTTCGGCCGCGGGAAAATCCATCCCTTCCTCGGGTTGGGGCTCGGCGTGATGCCGGTCAAGGTCTCCGACACTTGGAGCGCATCCTACTCGGGAGGGGCCTTGACCTCGAAATTCCAGGGTGATTTCTCCTCCACCGCCGTGGGCTTCAACCTCAACCTGGGGATGGATATCGCCCTGGGCAAGACCTTCGTGATCTCGCCGATGGTGGGCTACCGGGTGGCCTCGGCGACGAACTTCAAGGGTTCGGCCAGCCAGTCCAACAGCTCCGGGGTCGGCGGCGCCAGCGGCAGCGGCCAGTTGGTCATGAAACCCGACCCGGGCTACGGCACGACGGCGACCTTCCAGCCCGATGACCTCGCCGCTTGGGGATATACGGCGTCGGACTTCAGCGGCGCGAGTCCCTTGAAGGTGAACCTGGGTGGGATCCAGGCCGGGGCCATGATCTCGGCGTTCTTCTGACCGGGATGGGCGGACCCCTCGGCTGGAAGGACAAGTTCCTCCTTGACTGGTTCTATCGCCGCAAGCTCGAGGCGTTTCGCCAGCCCGCCCAACGGGTCGGCTGGCTCTCCAAAGCCAACCAAGACGCCCGCTTCCGGTCCTTCCTCGCCATCGGCGACCTCCAGGGGACCCGGGTCCTCGACGTGGGCTGCGGTCTCGGTTGTTTCTACGGCTACCTGAGAGACCAGGACTGGACCGGTTCTTACACGGGGTTCGACCGCTTAAAGGACATGGTGGCGGAGGCCCAGGCCCGATTTCCCGAGGTCCGGTTTGAGGCCCGCAACATCGCCGAGAATCCCCCCGTGGAACGTTGGGACTGGGTCTTCATGAGCGGCCTTTTCAACCACAAGGTCCGGGACAATTGGGGCTGGATCCGGCAGGTGGCGGGCACCGCCCTCGACCTGGCCGAACAGGGGATCGGCTTCAACCTCCTGGCGGACAGCCACCCCGACCCGGACCCTGATTTCTTCTACGCCTCAAAAAAGGACCTGGGGGAATTCGCGGAATCCCTGGCCCCGGGCCGGTGGCGCCACGGCCCCAGCCACGTCCCCGACGACCTGACGATATTCCTATACAAACAGTCGTAAAATATTAATTCAATCGAGTTCACCACGGAGGCCACGGAGTTCACGGGGAAGAACGTCTTGATTCAGCCAAAAATGAAGACTTTGCTCCATGCCCTCCGATTTTCCCCGTGGTCCAAAAATAGGGAGTAATTCCATGGCCGATGACTGCCTGTTCTGCAAGATACTCCGCAAGGAAATCCCGGCGAAGGTGGCCTTCGAGGACGACCAGGTCCTGGCTTTCCACGACATCCATCCCCTGGCCCCCCTCCATGTCCTCGTCATCCCCAAGAAGCACATCCCCACCGTGGCGGACCTGCCCCCGGGGGACGCCACCTTGTCCCTCCTGGCGGACAGGGCCAACCGGGTGGCCCAGGAACTGGGCCTCGACCAGGGATACCGCCTGATGGTCAATTGCGGCCCCGAGGGGGGCCAGGTGATCTACCACCTCCACCTGCACCTCCTGGGGGGGAAACCCTTTAAATAGGCCCCAGCGGTGGGTCCTGGGGCCGTTTTCCCCATTCGTTGACAGCCCTGGGAGCCGGGGTTAAACTCCACGTCCCTAGGTCGAGGCCACAAGCCGAGACCTTGATTTGGGGATGCCAATCCAAAGGGATTGGCCCCTGGGACAGGGCTAAACCCTGTCACCGCTCAGGTTCGGCCTCCGGATGGGGACCTTTCCTGAATCCGCCCGAAGGGCAGGTGAATTTCCTTGGTCGAAGTCCGAGTTGACGA
>CAYMOV010000180.1:0-4794 GCA_964392085.1 uncultured bacterium
CCGGATTGGACAACTTCATTAAGGTGAGACCGTGAAAAAATCATCTCTTCCTTATACCCTGTACGGCGGAGTGCCAGGAGCGTTATCAATATTTGGTCTTGGATTCTGTTTTGTTTTTATGATCGTATTTTCGTATTTCACCGGGACGGAAATTCCACTCGGCCTATGGATCATGGGAGCGGTCTTGGGAATAATTTCACTATTCTTGGGAACCCAGATGCTTCGGTTTTGCGTTAAGATCACCGAGTCGGGATTGATTTTGACTGAGTTTAAACCTGGCAATGTATTATGGCCGGCTCCCTCCGTTATTGTCCCGTGGGATTCAATTAAAAATATGGACGTGGAAATTAGAGGCGTTAAAGATGCTCCCGCTATTGGCCCCGGCCATATCGCGATGCTTCAAATCACTTGTGTCGGCCAAGACAAGCCCCTATACATAAATGCGTCTTTATACCAATCAGGGGATGGATTAGATGTTTTGGGGAAATATGTTTTTGAAAGGGTGCCTCATGAACGGATATCCGATCATGCCAGACGGGTTCTTAGGCATAAGGCTGTATAACTGGAAGTTTGAAAATGTCCACGACGGAGACCCGGGGTGGACAAACCCCACCGAAGGCTTTTAGATGATAACTTTGGTAAAATACCTTGTCTCGTAAATAAAAGGAGCGGTCCGTGAATGATTCCGCAAAATATTGGAGAAGGTCACTGGGGATTGGTTTTTTGTTGGCGGCTTCGGCCCTGCTTTTGCCGGCCTGTAAGGCCAAAAATTCTCCTTCCACCCCCACGGCGCCCACCCCCACCCCTTCCGGGCCCTATATCATTGCGCAGGTGGCCGTGAACGGCTCCATCTCACTGGCGAATGTTTTCGTCAGCGACAGCACGGGCACAACCGGAACGGCCAACACAAGTGTGTCCTTGACCACCAACAGCGCAAGCGAGGCCATGACCACCTTAGGGAGCTTGGTCAACTCAGGCGGGCTAACTATTGATGGGGTGCCCTATCTAACAGGTTCACTTTACTCGGGGGCCGTAACCTACAATGCCGGGCAAGTCTACCAATTCAACGTGAACATCGGTGGAACGACTTATTCGGCCGCTGCCACGGGTTTCTCGGGCAGTCCGGTGGTTTCACCTTCCTCGGGCTCGGGTGGGGTCACCTGCTCCTGGGCCGCAGGCGTGGGGAACAAGGATTACATCCATATAGTAGGCCTCCCAACCCCCGTCTATATTGGACCGCCCATTCCCTCAAACCCCTACACCATTTCCAATAGCGTTTTCAGCAATGAAACCCCCGGTGCCGGTAATGACAGCGTCAACCTGCAGGTTGACCAAGTGACTACCGGGGCCTTCCCGGGGGCCCAAAACTCTTCCTGTGTCATCGTGCGGGATGTCGCCGGCACCGCCTATTAGTAAGTTGTCCACGACGGGGACCTGGAGTGGACAAATATAGTTGATTACCTGGGTTTAAAGTGGAGCCTAAAGGTTCTATCTATCGCCCTGTGTAGGCCGGCATACACTAAAGATCAAAGACCTGGTTTGGCCTCGCCTGCCTTTTGCCAATCCGCGTAATTCATCCTTTTGATGTGGATGAAGGCGTCTTGGGTGCGCACATAATTATCCAGCCCGTTCATCCGGCCGATGGCGTGGAGATCCTCCGCCTTGATGTAGGGTCCCTTCGGGTCGATGTATTTGTCCTCCACATAGATGGCCACCACCTCGCCCAGGATGATCCGGGACTGGGTGGGCCCCGGCTTGAGCACCTGGTACAACCGACATTCCATCGCGGCATGGGCCTCCCGGATGCGGGGCGGCTTCACCACGGTCGAGTCCTCGGTGGCCAACCCGGCCATCTGCAACTCATCCACACCGGGGGGGAAGTCCACCCCGCAGAGGTTCATTTTCTCCCCGAGGTCCTCGGTCACGACGTTGACCACGAATTCCTTCGTCGATTCGATGTTCCGGGCCGTGTCCTTCAGGTCCTCGCTCCCGTCGGGCCGGGCCGCGACCCCGAACCCGAGGATGGGCGGGTTGAGGCAGAGGTAGTTGAAGGCGCTGAAGGGCGCGGCGTTGACCCTCCCGTCCGGCCCCTTCGTGGTGACCCAGGCGATGGGCCGGGGGGCCACGAGGCCGTTGATGAGGTTGTAGGTGGTCCGGACCGGGGTTTCGGAAAGGTTAAATTTCATCTGCTCCTCCAGGATAACGGTTCGTCCTCAAGATGGTCTTTTGGGGCCCTGTTTTCAAGGTTGCCCCGGCGTCCTTCGACTGGGTTATTTAGAGCAACCAACAAAACCGCATAAGTCAAAATTTTTCACCACAAAGGTCACAAAGGAAAGCATCGGATTTAACGACTTTTTTTCAATAGGCTTTCTTAGTGAACTTTGTGATCTTGGTGGTTCAAAAGGTTTTATTTGCCGTTCTTGGGCTGAATCCAAGTCAAGCCCGGGTACTATAGAAGCCTCAGTTTGTTCACCGACGAAACCCCGGAAGGCCCCGATATGAACATCCTGGTGATCGACGTGGGCGGCACCCACACCAAGGTCGTGGCGACGGGCCACCCGAATAAGGTCAAGTTCGACTCGGGTCCGGCCCTGACGCCCGCCCAAATGGTGGACGGCGTGAAGGCCCTGACGGCCGGGTGGAAGTTCGACGCCGTGTCGATCGGCTACCCCGGTCCCGTGGTGAAGGGTCGTCCCATGGTCGAGCCCCGCCACCTGGGTCCCGGTTGGAAAGCCTTCAATTTTAATAAAGCCTTCGGCAAGCCGGTGCGGGTGATCAACGACGCGGCCATGCAGGCCCTCGGCAGTTATGAGGGGGGGCGGATGCTCTTTTTGGGGCTGGGAACCGGCCTGGGGACCGCGTTGATCGTGGACCACGTCCTGTTGCCGATGGAATTGGCCCATCTTCCTTATAAGAAGGGAAGGACCTATGAGGAGACCATCGGCCTGAAGGGATTGGAGCGCTCCGGCAAGAAAAAGTGGCGCAAGCGCGTGGTGGAGATCGGTTTGGCCCTCAGGACCGCCCTCCAAGTGGACTATGTCGTCCTGGGTGGCGGCAATGCCCGGTTGCTGGACGGACTCCCGCCGGGACTCCGGCTGGGGCAGAACTCCCACGCTTTCCGGGGGGGCTTCCGCCTTTGGGACAAGGTCCAAAACGCGCAATATCCCGCCAGGACCGGCTATCGACCGGCTTAACCCCGGCGGTTCCCCTTGAACGAAAAAGGGACGGACCGGGGAATCCCGGCCCGTCCCCCGCGACTTGGGTTCCTTTACTGAACGAGGACCACAAAGAGGACCCGCATGTTGGCCTTGGCCGCCTTGGAGTAAATCTTCTCGGGCGCCACTTCGCGAATCGCCGGCCTGTTTTCGCCATACCCGATCATGGTCAGCCTGGCCGGGTCGACGACCTTTTCCTGCACGAGGTAATCCCGGACGGCCTTCGCCCTCCGTTCGCTGAGACCCTGGTTGAATTCCTCGGTGCCCGAGGCGGACGTGTAGCCCGCGATCCGGA
Organism: uncultured bacterium; assembly: GCA_964392085.1. GTDB lineage: Bacteria > Oederibacteriota > Muellerivitia > Muellerivitales > Muellerivitaceae > CAYMOV01. The sequence continues at coordinate 3,511 of CAYMOV010000180.1, forward strand.
TCTTGGCGTTGGGGTTTTCCTTCAGGATCTTGACGCTCCGCTTCAGGATCGCCTTCGCGTTCGGGGTGAGGGAGGAGGACTCGAGGGAGAAGTGGACGTCCTCAAACGCGAGGACGACCTCGGCCTCCACCTTGGGTTGCGCCACGGCCTTGACCTTCTCCACGACCTTGGGTTCATCCGCCACGACGATCACCACGGGCGTGGGCTTAGCCGTCGCCACGGGCGTCGGTTGGGCCTTCGCCAACGGGGCCTTCTTGTCCTTAGCCCCGCCGCCGAAGGAGAAAACGATCCCGCCGGTCAGGTTGAGGGCCTGGAAGGAGTACTTGAACACCTCGCCGACCGCGCGGTCCTTGAGGTCCATGCGAAGGGCCACATGCCTGCACAGCCAATACTTCGCGCCCAATCCGAAATCGAAGGTGGACATGGCCCCGTTCGAGATGGCGGGGCTGTAGTGCGTGCCGCCGAATCCCGCGACCAGGAACGGGTTGAGACGGCGTTCCGGCATGAAATGGAACAGGACATCGACCTGGTAATAGGTCAGCTTAACCTTGTCCATGGGCGCCCTGAACTCGCCCTTGATGGCTCCGGTGACGGACTTATCGCCGACCCGGCTGCTGAGGGTTGAAACGGAGCCCTCAAGCCCCCAACGCCGGGTCAGGTTGTAGCCCAACCTCGCGCCCAGGATGGGACAATCCTTCAAATTCTGCCGGTCCTCGAACTTGTTGAAACCCGCGAACACACCGACTTCAGCGCTTCCCTTCCTGATCTCCGCGCGGGCGGCCAGGGGAAGGAGCAGGCCGAGGGCGATCAACAGCCTCGCCGCGGTTTTCTTGGCTGATACCTCTTGGGTCGTCTTTTTCATCTGGATCCTCGTTCGTTCTTATTGGGTGGGACGGTTTCCGGGATCCGGGGAGCGGGCCGATCGGTCCGCCGCCCCCCGGGCCGGCCCTGCGTTCGCTTCGGGAAACCCGGCCGTCAAGGCAGGTCGGTCACGACGTTCTGGTCCAGGGTGATTTGGGTGTGCGAGAGCAACCTTCCGTGGATCGAGGCGCCCGTCTGCATGGCGATGTAGGAGAACCCGATGACGGTCCCCTCCATGTGCGCGGTCGTGCCGATCTGGACGAAATCCGCGACGTCCCAGGTGATGTTCGAGGCCAGGGCGCCGTTGTCCAGGATGATGTTCATCGCGGAGGCCATGGTGAGGGTCCCGCCGATCTGGAAGATCCATCGGGCGTTCGGGTCGCCGAGCGCGTCGAGGTGGAGGTCCGTCGGGATCGTGACGTT
>CAYMOV010000181.1:0-4785 GCA_964392085.1 uncultured bacterium
CGCGGTGGATGCCCCCGCGATCCCACGGCCTTTTTCCGGCCTGAAGTCCGAGCGCCCGAATGTCCAGCCTGAAAATCGTCGAGATGATTTTGGTGTCCTACGTCCTGGGTTTCGTGGCGGCCATCCCCATCGGGGCGGCCCAGATCGAGGTGGCCAAACGCGCCCTGTCGGGCAGGCTGGGGCCCGCCTTCCTCACCGCCGCCGGGTCCATCACCTCCGACATGCTGTACGGCCTGCTGGCCCTCTTCGGCATCGCCCCCTTCCTCGAGCGCCCCTCGGTGGTGGCGGCCTTCGGATGGGTGGGGGCCGTCGTCCTCGGGACCCTATCGGTCCTGCTTTGGCGGCAGGCGGAGAAGGTCCACGCCCCCGACCCGAAGGCCCGTTGGGCGGGCCATGGGATGTCCTATTTGACCGGCTTCACCGTGGGGATCACCTACCCGCCCATCATGGTGACCTGGCTCTTCGGCGCGACCTTGGTGAAGCATCTGGGGTTGGTGCCCGACTTCACGCCGACGCTCCGGGTGGCCTTCGTCCTGTCGGGCGGCGCGGGGCTCTTCAGCTATCCGGCCCTTTTGGCGGTGATCCTCAAGCGTACCCACCATTATTTCAGCGACCGCGCCATGAGGCGGCTCTACAAGGGCCTGGCGATCCTGCTCGGCCTGTTGGGCCTGGTTTTCCTCGTTGGCGGGATCCTGAAAACGGTGAAATAACCTTCCCGGGTCTGCCACCCCGTTTATATTCCATGGGCCTGTAAGCAAACCCCGCCCTGGGGCGTATGGAATGAGTAGGAGGGCTGATCGCCCCGAGCCGGGTGGACCCCGGGTCGGAGCGGCTTCGGAACCCTCCCGCCCCTGGGACCCATCCTGGGGCTGATTCCGCCCCGGGAGGCCCCCATGTCGACCGTTTCCAGCGTTTCAAGCGCCACCAGCAGCGTTTCCAGCGCGCTCTCCAGCGCCGTCTCCAGTTCCGGAACGGTGAGCAAGGATGAGTTCCTCCAACTGCTGGTCACGGAGCTCAAATACCAGGACCCGATGAACCCCCAGGACAGCACCCAGTTCGTGGCCCAACTCGCCACGTTCTCGACGCTGGAACAGATGACGCAGTTGAACACCAACATGGAGACGTCGCTGGAGTTGTCGGCCGCCAACCTCATCGGAAAGACCGCGACCGTGACCGATTCGACCCAAACCAGCGGCTACACCACCGGCACCATCCAAGGCGTCCAGTACTATGCCGACGGACCCGCGGTGAAGATCGGCGGGACCGATTACGCCTTCTCGTCCGTCCAGAGCATCCAATAGGCCCTGGCCGACCCTCCCCGACACAAAATTTGGGAGAGGGCGTCCAATCGGCATATCAGTCCCCGGTCATCCGCTTGGTCGTGAAACGAGAATCCCCTGGAAACGTCCCCCGTACCCTTTGAGGACTTCGCGCGGGACGCCGTCGCGCTGCTGGGCCCCCTCTACAGTTTGGCGGTCCGGATGTGCGGCGACCGCGACCTGGCGGAGGATTTGGTCCAGGAGACCTACCTGAAGGCCCTGCGCTCCCGGGAAGGCTTCCGGCCCGGCGCGGACCTGAAGGTTTGGATGACCACGATCCTCCGCAACAGCCTGCGCGACCACTGGCGGCGGGGCCGATTCGTGGATCCGTCGGTCCGTTCCGATGAGATGATGTTGCGGGCCCGGGGCCGCCGGGACCCGGGGGTCGACCGGACCGACGAATTGGAGTCCGCGCTCCGGCGGCTTCCGGAGCGGCAAAGGACCGTGCTGTTGCTCGCCTATGTCGAGGGTTGGAGCCATGAGGACATCCGGTCGGTGATGGGCTGCCCCCGGGGATCCGTGGGGGTCTGGATCGCCCGGGCTAAAAAACAGCTGAGGAAAATGATCAGGCCATGAATCGAAACCGCGAACCCCAGGATGGGTTGGAGGGAAGGCTCGCGGCCCTCCCCAAGATCCGGGCGCCCCGGGCCCTCGAATCGAGGATCCGATTGACGATGGGGATCCGGCGCCGGACCCTCCCCGGCCCCTGGGCCTGGGCGGCGATGGCCCTGCTCCTCCTTGGGCCGCTTTTCTGGAAAAATCCCATCCGGGGTACCGGTGGGATCCCGCCGTCGGCGGACAGGCCCGCGGCCGCCGTGATCGGTTCGGCCGCCGAAGCCGCGGGAAAAAGCCTGGAGGACCTGGACCGCGCCTTGGTCGAGGAGGACCGGCGCGAGGACGAGAGGCTCCTGCGCCTCTGCGCGGGACTCGCGACCGACCCGACCCAGTCCGGTCCCTTCCCGTTGAAACCCACCCCGAAGGAGGGGCCATGAAGCTTCGAATCCTGGCGGTCGCGGCGGTCCTCGCTTGGACAGCCGCGGGCCGGGCCCTAACGGCGGAAATCCCGCCGACGGCGGACCCGACGGAAATACACGGGCAGATCCTCCAAATGGAGGAGCGGTTGGGCGATCTTCGCGCGCGGGAGGCCGAGTTGAAGGCCTCGGTGGACCGGACGGGGGCGGACCGCGCCCGGAAGGCCGGTGATACCCTGGAGGCGGACCGTCTTGACCGCGAAGCCGCCGACCTCGAGGAGGACGCCCGCGATATGAAGGAGTCGATGGGCCTCCGGGTGAGGATCGACGCCGCGCGCTCCGGCGGCCGGGCCGAGGAGGCGGAAAAGCTCTCCGACCGGTCCCGTGAGCTGGATCGGAAGGCGTTTCAACGCCGGATGCTGCGGGACCTCACGACCCACGCGGATCGGCTCCGCCAAATCAAGCGATTCCTCCTGATGGGGATGGAACGTATGGGGAATGAACCGAAGCCGGACGGGGCCGGCCGCACGGTATGGGACCCCGCCGTCCGGCGGGAGGCGGTGCTGGAAACGGTGCGTTGGGTGGATGGCATGATCGACGACGCGGACCGGATCGAGGCCGCGGGCCAGAAGGGCGACAAGGCCCTCATGGAAAAGCTCCTGAAGGCGTCGGAAAAAAAGAAGAGGAAGCTCGCCGAACTCCTGGAGAAGGCCCTGCCGCCGCCCCCAGGCGCCAAGGGTTTCGGCCCGCGCCCCCCCGGCGGGGGGGACGGGATGGAGGGTCACGGCCCCCTAGGCGACGGACCCTTGCCGGACACCCCGCCGATGGGTCCCGGACCGTTCGGACCCGGCGCGCCCTGAGCCCTCGTCCACACCCATCCCCAACGGGCCGTCCCAATCCCATCGGTATCGACCGGGTATGGCCCACCTGTCGGCGATTCCCCGACCCGGGACCCGATCGATGGATGGAAAGGCCTGACCCGTCTTGACGAATCCACCGCCCCGTTCCCGCCTCCTCCCGGTCCTAGCCTCCGCCCTCCTCCTGATGGCGCCGGTCCGGGCGCGGGCCCAATACGTGACCGTCGAAAGCCCCTACGTCATGGTCCTGGGGGACGTCATGAGCCAGGGCCTGGTGATCGGCACGTCGCCTTCGTACTCGCCGCCAATGGTTCCCCTCCTTTACGACCTCAGCACCACCCAGTACAGCACCCAAACCAGCCACCAGGTCCTGAACCTGGACGGCATTGCCCATGACCTCCAAAGCGGGTTCACCATCACGGCCGCGATGGCGGCCACGGGCACGGGGGTGGGAGCCGTGGTCGAGGGCGCGGCGGCGGTGTCCCAGGTCGAACTGCGGAGCCATTACGAGATCGTGAATGACGCCTTGCTGGGGAGCCCGGCGGACATGGTGATGCTGAAGTACACCGTGACCAACAACGGTACGGCCTCCCACCGGGTGGCCTGCCGGATCGAACTTGACACGATGGTGAACGGCAACGACGGCGCCATCGTGTCCCTGGACAACGGCGCGAGCCTATCGGCCGCGGACACGGTCCGACGGGGCTCGGCGGTGCCGGCGGGTTGGTGGGATTACGACGTGCCGCCGCCGGGCGCGTCCCAGGTGGCGGGTCGGGGCGTCCTGTCGGGCAACCCCTACGGGCCTCCCGCCACGGCGCCGGACGCCTTCGAGGTGGCCGATTGGAACCGCGTCAACGGATCGGCCCAATGGACCCTCGCCACCGGCGGAGCCGTCACCGACAGCGCGGTGGTGCTTTGGTGGACCGGGACGGGAAGTGAGGCCGGGCCCTACGTATCGCTCGCGCCGGGCCAGGCGGTCACTTGGACCACCTACTATGGTTTGGTCCTCAAGACCCCCACGCCCACCCCCACGAATACGAACACCTTTACTGCGACGAGCACCCCTACGCCCACGAACACCTTTACCGTGACGAACACCCCCACGCCGACGGCGTCGCCGACCGCGACGCGCACCCCGACGGTGACCTTCACGCCCACGCCGAGCGCCACTTTCACCCTGTCGCCGACGCCCACCTGGACACCCACGCCGACCTTCACGCCCACCGAAACCTTCACCTTCACGGAAACCTACACGCCGACCCAAACCCCCACCCCGACGGAGACCTGGACGCCCACGGACACCCCCACCCTCACCTGGACGCCGACCGAGACCCTGACGCCGACGATCACCGACACGCCCACGGTCACCCCATCCCCCACCCCGGTTTGCGAGATCCACGTTTGGCCCAACCCCTACAACCCCGTGACGGCTTATGGGGGCCTCTTGAAGTTCGATTGCCTCCCGATAGGGGCCTTCGCTCGAATCTATACGGTCTCGGGCGAATTCGTGTCCCGCGCCGATTCCGAGGATGGGTTGGCCCATTGGGACGGCCGCAACGACCGGGGCGTCCCGGTCGCGGAGGGGATCTACTATTACGTGGTGCAAAGCGGGAACAGCGACCTCAAGCGGGGGGTCCT
>CAYMOV010000182.1:0-2854 GCA_964392085.1 uncultured bacterium
GATTCCCTCGACTTGTTGGGTAGCGGTTGGCATGCGGTAAATCCTCCACGGCAATAAATTTCCCGACGGGGAGAAAGGGGGCGGAACGGCTTTCCTGGAAGGAAAACATCGGACCAACCGTTAAACATTATATATACAACAGGCCTGTTAGAAAACAAACAAAGACCTGGGATTCAAATTAGAACGGACGGGTTCCCGTCCGCGATACCCTCAGGAAGCGGTTTCCCCCATGGGAAAGGTCCCAGTTCCTATCCACTTGTCAGGGTTCAACTGTTCATTTCCAGCTTTGCCAAATGTCTGACTGGGATTTGAACCACGGTAAAACGGTGTCCTTGGGGGAAAGGAGGGGGTCTTTGACGGGCCACAAAATCCCCAGGTCCGGATCGTTCCAGAGAACACCCACTTGATCGCCCGGCTCATAGACAGTTGAACATTTATAGAGGACCACCGCCGGGCCCCTTAAAACGCAAAACCCGTGGAGAAACCCCTCCGGGAGATACATTTGGACACCGTTTTCGCCGGACAATCGATGGCCATACCATTGACCATAGGTCTTGGAGCTTGGACGCGCATCCACCGCCACGTCGAAAACCTCGCCCTGGATCACCCGAACCAGTTTCGACTGGGGGTGAAAACGTTGCCCATGCAGTCCCCGTAGGACTCCCGGCGCGGAAACGGATTGGTTATCCTGCGCAAAGGTCGATCCGACCCCGAGCGCCTTAAACTTTTCGGCATGGTAGGTTTCGGACAGACTACCCCGGACGTCGCCATAAACCGGCGGCGTCAGGAGAACCAGACCCGGCAAGCCTGTTTCTTGGAGTGATAATTCCATCAACGTTTCTCCAAAAGGCTTCGAAGGTAGCTACCATAAGGATGATTGCCGTAAGTATCCGCTTGTTGGTTCAATTCTTTGGGTCCAATCCAGCCCATCCGGTAGGACACCTCCTCGGGACAACAAACCATCAGTCCTTGGCGCTCCTCAATGGCTTGGATGAAGGTGCTGGCCTGCAACATGGCGTCCGGAGTCCCTGTGTCGAGCCAAGCGATTCCCCTCCCCAATTTCTCCACCCGAAGCATTCCCTCGGCCAGGTAGGTCTTGTTGAGGTCGGTGATCTCCAGTTCGCCCCGGGCCGAGGGTCTCAGGTTCGCCGCGCGTTCCGAGGCCGATCCGTCATAGAGGTATAAACCCGTGACCGCCCAGGGCGACACCGGCTTTTGGGGCTTCTCCACGATATCCCGGGCCTTCCCCGACTCGTCGAAATCCACCACGCCGTACCTCTCGGGGTCCCGGACCCAATAGGAAAAAATGGTGGCCCCCTCCCGTTTGGACGCCGCGGCTTCCGCCAGCGACTCTGGAAGACCCTGGCCGTAAAAGACGTTGTCGCCCAAGACCAAGGCCGAAGGCTCCCCCTCCAGGAAATCCCTCCCCAGCAGGAAAGCCTGGGCGATCCCGCCCGGCTTCGGCTGGACGACCCAGGTGAATCTCACGCCCAGCCAACTTCCGTCACCCAGGAGGCGTTGATAAGCCGCCTGGTCCTCGACGGTGGTGACCACCAAGATTTCCCGGGCACCGGTCCACAAAAGGGCCGTGAGGGAATAAAAAATCATCGGCTTGTCGTAAAGCGGCAACAACTGCTTTGAGACGCCTCGGGTCACCGGGTAGAGCCGCGTGCCAGCGCCGCCCGCCAAGAGGATTCCCTTCATGATGCACCGCCTTGGGGGATGCCCGGAACCAAGCCGAGCCGTTCCCGACCGTAATTGTTTTGCTGGACCTTTCGGCACCAATCCTGGTGGTCTATGTACCAGCCCACGGTTTCCCGCAGGGCTCGGCCAAACGGCCTCCGGGGCGTCCAACCCAACTCGAGGATTGCCAAACTCGAATCGATCGCGTAACGGCGGTCGTGACCCGGACGGTCTTTGACATACCGGATCAGGTCGCCATAGGCCTTCAAACCCCGGACCCTGAGGGCCTCGTTGCTTTGGGCGGGCCTCAAGTTTTGAAGATGCCCCAACAACTCCCGCAGCAGGCCCAGGTTGGTCCTCTCGGTGTTGGCGCCAAAAAGGTAATGCGCGCCGGGGCGGCCCCTCTGGAGCGCGGCCCAGATCCCCTCGCAATGGTCCGCCACATGGATCCAATCCCGAACCTGGAGCCCATCCCCGTAAACCGGCAGGTCCTTCGCCTCCAGGGCGTTCAGGACAATCAGCGGGATGAGCTTCTCAGGAAACTGGTAGGGCCCATAATTATTGGAGCAGTGGGTGGTGATGACCGGAAACGAGAATGTCTCAAAGTAGGACCTGGCGAGAAGATCAGCCCCCGCCTTGCTGGCGGAATAGGGGGAATTGGGAGCGTAAGGGCTCGTTTCGGAGAAGGCGCCCTGTGGGCCCAGGGTCCCGAAAACCTCGTCGGTGGAAACCAGAAGGAACCTGAACCCTTCCTCCATGTTCGGCATCCGTCGACAGGCCTCCATCAACTCGTAGGTGCCCAGGATGTTGGTCTTGAGAAACCGGGAAGGATCATCAATGGATCGGTCGACGTGGGTTTCGGCAGCAAAATGTACGACGGCGGAGGGTTGGTGTTGGGACAAGAGTTCACGAACAAGATAACCGTCCCCAATATCCCCTCGGACGAAGACCAACCCCGGATTTTCGCGCACTTCCTCTAAGGTTGACTCGTGGCCCGCGTAAGTCAGGAGATCCAGCACCACGACCTTTCGGCCAGACTGGAGGGCTCCCCGCACGAAGCAGGAACCGATGAAACCCGCGCCGCCGGTCACGAGGATGGGAGACTTTCCCGAACCGCTCATTTCGAGCCTCCCGGATCGCACGGTGTTTCCACCCCGCAATCCATTACCGG
>CAYMOV010000182.1:2954-4759 GCA_964392085.1 uncultured bacterium
GGATGTGGGGTGAAACCGACGCCGCCTGTGACCAGTAATGTCCACTGGTTAAAGTTTCCCACGTTCTATTCCTTGGACTGGTGGCCTGGACGTAATAGGTCCATCACCGTCTTGACGGGATGAAACGACTCCAATGGAATCTCGACGAACACCGTCAGCCAATCCGCCATGGCGCCGTTCCAAAGCCCAGGTTTCTCCAAGATGAGGATCTCCCGCCCCTCCAACATTTTACGGGATAGAAGGGTCCATTCGTTCTCGACATAACGGGAAAGATCATAGGGTTTCCCGGTCCTGTCCCTGAGACAAGCCACCATATCCACGGGGTTGAAATGGGTGCCGGCTTGGAGTCGATGGAGTTGATCCGGTGACCCAGGGTCGACCTGCGCGCTTTCCACGATCTGGAGGTCTTCCCGATCCGGACCTCGCCGGACCCAACAGGGTCCCCCCCCCGGTTCCCCGGCGTTGGGAACCATCCCACAAACCCGCATGGGCCGGTCCAACGCCGCTTGGAGCTCCAACCGTAGGGCGTCGCGGCCCGATGAAATGATCTTGCGGCCAAACCCGTTCTCGAGGAACCGGATTATTTCAGCCAACCGCTCCGGCGGGGGCAATCCGCCCTCCAAATCCTCAAGGTACAGATCCGCGGTCCCGCGAAGTTTGATCGCGAGCCCTCCAAGGATTTTCCGGGCATCCCATCCGACATCCCGAAGGGTTCCCGAGGCCACATTGTCGATGTTCTTGAGGAAGACGAGGTCCCCATTCGTTTCCTGCAGGTTTCTGAGGAGCGCACCATGCCCCCCCGGCCGGAATAGGAGCACACCCTGGCGGTCCCGCGCGGGCCGAAAATCAGGTTCAGCGGCGAGCGTATCCAGGGATCGGTCTTGGACTGAAAACGACAGGTGGAGATTGCCCACCTTCATCCCCCCCAGGTTCGGGATGCATTGCTCGGCCGCCGCCTTGAATTTCCCAAGGTGCTCCACGAGAACCGTGAAATGGGCTCGTACGCCCCCCCCCGAATCCTGGGTCAATTCGATCGCCTCGATCAGGTGTTCCTCGAGGGCCGTCCTTGGCTTCCCTTCCCCGTGATGGAACGGGACCAAGCCCTTGCTGCAACGGATTAAGTCCAGTCCCGCCGGGTCCAGGAGTGATTCCAAGATCCTTCGAGGGGGGATATCCGAGGGGATTTCGGCCATATTGCCCGGGAGCCGATCAACCAATGCCGGATAAAAGGCGAACCTGGATAGGTTCTCAAAAAAGACGACCCCTTGGACCGCGTCGGGGTCCCCCCGGTGGGCCAGCGCGCGGAGGTCCTCCAGGGACCCCCAATCCGCGCGGAGCCTCAAAGCGTCCAATCCTGAGAACATTCGTGTCGCGGCCCCGGAGGCCGGGACAAATTTCGAGAATCGGCCAAGGGCCTTTCCCGACTCATACTCGCTCCGAAGGGCCGACAGGTCAGGATCCGCGATCCTGCGGATGCCGTCTCCGACCGTTGCGGGGCGTGCGATCTGAAGGTGGCCGGTTGGAAATCGGAATAATTCCAACTGGCGTGCTAGGGCCTCGGGATCCATTCCCCGCTCTCGGATCCGGGACAGGTCCTCTGGATGGAAAACGGGTTCAGGCAAGAGAAGCCTCAGGACCGATGAAATGGATGTCCGGCATTATAGACAAGTCCCAGGGGCCTAGATGCCGGTCGGCCCCCCGAGGATCCATAAAAAAAGGCCCGCCCCATGGGGGCGGGCCTCGTCATGTTTGGAGGCGGCAGGCGGATTTGAACCGCCGAATCACGGTTTTGCAGACCGTTCCCT
>CAYMOV010000183.1:0-4752 GCA_964392085.1 uncultured bacterium
CCGTCGGCGTCAACGTCGATGAAGGTGTTGGGGTTTTTGACGTAGTCGGCGTGGCTGTCGCCGAATCCGTGTCCGTTGGGCTCGGCGTATCCGTCGCCGAGTCCGTGGAGGTCGGGGAAGGTGTCATGGTCCCGCTGGGCGTGAAGGTCGGGGTGAAAGTGCCGGTGGAAGTTGCCGTCGGCGTGGGGGACGGCGACGGGGTGAAGCTGGGGGTGGCCATCGGGGTGCCCGGGCAGGCGAAGGTGTCCCGGTAGTGCGTGGCGGTCTGCGCCCACCCCGAGTTCGTGCCCCCGAAGGCGTAGATCCCGTTGCCCACCGCCGCCGCCGCGAACCGGAACTTGGCCTCGGGCATGGCGGTGGCCGCGGACCAGCTGTCGGTACTGGGGTCGTAAACCACCACGGAGGCCGTCGCCACGCCGGATGGTCCGTACCCCCCCATCACGTACAACTTCCCGTTCAGGGCCACGGCCGAGGCGTCGACGGCGCCGACGGCCATGGGGGCCTTGGAAGACCAGGCATCGTGGACGGGATCGTAGGCGAAGAGGGCCGTCTCGTAGGTGCCGTCGTACCCCCCGGTCACGTACACGAGCCCGTTGAGGCCCACCGCCACAACATCCGCGATCGCGACCGGCAGCGGGGCCTTGACGGACCAGGTGTCGGTGGAGGGGTCGTAGGCCTCCACCGCGTTCGTCCGCCCCCCGCCGGTGACGCCGCCGATGGCGTAAAGGATGCCGTTGAGGGTGGCCACCGCCAGGCTGTTGCGCGCGGTCGGCATGGGCGCCTTGAGGGCCCAACTTCCGGTCGCGGGGTCGTAGCGGCGGTTGTAGGTGTACCGGGTCACCCCTCCCCCGTAGCCGCCCACCAAGTAGAAGGCCCCCCCCGAGGCCCCGGCGGCGGCGAAGGTTGCCGCGTTGACCGCGGGGGCCAGGGACATCCAGGCGTCCCCCTGGGTGTCGTAGGCCTCGAAGGCGTTGGCCGTGCCGTCCCCCACGTAGATCGTGGCGCCGACGGCCGCCGCGCTGAAGAAATTGGAGGCCGCCGGCATCGTGGCCCGTGGCGTCCAGCCCTGCTCGTACCCGAAGCCGCAGGTCGGCGTCGGGGAGGGGGTCGGGCTGGCGGTCGGGCTCGGCGTCGGCGAGTCCGTCGGCGTAACGGTCGGGGACGGTGTCCAGGTCGCGCTGGGCGTCAAGGTCGGGGTCGGTGACGCCGTCGGCGTCGGGGTGGGGGTGGCGGTCATCGTGGGGGTATAGGGCACGCAGGACGGCACGGCGGCCTCCACGGTGTTGAGGAAGGCGCCGCCGCTGGTGGTCCCCCCCACCGCGTATAGGACGCCGTTCACCGTCCCCACGGACAGGAAAACCCGGCCGGTCGGAAGGGCCGCCCTCGGGGACCACGCGTTGGCGGACGGGTCAAAGGATTCTACGGAGTTCATGCCGCCCCACCCACCCACCGCGTACAGTACGCCGTTCACCACGCCCGCCGACAACCCGTACCGCGTGGTGGGCATATTGGGCTTCGCGCTCCAGGTATCGGTCGCCGGGTTGTAGGCCTCCACGGTGCCCTTCCAACCGCCATCGTCCAGTCCCCCCACCGCGTAAAGGATCCCGTCGACCGCCCCGACGCCCAGGAAGCCCCGGGCCGTGGGCATGGACGCCTTCGGGGTCCAGGTGTCGGTCGCCGGGTCGTAGGCCTCCACGGTGCCCAGCCAAACGCCGCCGCCCGTCCCACCCACCGCGTACAGGACCCCGTTCACCGTCCCCACCGCCAGGCCGTACCGCGCGGTGGGCAGGGGGGCCTTGGGGGTCCAGGTATCGGTCGCGGGGTTGTAGGCCTCCACGCTGTTCAGTTCGCTTCCGTTCATCCCCCCCACGGCGTACAGGATCCCGCCCACCGTCCCCACGGCCGAATAGCCCCGCCGCGTCGCCAGCGGGGACTTCGCGCTCCAGGCGTCGGACCCCGGGTCGTAGGCCTCCACGGTGGTCAGGTAAGTGCCGTTGTTGAGGTACCCCCCCACCGTGTAAAGGGTCCCGCCCACCGTCCCCACGGCCAGGTCACCGCGGGTGGTGGGGACGTTCGCCTTCGTGCTCCAACCCAGCGCCAGGCCGGACCCGGACCCGCAGGTCCAGTAGGTGGGCGTCGGGGTGGGCGACCGGGTGGCCGTGGGGCTCGACGTGGCCGACGGCGTCGCCGTGGCGCTGGCCGTCGGGCTGGGCGTGGCCGTGATCGTCGGCGTGGAGGTGACCGTGGGGGTGGGGGTGATGGTCGGCGTGGAGGTGACCGTGGAGGTCGAGGTGACGGTCGGGGTCGAGGTGGCCGTCGGGGTCGGTGACGCCGTGGGCGTGGCGGTGACGGTGGGTGTGGCCGTGGGAGTGGGGGTGTAGGTCACGCAGGTCGGGACGGCCGCCTCCACGGAGGCCAGGTTCCCGGCGCCCTTATGGCCGCCCACCGCGTAGATCACCCCGTTCACCGTGCCCGCGCCCAGGGCGTAGCGCGGCGTGGGCATGGACGCCATCGCGGTCCAGGTGTCGGTGGAGGGGTTGTAGGCCTCCACGGCCGGGTCGGACACCCCCCCCAACGTGATCAGCAGGCCGTTCGCCGCCACGGCGGACAGGTTGTAGTTCGCCGTCGGCAGGGGCCGCTTCGCGGACCAGGTGTTGGTCGCGGGGTTGTAGGCCTGCAGGTCGGTCAGGGCCGCGCCGTTATAGCCCCCCACGGCGTACAGCAGCCCGTTCAACGTCCCCGACGCCAAAAGCGACCGCGCGGCGGGCATGGGCGCCTTCGTGGACCAGGTGTCGGTCGCCGGGTCGTAGGCCTCCACGGTGGCCAGGTAGAGGCCGCCGCTGTCGGACCCCCCCATCACGTACAGGAGGCCGTTCACCGCGCAGACGGCCGGCGAGTTGCGGGCCGTGGGGACGCTCGCCTTGGGGGTCCAGGTGTCGGTCGCGGGATCGTAGGCTTCCATGGTACTCGTGGTCGCGCCGGTCCCACCCACGGCGTACAGGATGCCGTTGATCGCCGCCACGCCCAGGCCCTGCCTCACTTTCGCCATGGACGCCTTCGGGCTCCAGGTGTTGGTCGCCGGGTCGTAGGCTTCCACGATCTTCAGGCCGCTGGCGTTGTTGCCGCCCAAGGCGTACAGGATCCCGCCCACCGTCGCCACGCCCAGGGCCTGCCGCGCCGAGGACAGGGGGGCCTTCACGCTCCAGGCCAGGTCCAGCGCCGAGCCGGACCCGCACACGACGTTGGTCGGGGTGGGGTTGGGCGTCAAGGTCCGGGTCGGGGTTCGGGTCGGCGTACAGGTGAGGGTCGCGCAAAACGGCGCGGCCGCCTCGACGGCGTTCGACGGCCCGGCCGACGCCCATCCGCCCACCGCGTAAAGGACCCCGTCCACCGTCCCCGAGGCCAGGTAGGACCGCGCGGTGGGCAAGGATGCCTTTACGCTCCAGGTATTGGCCGCCGGGTCGTAGGCCGCCACGGCGCCCAAGGGACTGCCGCCGATTTGCCCCCCCATCACGTATAGGAGGCCGTTGACCGCCCCCGCCGACGCCGCTTCCCGCCCGCCGGGCAGGGGCGCCTTCGCGCTCCAGGAGTCCGCCGCGGGGTCATAGGTTTCGACGGCGTTCGAATCCCCGCCGTTGTTGCGGCCGCCCACCGCGTACAGGAGGCCGCCCACCGATCCCGCGGCGGGATATTCCCGCCCGGTGGGCATGGACGCCTTCGCGGACCAGGTGTCGGTCGACGGATCATAGGCTTCCACGGTCTTCAGGTAGTTGCTGGCGCCCGATCCCCCCACCGCGTACAGGATCCCGTCCACCACGGCCACCGAGAGGCCGTACCGCTGGGTCGGCATGTCGGCCTTCGCGCTCCAGGTGTCGGTGGCCGGGTCGTAGGCCTCCACGGTGCCGTAATAGTAGGTGTCGTCCATCCCCCCCACGGCGTACAGGATCCCGCCCACCACCCCGACGGCGAGGTGGGCCCGCGGGGTCGGCATGGGGGCCTTGGGGGTCCAGGTATCGGTCGCCGGGTTATAGGCTTCCAAGGTTCCCAGGATGGAACTGTCGTTGGTCCCCCCCACCGCGTACAGGACCCCGTTGACCGTCCCCACCCCCAGGGCGTACCGGGCGGTGGGCAGGGAGGCCTTCGCGCCCCAAGTGAGCGCCGGTCCCAGGCCGACGCCGCAGGACCAATAAGTTGGGGTCCCGCTCGCCGTTGGGCTCGGGGAGGCTGTTGCACTGGGGGTTTGGGCTGGGGAGACGGCAGGGACCGCGTATATAAGGAAGAAAATCAGGGATACCGCTTGGAGACGGATGGATCCCGCCGCTGAAACCCACTTCTTCATGGGGAGGCCTTTGTCCCTGCGGTTTGGCGATGCGACTTAAGACTATCCCCGTTTTCCCGAAGGGATCTCTATGAGTGCGCTCATACCTTCGGTGGGTGGGAAGACAGGATCAACGCTGAACGGTAGGCCGGGATGTCGGAAAGAGGGTCGCCCCAACATCGGCGGAAGGTATTCTTGGTTTTCGTAGGGGGACATCAGGGTCTTCCCGCGCGCTTTCCATGATATGGAGGCGGGACGGCCCCGCGGTCTTTGGGGCTTAACTTTGGGCGCGGGGCGTGTCTCTGTGGTGGATTTGGGTGTTGCCTTAGGCCTTTCCCAGTATTCCCGCGATCTTGGCCCTCAGTTCGCCCATATCCACGGGCTTGGTGAAGAACGCCTTCACGTTCGACCCCTCCGCCGTCAGGATGTTTCGG
>CAYMOV010000184.1:0-4713 GCA_964392085.1 uncultured bacterium
CGCGTTGTCCCGGGCCGCGCCGATCTGGTCCCCCTCCGAATCCACCCCCAGCACCTCGGCCCCTTGTCTCGCGAAAGCCAGGGTGAAGTTGCCGACCCCGCAAAACAGGTCCAGCCCCTTCTCGCCCATTCGGATTCCCAACAGCTCCAGGGCTTGCCGCACCATGGCCCGGTTGACCTCGGCGTTGACCTGGGTGAAATGGTGGGGACGGTAGGAGAGGGAGAGGCCCTGGTCCTCCAGGCGATAGGTGAGGCGGGCGGGAGTGCCGGGGCTCATGGGTTCCAAGGTTTCGTAGCCGCCGGATTGAAGGTAGAACCGGACGTTTCGGGCCCCCTCAAATTCCCGCAGGAGCGCCAGGTCACCCTCGGAAAGGGGCTCCAGGTTGCGGATCACGTAGGCGTCATGGCTGTCGGCGGCGGAGACGCTGATCTGGGCGATGGACTTGGGCTGGGACAACCGGGCCACCAGTTCGCGCAGGGGGTCGATCAGGTCGGACACCCGTTTCGGCAGGATGGGGCAATGGTGCATGTCCACGACGTAGGTCTTCTTCTTCTCACGGAAGCCCACCAGGGCCCCGCCCTTCTTGGGGACGAACCTCACGCTGAAGCGCAGCCGTAGGCGATACCCCAGCTCGGGCCCCGTGAGGGGGGCCAGCCAACGGGCCGGGGTGAGGGTCGGGTCCCGGAAAAGGGAGCGGAGACGGCCCTCCTTCAGTGAGACCTGATCGCTGTAGGCGAGGTCCTGGAGCTGGCAGCCCCCGCACATCCCGAAATGGGGGCAGGGCGCCGTGACCTTGGGGAGGTCCTTGGCGGCCTCATGCCAGTCGTATCCTTGTTTCTGGGGTTTCATCGGGGATGAGATTATCAAAGTGCGGGTCCCCAGGCCAGAAACGAATGCGTACCGCTCATTTCAACACAGGGTTCACAGGGATCACAGGGAAAGCAAAATTGGATTTATAGGGCATTTCCGAATGAGGATGACCCGGTGGTCTCTGTGGTCCCTGTGTTTCAAAGCTTTAGGGGGTGTCGGAGGGGGTTGCCCCCTCCTGAATCTGGTATTATGCGCGCCCGGAGAGAGTCATCATGGCCGAAACCCCCAACCTAGGCGAAATACGCGCGGAAGCCGCCAAGCGGCGCACCTTCGCCATCATCAGCCACCCCGACGCGGGCAAGACCACCCTCACGGAGAAGCTCCTCCTCTACTCCGGCATGATCCGGACAGCCGGCATGGTGCGGGCCCGCAAGAGCGGCAAGTTCGCCGCCAGCGACTGGATGGGCATGGAGCAGGAGCGCGGCATCTCCATCACCGCCTCAGCCATGCAGTTCCTCTATAAAGACAAGGTGGTCAACGTCCTCGACACCCCGGGCCACCAGGACTTCAGCGAGGACACCTACCGGACCCTCACGGCCGCCGACTCGGCCATCATGGTGCTCGACGCCGCCAAGGGCGTGGAGACCCAGACCCGCAAGCTGTTCAAGGTCTGCGCGCTCCGGGGCATCCCGGTCCTCACCTTCATCAACAAGATGGACCTGGAGGGTCGGGACCCGCTGGACCTCATGCAGGAAGTCGAGGAGGTCCTCGGCATCCACGCCACGGCGGTCAATTGGCCCGTGGGCATGGGCAAGCGGTTCGTGGGGGTCGTCGACCGGAAGACGAAGGAAGTCCTGTTGTTTGAGCGGGCGGCCCCCGGCGGGGCCCGCATGGCCGCCATGACCCGGGTTCCCCTCGACTCGCCCGAGCTTCGGGAGAAGATCGGCGAGGATGAGTGGGCCAAGGTACACCACGACCTGGAACTGCTGGACGTGGCCGGCAACCCCTTCACCCAGAACGACTTCCTCAACGGCAAGGTGACCCCGGTGTTCTTCGGTTCGGCCCTCACCAACTTCGGTGTGGAACCCTTTTTCGACGCCTTCGTGGACATGGCCCCGGCCCCCGGCCCCCGGCCCGTGGACTTCGACGCGGGGGGCGAGGACTACCTGGACGCCGTCCAGACGGACTTCTCGGGCTATGTCTTCAAGCTCCAGGCCAACATGGACCCCCGGCACCGCGACAGTATGGCCTTCATCCGCGTCGTGTCGGGTCGGTTCGAGCGCGACATGATGGTCAAGCACCACCGACTTGAGCGGGAAGTGCGCATGAACCGGCCCCACGTCATGGTGGCCCAGGACCGCAACATCCTCGAGGCCGCCTACCCGGGAGACATCGTGGGAGTCATCAACCAGGGCATGTTCGCCATCGGCGATACGATCTCGGTCAAGGGGGGGTTCACCTTCAAGCCCCTGCCCCAGTTCCAACCCGAGGTCTTCGCCCTGGTGCGGCCCAAGGAAGTGGGAAAGCGCAAACAGTACGATAAGGGGCTGGAGCAGTTGACCGCCGAAGGCACGGTCCAGCTTTTGCGGCGCCTCGACGGAAACGAGACCTACGTGGCGGCCGTCGGGCGCCTGCAGTTCGATGTTCTGCAGTACCGCCTGCGGGACGAGTACGGCGTGGAGACGGACATCTCGCCCCTCAAGTTCGAGTGCAGCGCCTGGCTCCAGGGCGACCCTGAGACTTTCCAGAAGCCCCTGAGCGCCCAGCTGGCCCGGGACGCCCGGGACCGGGTCATGGTGCTCTTCAACAGCGCCTGGGAGAAGAACTACGCCGCCCAGCAGAACCCAAACCACTCCCTGGTGGACATCGCGAGCTGACGACCTAAGCGGCGATGAATAATTATTAATGTAAAATGTATAATGGATTTATGAACGCGAACGCATTGAAGCCCATTTTCAATTGTGCGTTGTAAATTATGAATTATAAATTCCACGCGCACTTTTTTCGGACGCTCCTGCTTGCATCGGTCCTCCTCCATTCCGGTCCCATCCCTGCGCGCGCCGCGCCGCATTTGGTTCGCGCCGAACTCCTCGTTTCAGTGGACGATGTGGCCGACGTCTGGCTCAACGGCACCCCCATCCTGGAAAAACAGCCCCTGACCGAGTCCAAAAACGGCGGACCCGCCGTGGTCCGGGTGGATCCCTGCCTGTTCAAGCCCTCCAACCTCCTGGCGTTCCGCGACACCGACACGAACCCCACCAACGCATCTATCGCCTACTTGTTGAAAATGTACATGTCCGACGGCAACATCCAAACGGTCTCCAGCCGGGACTCGGAGAAGCACAAGTCCTTCTACGTGGAGGATCCCAAGGATTCGGAACCGGATGGTTGGTGGAGCCCCGATTTCATCGACAAGGGTTGGCACAAGCCCATGAACCTGGGCGCCTATTCATCCTTCCTGGCCATGATCGACGACAAAGAGACCGGCGCCTCCGCCCTCTATATGTCGGCATCCGACACCGGGGGGCCCACCCAAATGACCGGCGAGCGTCATCTGTTCCGGATCCGGTTTCCCTTGGAGATGGACCCCTCCCCGGGATGCCAAACACCCTCTCCCTCGGCCACCCCCGCCTGGACGGGAACCGCGACCCTAACGCCGGTCCCCACGCGCACGCCGACGGATACGCCCTCTTTTACCCGAACCCTTACGCCGACCAAGACCCCCACCCCGACCCGGACCCCCAAGCTTCCCACCCCCACCAAGACCCCGACATTCCTCCCGACTGCCACCCAGGTTCCCTTCCGAAATACCCCGACCCCGGTTTGGAAGACTTTCACTCCTACCCCCACCACGCGCCCCCCCACCAAGACCCCCACGATCCGGATCATCCCCCCGACCCGTACCCACACGCCCCCGCCGGTCCGGCGAGTGGTCCTGCGCCCGACCACGACCCCGACTCCCCATCCCCCGCGGGTGGCTCCCAAGGTCACGCCGGGGCCCCTCAAGGACGCCCTAACGTTCGAGCGCCTTCCCGTGACGGTGAACGTCACCTTCGCCGACGGGCCGGGGATCTATACCGTGGACGTGTTGGACGGCCAAGGGAAGTTCATCAAGCGGATCTACGAGGAGAAGGTCGTGCGAAACCACGACCAATGGGTAGATTGGGACGGGACGGATGAGGCGGATAAACCGGCCGGGGACGGGTTGTTTCTCCTGGTCTGCCGGAAGGGCGACCGGGAATTGAAGCGCCTTTGGGTGGTCCTGAGGGATGTAAAATAGGACCCCTAGTTTGTTTTCCCCCATGAATTTAAGGAAGGCGGGCGGAATGGCTAAGTTCATCCTCGCGATCGACCAGGGCACCACGGGTACCCGGACCTACCTCTTCGACAAATCCGGCGAGGTGGCGGGCAGCGCCTACCAGGAGATCACCCAACATTTCCCCCAGCCGGGCTGGGTGGAGCATGACGCCACCGAGATCTTGGATTCGGTCCAGGCGACGGGGAAGAAGGCCCTCAAGGCCGCCGGGGCCAAGCCCGGCGACATCGCCGGGGTGGGCATCACGAACCAGCGGGAAACCACCGTCCTTTGGGACCGAAAGACCGGCAAACCCCTCCACAAGGCCATCGTTTGGCAATGCCGCCGCACGGCCCACCGATGTGACCAACTCAAGGCCCAGGGCAAGGAGAACCTATTCCGAGCCAGTACGGGGCTGATGCTGGACGCCTATTTCTCAGGCACTAAGCTTGAATGGCTCCTCAAGAACATCCCGGGGGCCATGGCCAGGGCCAAGAAGGGCGAACTGGCCTTCGGCACCATCGACAGCTGGCTGTTGTGGAACCTGACCGGAGGCCACGCCCACGTCACGGACTTTACCAACGCTTCCCGTACGCTTCTCTTCAACA
>CAYMOV010000185.1:0-4679 GCA_964392085.1 uncultured bacterium
TCCGACGGTGAGCGGGACAGCGACTTCGTCCGGCCCCTGCCCGAACCTGTTCCTCGAAAAGCCCGTGGTGTTCCCGAACCCGGTTTGGTCCGATACGGCGACCGTGAAGCTCCATGTGGACCTCTGTCGGCCCATCGGATCCCTGTCGGTCAAGATCATCACCCCCGCCAACCGGATGATTCGGTCAGTTGATTTAGGGCCCCAAGACGCCGGAGCCCGGGATTTGGTCCTTCACCTGGTGGATTTGAAGGGGAAGGCCCTATCGGATGGGATCTACCACGTGAGGGTGGACGCCGACGGAACCTTGGCCTGGACGAAACTCCTGATATTACGCTGACAATTGATTTGATATGACCTGCGACAGGTCGCGATTTCGTGATATTTCCGACCCAAAACCCGCAATAAAGGAGGTTTACTGTATCTAATCTGCAGGAACAGTCTGACGGGGTGATCCATGGATCGTCGAACGTATTCAATCATTCGGATGTCCAAGATGGCATTTGGAATCCTAGGCGTGATATTTGCCTTGTCCTCCCTTCCCGATAACGGCATGTCCCAAACAGCGACCTATACCGGCACCCCGAACGGCGCCAATACCACCGTCATTGCCGGTGTTGTCCCACAGGTCTGCGATTACGTTCCCCTGACCGGTCCCGCGACGATCCTGTCCTTCCAATGCCGGGCGGATGACATCTCCATCGGACAATCCGTCACCCAAATCGCCGTCGACTTCTCCACCCTTGATTCGCCTACACACGTGGATGCGGTGGAGTTGTGGGAGAACGGTGCCCTGCAAACGTCCGCGCCTTACGCGGGGTCCGTCACGTTCGACGGGGCTTGGGACATTACCCAGTCCATGGGAGGGGATTTTGACGTGGTGGTTCGGTTCAATGGGGCGTCGACGATGTTTTACTACTCCGCCACCCTGAACGCGGTTCGCGGGATCGTCGGGACCGAAGTGACGCTACCCGTTTATTTCGTATCTTATGGAACAAGCGGTTACCCCCAAAATTCCTTCAAGCCCGGTGATTACGTCTCGTCGGGTTGCACCTCCACACCCACCGCGACCGCGACAACGACATGGACCTATTCACCCACTCCAAGCGCCACCCCCAGCGGCACCTGGTTCACCTCGACCCTGACCGTCACGCCCACTCGGACCAATTCCTACACGCCGGTTTGGACTTTTACCTTTACCGCTTGCTTGACCCCCACGGCGACCTGGACGCCGACCCGCACTTCCACCAACACCCCGACCGCCACCCGGACCGCTTGCCTAACGCCGACCCCGACTGATACCGGGACCTCCACGTCGACCCCCACATTTACCGCCACGGGCTGCCATACGATGACCCAAACTTTTACCATGACATTTACGGGTACCATGACCCCGACGTTCACCCTCACTCAAGATGTGACCGCGACCCCGACCCCTACTCCCTCAAAGACTTATACCAGCGGTTCAACCGCCACATCGACGTTTACACCCCAGGACACTCCGACACCGACCCCAACCTTTTCGTTCACTCAAACGCCGACCTACACCGTAATCTCGGCCGCTTCCTATACCCCGACGGTTCCGGCCACCTGTTGCCAATTGGCGGCAGGGAACTGGGCCGCCAATACATTCAGCCAACCTTGGGGCGTCGCGGTGGACTATCGAAGGAACCTCGTGTACGTCGGGAACGAATCGGGGTACGGGGTGGGGGTTTATGACCCGTCCGGCAACCTGATCCAAACCGTCGCGCCGGATTTATTCGCCCCATCGGCGGTTTTTTGGACGGATTCCGACGAATTGTTCGCGGTGACCCGCGCGGGTGGGGATTACGTGCACCGCTATTCACCATCGGCCGGTTACGCCGAAACGGGGACCTTTCGGATGCCGGCGGGGGTTCGCGGCCTTTTCGTGGACCCGTCGGGTTACATCTTCGGAACTTGCGACGCCCCCTACCTGATGGTCTACCAGGAGGTCGGGTCAACCTTCTACCAGATCATGGGCATAACGGGCCCGACCAACGCGACGGGGGTGGTGGTCGTGGGCCAAAAACTGTACGTGGCCGATTCGGCCCAGGACCAGGTATTGTCCTACGACCTGACTCCAACCCCCTTCGGGGTTGGTCCTCCCGTCACTGTGCTGTCGGGCGTTCCCCAGCCCCTGGCCCTCGCGCGGGACCCCGCGGGTAATTTCTACCTCGCGACCGGAAGCGGCCAAATCCGGTATTACGACCCATCCTGGAACCTGGTGGGGACCTGCACCCGTCCCGACGCCGCGAAGATCTTGGGGCTGGCGGTGGACGCGTCGGGAGCGCCCTACCTCGCGGGCCATGACAGCAACAACGTCGTTAAACTGGCCCCCTGCGCGTTGTTCACCCAACCGACGTTGACGCCGACAAGCTCGTTCACGAACACCCTAACGCCGACGGTGACGCCGACAGGAACCTGGGTCCTCCCGACCCTCACCCTGACCCCCACTGCGACTTCGACGCCCAGTATGACCCCAACTTTCACCGCGTTAAACACGATGACGGACATCCCGACCAACAATCCCACGGCCAGTTGGACCCCGACCCCCACGCCTACAAAGACTTACACCAACGGCCCAACCGCCACATTGACGTTTACACTCCCGGGCACTCCGACTCCCACCTACACGCCCACAATTACATTGACCAGCGGGATCCCCTCCGTCACCTCGACACCGACATCGGGCAGCCCGACACCCACCTACACGTCGACCCTGACCCCGACCGCCTCATTCACCCTAACCCCTGGGACCCCCACACCTACCCCAACGGGATCAGGTTTCGCGACGATCACCCTTACTCCCACCTCGACCCCTGTTTGGACCACCACTCCAATATCCACGGTCGTCATGGTGGCTCCCCCCTGCATCGGCTGGAGCGTCACCTATGGATCCCCTCCGTTTACCAAGTTGGGCATCCAATCGGAATTGAAGGTTGATGCATCCGGCAATGCCATCGTGACTGGGTCCCTCGAAGGTCCCGGCGACTTTAAGGTTCTCACTTCCAAATACGGACCCACCGGTGCTTTGATTTGGACCCGGCAATTTGAAAGCGGGCTTGGGTCCCAGGGATTTAACAACGCCATCGACCCATTGGGCAATATTTATTCCGCGGGAATCTACAATTCACCGGGCGACCAGGGCGTCGTCCTGGTGAAATACGACGGTGATGGAAACCTCCTCTGGTCAACCACCCATTTCATTAATCCGAACGCCTTTGGGGCCCAAACTCCCATGGGAGTGGACGCGGCGGGGAACGCCTACGTCGCCACCCTCCTTCCGGGTGTCGGTAACGGGGACATGCTCATCCTGAAATACGGGTCCAACGGGACCCTGTCGGCCAGCGTGACTTATAGCACCCCCGCCTTGGACGAAATGTGGTCTTGTTCCGTCGGGACCGACGGGGTTTATATCTCCGGCTCATCGGGAACCGACGCCGTCGTGTTGAAATACAGTTTCGACCTGTCGTCGCATACCGTCCAGACGATTAACCTCGGGGGAGTTGAAAACCGGGTTGTGGATATGGCCTTAGGGCCTGGCGGGGAGCGGTTCATTCTCCTTGAAAACGTGACCATCGCCAAAACCTACCAAATCAGGAGATACGACGCCTCGGAAAATCTGGTTTGGAGCTACGGCCTGACCTATCCTCCCTATTACCCCTACCACTTGACCCTGGATTCGGCGGGGTCCCTCTACCTCGTTTCGTCCGATAACACCTATATTTGGACCGAAAAATTCGACGGAACCGGAAACCCATTGTGGAACGACCGACACACCATTCCCCTTTCCACTTTCATCACGAATGTATTGGTGGCGGCCCGGAACGACAACGAGGTCTGGATGATGGGGGCCTACCAAACGAGCGACAATTCCATGATGGCGGAGCTGTCCAAGTTCGACCCCCTTTGCGTCGCGCCCTCCACACCGACCCCCACCGCCAGCCCAACGGGGACTTTAATCCCGACTAATACCGGGACTCCTACGGCCACCTATACGCTGACCTTCACCAGCACGCCGTCCCGAACCGGGACGAACCTGCCAACTTCCACCCGCACCCCGACTGCTACCCTAACGATCACGCCCACCCCGGTCTTCACGCCCCTCGGCGTCGGGACGGTCGTAGTGTCGCCCTCGGCACCCGCCACCCTCACCCTGCCGAATGGGGCCGCGATCAACCTTCCCGCCGGGAGCTTCGCCTCCGCCGCGACCCTGACGGTGCAGGTGTTTGATTCCGCCACGGCCCCCCCGACGGCGACCTATTTCAGCTTCGGGCCCTGGGCCTTCACGATCGACGCGGGTGGGGCGGTCCTCCAAGGTCCCGTCACGGTGACTTTCCCTTACGACTTGTCGGCCTTCCCGGTTGGGACAACCCCTTCCGATTTGAGGATCGCCTATTTCGACGGAACCGCCTGGGTGACGATGCCGACGACCGTGGATACGGTGGCCCAGACGGTCACCACTTCGACGACGCACTTCTCCTGGTGGGCGGTGATCGGCTTGAACCATAGCCCAACCCCGACCTTTACCCGGACCCCAACGTCGATTGTTTCCTCGACCGCGACCCCCACGGCTTCGATGACTTGGACCCCAACCGTAAGTCCGACCGGGACCCCCGGCACGCCGGTTTCCACCTGGCCCACCGGCACCTATTCGCCGA
>CAYMOV010000186.1:0-4634 GCA_964392085.1 uncultured bacterium
CCCCCCGATGATGGCGTAATCGTCGATGCGGATATGACCGGCCAAGGTGACCAGGTTGGCCAGCTTGACGTTGTTGCCGATGACGCAATTGTGGGCGATGTGGACGCCCACCATGAACCAGTTGCCGTTGCCGACGACGGTCTTGGAACCCTCGCCGGTGCCGGGGTTGAGGGTGACGTGTTCGCGGATGACGTTCTCATCACCGATCTCGAGGGTCGTTTCCTCCCCGTAATACTTGACGTCTTGGGGTTCGCTCCCCACCACGGCGCCCGAGAAGATCCGGTTCCGTTTCCCCAGGGTGGTGTGGCCCGTCAGGTTCACGTAGGGGCCTATTTCGGTCCCCTCGCCCACCGTCACCCGGGCGTCGATGATGGCGAAGGGCCCGACCTTGACGCCGTCGGCCAATTGGGCGTCCTTATGGACTATCGCGGTTGGATGGATCAGGGTGGTCATGGGGTTCTCAGTGACCGCCCTTTTCTTCGGCGTTCGGGTCCACCAGGACGCAGGTGATGTCGGCCTCGGCCGCCACCTGCCCGTCCACAAAGGCCTTTCCGGCGGCCTTCACCAGCTTACCCCGGGACATGACGATGTCCACCTCCAGCCTCAACTGGTCACCCGGTTTGACGGGCCGGCGCCAACGGACGTTGTCGGCCGCGGCGAAGTACATGATGTTGAGGCCGTCCGTGCGCCCCTTCAGGAGGGCGATGCCGCCGACCTGCGCCATCGCCTCGAGGATGATGACCCCCGGCATGATGGGGTGCCCCGGGAAGTGCCCCTGGAAATATGGCTCGTTCATCGTCACGTTTTTCAGGCCCACGGCGCGCTTGTTGGGTTCCATCTCCACGATCCGGTCCACGAAAAGGAACGGGAACCGGTGGGGCAGGATTTTCTGGATCTCCTCGATATCAAGCATCATGCCGTTCTTTCCTTTCGAATGGTTCGCCCGTTCTTGGATGGCCTGGGCCAACCGAACGTGGTATTTGTGGCCGCCCTTCACAACGGTCACCTTGGCCTTGAGGGGCCGGTTGAGGAGCATCAGGTCGCCCAAAAGGTCCAGGGTCTTGTGCCGGGCGAATTCGTTCTCGAACCGGAGAGGGCCGTTGAGCAGGCCTTTGGATCCGACCACCAGGGCGTTGTCCAGGCTGCCGCCCTTGATCAGCCCCTGCGAGCGCAGGGCCTCGATCTCATGCTCGAAACAGAATGTCCGGGCCCCGGCCAAGTCCCGCTCGAAGGAACCCTCGGCCCACTCGTAACGGGCCCTTTGTTTTTCCAACCCCGGGTAGGGGAAGTCGATCATCACGTCGAGGATCAAACCCTCCGCCGGCTCCACCCGCATTTGGGTGCCGCTCTCGGAAATCTCGAAGGCCTCGGTCACGACCAGTGGATCCACGGGCGTGGATTGGCCCACGATCCCCACGGCCTTCAGCCCATCCACGAAGGCCCGGGAGCTCCCGTCGAGGATCGGCATTTCGGCGCCGTCCAAACCGATGCGGAGGTTGTCGATCCCGAGACCGGACAGGGCCGCCAAAAGGTGTTCTACGGTGTGGATTTGGGCGCCCTTTTCCCCCGTGAGGGTCGTGCCTCGGGCGGTGCCGGTGACCCGGAAGGGGTCCACGGGGATCTCCGCCGACAGGTCCGTCCGGAAGAACTTCAGGCCTGACCCCGCCGGGAGCGGAGTGAGGACTAACCGGCAATGCTGGCCCGTATGGAGGCCCACGCCCTCGAAGACCGTTTCGCGGGCCAGGGTGCGCTGGGGTCGGTTCAAGGCTTCCCGCCTTCAGGATCATCTTTTGTAAAGGAAGGGTCCAAGCGCTTCAGGGCTTTCTCCAGGTGCCGGACCCGTCTCACCAGGCTCGGCAGGTTGCGGTAGGCCGCGACGTTCTTCATCTCTTCCTTCATGGGCGCGGATGGGGCCCCCCAATAGACACCGGCCTCCGGGATGTTTTCCATGACGCCGGCCCGGGTGGCCAAGGTCACATGGTCCCCGATCTTGAGGTGGCCCGCCACCCCGACCTGACCGCCGAATGCGCAATGATCACCGACCTGGGTGGATCCCGCCATGCCTGATTGTCCTGCGATCACCGTGTGCTTGCCGACCACACAGTTGTGACCGATGTGGACGAGGTTGTCGAGCTTGGTTCCCTTACCGATTTTGGTCGTTCCCAGGACGGCCCGGTCCACCGCGGAGCCCGCGCCGATTTCCACGTCGTCCTCCAGCACCACGTTCCCAACCTGGGGGATTTTGAGATAACCTTCCCCTTCCTTGGCAAAGCCGAACCCATCGGAACCTATCACCACGCCGGGTTGCAGAATGACCCGGTTCCCCAGGACGCAGTCTTCCCTCACTACGACATTTGGATAGAGGAGGCAATCCTCTCCAAGGACACTGTTCTCGCCCACATAGGCCCCCGGGTGCAGGACGGTGCGGGCCCCGATCTTCGCGCCGGCCCGAACCGAGGCGCCCGGGTAGACCACGGCGCTCTTGTGGACCCTCGCGCCCTTCTCCACCCAAGCCCCCCTGCGGATTCCCGGACGTGCCTGGGTCGGCGGATGGAAATAACCGATCAACCGGGCGAGGCAAGCGTAGGGGTTGGGGTGGATCAGCAGGGGTTTATGAATGTCCACGGGGGGGGTTTGGTCGATCAGCACCGCGGCCGCGGGGGAAGCTGCGGCCGCCGGAAGGTATTTGGCCCCCGTCACGAAGGTCAAGTCCCCTTCACCCGCCGCTTGGATCGGCGCGATGGACTTGATCCGGACGCGTCCGTCCCCATGCACGGAAGCGCCGAGGTGGTCGGCCAAGTCCTGGAGGGTCGGTTGGGTTTTTCGGGTTTTCATGGTTTAAGGTCCCTGGAACGAGGGGGGATTTTAACACGCCCACCCGAAGGCTCCTAGGGACGACAAGGGCTCGGGGGTGTCCTAAGTAAGGCTTTTCACGAATGAATCCAACAAACCCTTATAGGACGGTTCCGGATCCTTGAATTGGATCCCATATTCGAACCGCCCCTGCTCCGGATAATTGAAGTTGTTCGCGCGAACCACCAAGGCCTGGCCCCGGTAGGTTTTACCGAGTTTTTCCAGGACGAATTCCACCTCGAGAAGCGACCCTTCCTCCAGGAAATTCTTGGAGGAAAGGAGGAACCCCCCCAGGCTCAAGTCGTAGATCAGATTGTGGGAATTATGGAAATCGTTCTCAGGCGAGTCGCCCGCCGGGGAGGCGAGGAGCCGGTATTTCAGGGGTAGAACCACCCGGAAGCGGTTGTACTGCCGTTTTTGATCTGGGGGCTCAGGCGCCATCCGGTCTCACCGCTCCCGATGTTTGGATGGGTTCATTGTACCAAAGGGGCTCCCCATGCCGCCTCGTCAAAAAAAAAGCCCGGACCCAAAGGGTCCGGGCTGGTGAATTCCACTTTTAAAGGAGTAAAAGGACGGCCGTGACGACGGCCGTGGCTCCGACCGCCAAGACCTTGATCGTGCCGGACCCCTTCTTCTGGGACTTGCCCACGTTCTCGATCCGCATCGCCTCGAAGGGACGGCCGTAACCCCAAAGCTCTTCCTCGTTTTCCAACTTGGGTTGTTCGGCCTTGGTCGCCGTGGCGGCCACCGCGGTCGTCCCGATGACGGTCCCGGCGGGTTGGCCGACGTAGTTCGAGAAGTCGACCTTCCCGAGTTGGGGATTCATGTTCCCGTCGTAGATGGTCTTGCTGATGACCGCGGCGTCGGTCTGCCTAAAATCGTTGCCCGGCATCACGAGGCCCTTGGTCGCGTAATACACCACGTTGTACTTGAGGTTGTTGTAGATCTTGTTGCCGGTCAGGTTGATCGCCCCGAAGTCCTTGACGTAGAGGCCGTAGTTATTGTTGTAGATCTCGTTCTGGGAAATCGTCGGGCTGGCCGTGGCGCTCCAAACGATGATGCCGGCGCCGTTGGCCGTGATGCGGTTGTTGATGATCTGGGGCTGGGCGTTCGACACCACCTCAATACCGCTGGGCCCCCCGAAAAGGGCGCACTGGGTGATGGTGGGCGAGGAGAAGTTGATGGCGATCTTGCCGCCCTTGATCATGCAGTTTTGGAGGGTCGACGGAACCGTCGGATCGGTGTTGTAAAAGAAGATGGCGCCCCAGGTGGTCCCGGCCACGGCGGGAGCGAAGGAGATCGGGTTGGCGGCGTCACCCACGGCCTTGATCGTTCCCTGGATGATGAGGTCCGTGTTGGCCGTGGTGGCGGCGGTCACCTTGCCGCCGGTGGTGGAGGTGAAGCGAACTTCAACGCCCGGCTCGATGGTGAGGACCGCGCCCTTGGCCACGAGGATGTCGCCCTGGATGAGGTAAGGGCTGTCCGCTTTGGTCCAGGTCGTGTTGGTGGTGACATGTTGGGTCACATAGGTTGGGCCGGCGGCCCAAATCGGAATCTGACATACGAGTAAAAAAATGGACCCGAGGATAACGCGGTAAACGGTTGGCTTCATTTCCAAACCCCTTCAAGGGAGGATGTCAAAAACGTGGGTGCAGTTTAACAAAGGCTTTTTCCTTTGGAAAGCGGAACATGTCCGGATCCTCGGGCCCCCCGTCTTGCCCGGGTGTTATAGGACGAAAGGGCCGGTGGGTCTATGAGCATCCACAAGGTTGACCGATTCC
>CAYMOV010000187.1:0-4631 GCA_964392085.1 uncultured bacterium
CTGGACCTGTTCCTCAAGCTGGTCGGGGCCGCGAAGACACGGTCCCAGGCCACCCGGCTCCTCCAAACGGGCCGGGTGACCCTGGGGGACCGGGCCATCAAATCCTCCCATGAGGTGGCCGTGGGGGAGAAGTACGTCCTCCAACGCCTGGCCGGCAAGGACGAATATGAGGTTTTAGCCATCCCCCCCGGCGTTTCCCTCTCGAAAAAAGACCGAATTCACTTCGTGAAGGTGGAAAAAACTCACGAAGAGTTTTAAGGTTGAAGGACTTCGGGGCCTTTGAGGGGCCCCCACAGGGGTGGCTTATGTTACGGGTCGGCATCATCGGCGCCACGGGCTACAGCGGGCTGGAACTCGTCCGCCTCCTCCTCAACCACCCCCAGGCCAAGGTCACCTACGTGACGTCCCGCACCTACGCGGGCAAGGACCTCAACGAGGTCTTCCCGGCCCTCAAGGGCCACTTCAGCCTCAAGTGCGAGGACTACAGGTTCGAGCGCGCGGTCGAGTGCTGCGACTTCCTCTTCCTGGCCCTACCCCACGGCCTCTCCGAGGAAGTCGGGACCAGGCTCTCCCGGGCCGGCAAGAAGGTCGTGGACATCGGCAGCGACTTCCGGCTCGACGACCTTTCCCAGTACGAGACCTGGTACAAGCGCAAGTCGGGCCGCACCGGAGAGGTGAAGCCGGTCTACGGACTCGCGGAACTCAACGGCGACAAGGTTCGGGCGGCGCAATTCGTGGCCAACCCCGGCTGTTTCCCCACGGCCACCATCTTGGGGCTGGCGCCCCTGGTCGAGAAGGACCTCATCGAACGGCAGGGGATCCTGGTCGACGCCAAGACCGGCGTGTCCGGATCGGGCCGAAGCCTGTCCCTGGCCGCCCATTACAGCGAATCCACCGAGAACGTGAAGGCCTACAAGGTGGGCGTGCACCAGCACACCCCTGAGATCGAGCAGGAACTCACCAAGCTCGGCGGCGGCGGGAAGGTGGTGATGAACCTGACCACCCACCTGGTGTCCATGAACCGGGGCATCCTTTCGACCTGTTACGGCCGGTTGAGGGAGAAGAAAACCACGAAGGAACTGCTGGACCTGTACAAGGCCTTTTACCTGGAGGAACCCTTCGTGCAGGTCATGCCCGAGGGCGTCTATCCCGGGACCCGGGAAGTGTATGGGAGCAATTCCTGCATGATCGGCCTGAAGGTGGACGAGCGGGTGAACACCGTCATCGTCACGTCGGTCATCGACAACCTGACCAAAGGCGCCGCAGGCCAGGCGATCCAGAACATGAACCTGATGAACGACTTCGAGGAGACGATGGGTCTCCCGAAGGTTGGCCTGATACCCTGACAGGCCCGCGGTGGAAGAGGGTTCGGGGGAACGGGAGTTCCCTTCGACGCTTAAACATCTTTGGGGTACGTAGGGGCGTGCCCCTGCGAGGGCTTGGCCCCAGGGGATACATAGGGGTCCTTATCCCCTATGAGCGCGAAGCGCCGCGGGCCAGGCGATCCAGGACATGAACCTCATGAACGACTTCGAGGAGACGATGGGTCTCCCGAAGGTTGGCCTGATACCCTGACAGGCCCGCGGTGGAAGAGGGTTCGGGGGAACGGGAGTTCCCTTCGACGCTTAAACATCTTTGGGGTACGTAGGGGCGTGCCCCTGCGAGGGCTTGGCCCCAGGGGATACATAGGGGTCCTTATCCCCTATGAGCGCGAAGCGCCGCGGGCCAGGCGATCCAGGACATGAACCTCATGAACGACTTCGAGGAGGCCCTGGGACTCCCGAAGGTGGGGCTCATCCCCTGAGCGGGATCTATTTTTTATTGTGTTGAGGCAAGCGGAAAAATAAGCTCGATTTTTCCGGCCGTTTTTTTCAAACCCAAAATATTTCGAAACGGACGGCCGCTAATCGGACGGCTTCCCGCAGGATGAGATAAGCCTCCAGGTGGTTGAACCCCATCGCGGCCCCCCTTACACGGCCTTCTTGAGCCGTTTCCTCGCCAGGTGCAATTCGATCCTCAGGATGTCCCCCCGGTGGATGGCCCGGATCTCCAGGCCCGCCTCCCAGGAATTCTCGCCCGACCTGCGGCCCTCCCGAACATTCATCACCTTGGCCAACAGCGAGGCCGGGGCGTTATAGCCGGGCAGGCTCATTCGCAACGAGAGCCAGGCGCCCACCTCGAGCTTCTCGAAGGTCACCAACCCTAAACCGGCGGAGGACAGGTCCCGGGTCACGGCCAGGAAGACCCGGGAGTCCTGGGCCAATTCCGCGAAATGCTCGGACAGGCTGTGGCGGTATTCCACGCGCCGCAGGACCTCGTCGGACCCCGTGGGGTCGAGCACCTGATAGGTCACCTTCAGGGAGGAAACCACCCGTTGTTGTTTCCGTTGTTCCATCCACCCCACGGTTCCCCCGGGGGCCTCTAGATCCAAGTTGATCGGCATGGCAAACTCCTTCCGGCAACGTCTCTTTGTTTGTGAGGTTGCCCCAAACTAGTGCAAAGCCCGTGCCATAAGGTCAACGTGGTGAAAAATGGGCGTAAACTCACTGTGGAAGCGCCTGAAAGCGATATTTTGTCGCGCGGTTGTTGGGGATTAAAAGGAGTGGAACTCACAAAAAAGTCGGATAAAAAGGACAAAAAGGCGGGAATCGCCGGGGAAACGGACAAGGAAAAGGGCCTCGGCAACCTCAGGATAGGATGTCGGATAATTCCCGCATCGTATCGACGACCCAATCCTGGTCCGCGGCTAATAGTTCAGACTTGTGCGTGTAGCCGTGGGCTACCAGGACCACCTTCATCCCCGCCGCGCGTCCCGCCTGGGCGTCCACCAAGGAATCGCCCACCATCACGGACCCGGCCGGTTCGGCCTTCAGTAATTTGAGGGCGGTTATAAGAGGCTCCGGGTGGGGCTTTTTGTTGGGCGTGGCGTCGGCGCCCATGGCGGCCCCGAAGAAATTCTTCAGTCCCAATAATTCCAGGGTTTTCAAGGTCAGGACGTGGGGCTTATTCGACACGACACCCATGGGGACGCCCCGGTCCTTCAATAGGGTGAGGACGTCCCGGACGCCCGGGTAGACCGTGGTGTGGTCCACCAAGTGCCCGTCGTAATGGCCCATGAGGATCTGGAGGCCTTCCTTGAGCCGGTCGGGGGTGGCTTCGTCACCCAAGGTGAGCTTCAGGAGGTGTTCTATGCCCCGGCCGATGTAGGACTGGATGGTGTCGAGCGGGAGGGGAGCCAACTTGTAGTGGACCCGGACCGCGTTGGCCGCCGCCGCGATATCCATGCGGGAATCGATGAGGGTGCCGTCCAAATCGAAAAGGACGGCCTGGAGGGGGATTTCAACGCCTCGGCAATGCATGGGGTCTCCTGGCTGTTTTAGGACGAACCATAAAGTAACCGAAGGCGGCTTGTGAACCAAGGGAATACCTGAATAAAGAATATCCATTGCGGTTGGGATACAATGCCCGGCAAACGTCTCCCCGAGGTCCCGACATGAAAACACCGCTTCTCCCCCTGCCCTCCGGTTTCAGCGCATCCGGCGTCCACGCCGGGCTCAAGGCGAAGGGCGCTCTCGACATGGGCCTCGTCTGGTCGGACAAGCCCGCGATCCTGGCCGGTTCGGTCACCCGCAACGAGGTGAGGTCGGCCCCCGCGCGTCGCACGGAGCGCATCCTCAAGGGCGGCCAGGCCGTCCGGGCCATCGTGGTCAACACCAAGTTCGCCAACGACCTGACGGGCCGCCAGGGCATGAGGGACGCCGACGACACGGGTCGGGTGGCCGGGAAACTGCTGGGAGTGAATCCGGAGGAAGTGCTCGTCCATTCCACCGGCGTGGTGGGGGTTCCCATCCCCCGGCCCAAGATCTTCAAGGGCGTGATCCTCGGGGTCGAGGCCCTGTCCCTCAAGGGCGGCGGGGACTTCGCCAAGGCCATCCTCACCACCGACCTGGTGCCCAAGGTTTCCTGCCGCCCGGTGAGTGTCGGCGGTCGGACCGCCTGGCTGGCCGGTTGCGTGAAGGGCTCCGGCATGATCCACCCCAATATGGCCACCATGCTCGGCTACCTGATGACCGACGCGGCCTTGTCCCAACCCCTGATGAGGAAACTCCTGCGCGAGGTGGTGGACCTGACCTTCAACCGCCTGACGGTGGATGGCGACACTTCGCCCAGCGACTCGGTGGTGCTGTTGGCCAACGGCGTCTCGGGAGCCAAGACGATCACGAATGCAGGCGCGGACTACAAAGCCTTTCGGACCGCCTTATTGGGCGTCTGCGAGGACCTGGCCAAGTCGGTGGCCAAGGATGGGGAAGGCGCCACCAAGCTGGTGACGGTTTCGATCACGGGCGCGAAGAACGACCGTGAAGCGGGACTCGCCGCCATGGCGGTGGCCAAGTCGCCGCTGGTGAAGACCGCGGTGTTCGGGGCGGACCCCAACTGGGGCCGGATTCTGGTCGCGGTCGGCTATTCCGGCGCGAAGGTGGATGAGTTCAAGGCCAAGGTGGACCTGGGCGGCTATCGGGTCTACTCCGGCGCGCCGAAGGCGGGCTGGTCCCGGGAGAAACTGCGCAAGATCCTGTCGAGGGACGAGGTGGAGATCAAGGTGGACCTGGGGCTGGGGAAGGGCAAGGCCA
>CAYMOV010000188.1:0-4613 GCA_964392085.1 uncultured bacterium
GGGTCCAGCCCCTGGATATGTTCCCCCAGACCTATCACGTGGAATCCGTGGCGCGGCTCACCCGGACGGTCCCCCTCTCCACCGAAGTGGTGCCGGGAGTGACGGGGGCGCGGCCCGTTTTCCGCCTACCCCCGGCGGACTCGACCGGGACCCCCTCGACGACCCAGCGGCTCTCGAAGGGGTTCGGGGAGGCCTGGAAAATCCTGGCCCGGGCCGTGGTGATGGCCCTTTCGGCCTTCCGCCAAGCCATGAAGCCCCACAAGGCACAGCCGGTCCAGCCACCCGAGAAAGTTTTCGCCGAATCCCTCCCCGCGGTGGAGACCCCCTCCGCGGTCCTGCCTACGGAAATCGAAACGCCGGTCCCGCATCCTGTGGAAGAGGAACCCCGGAGGGCCTGGTCGATTCCGACCGAGGAACGTCCCGCTTATTCCGAAGGGGATTCGATTCCCGGCATGGACCTCACCCCGACTTCCGCGCTCCCCCTGGAGTCTCCGGTCGAGGCGACGATCCAACCCTCACCCGCCGCCGCGATCGTTTCGTCCCCCAAACCCCTGGGGGCGGAAGGGCCTGTTTCCATATCCGGGGGACAAGCCGAGGATCCCATCCCGGATGGGTCGGGCGCCCCTGCGGGTCCCCCGCCCCAGGCCCCTCCGGCGATTCCGGGTCGCGAGGGTTTTTCCTTCCGGAAACTTTGGACCAGCCCCGTACGGACCGCCTTGGTGTTGGCGGCCTTCCTCGCGGCGGTGTTCTCGGTGCGGGCGACCTTCCTCCCCAGCCACGGCAGCGGCAACTGGGCGATCCACACCACCCCCGACCTCGTCCCGGAGCTTCCCACGGGCAACCTGCGCCGTTATGAACTGCCCACCTTCGGGCTGAGATTGGGCCGGGACGCGAAAGTTTCGGCGGACCAGATCACCGCGCGGGCCGAGGTGTTCCGGGAGGGAAACCCCGTGGAAACCGTGGCGGGCATCCGGGACGTCATCCTCAAGAGCGACGGGACGGGCCACCGGCTCTCGGCCCATTGGCCCATCCCCTTTAACGCCCCGGCCGGCACCTATATCGTCCGCATGACGGTCCATTCGCCCCGCATGACCGAAACGAAGACCTTCGAGTCGGCCTTCACCCTGGCGCCGCTCTCGCCCCATTGGATGCCGCCGGGTTACACGGCCCTCACCCTGGAAGGCGGGATCAAGGCCGTCGCGGGGAAGTACCCGCCGCCCGACGGCGAGGGGTCCGACTCCCCGGCCCAGGCGCTGGATTGGGCCCAGTTCCTCGGGGCGGACGCCTTCCTGTTCCTGGCGGGCCAGACCTCGGTTTGGTCCGGGTTCCACCTGAAGGAATTCCCCTTCAGCCCCTGGATGCTCCGGCTCTCGGACCAATACGCCCGCGCCGCCCACGAGAAGGGGATCAAGTATGGGGTCTACCTCACGACGTTCCGCGTGGTGGGGGACGCCTGGCAGGAGGCGCCCTACCGTTTCGCCTTGGGGTACGACCGAGAGGCGGACAAGCTGAAGCCCATCGACTTCATTTCCCTGAAGGACACAACCCGCCTCGACGACCTGGTGGGGATCCTCAAGAAATTCCAAAACGACGACGGGATCGACCTGATCGGGTTCGACTACATCCGGACCGGGGAGGGCGGTTACGAGTGGGTGGACGATTTCGTGTCGGACTTCAACCTGGAGACGCCGCCCGGCTTCAAGGAATGGCCCCCGGAGGAGCGGTCCCTTTGGCTGGCGAGGCGGATCGAGCGGGACCAGAGCACGACGATCCGCCTGCTCTTCGAGTGGTGGCGGGCCCATAAGGTGGCGGAGACCCTGAAGGACCTGTTGGCCCGGGCCCGGGTCACCAAACCCGTCTTCACCTTCACCTTGGGTTGGCAAATGGGCCACCAGCACGGCCAGGACCCGGCGATGTATATCGACGCGGGCGTCGGGGTGAACAACATCATGCTGTACCAGCGCGCCCGCGGGCAGGTCGAGGAAATGAAGGTCCATTGGCCGCCCTACCTGGCCAAGGGTAACGGCATGTACGTGTTGGGCGAGATGGTGGACTTCAACTGGGTGCAGAAGTCCCTGTCGCCCCCGGGGCCTGAGGAACTGTTCGACCGGGAAACGGAAACCTTCGCCAACTGGTTCCCCGTGAACGCCTCCTTGGGGATGTATTGGCACGACCTCTACCGTCTGGTCTACGGCGCCAAGGGCCCCTACACCTCGGTGGAATGGGCCTTTTCGGGAGGGAAGGCTTTCTCCTTCCTTCGGCAGGCCGAGAACGTGTCGCCGATCCTGACGAAGATCGATGTCCCGAGGGAGATCCCCGCGGGGGTGCCGTTCACCTTCTCCGTGGAGATCCTCAACCGGTCCGGGGAGGACCTCAAGGGTTTGACGCTCCTCCAATACGATCCCTCGAAGGAAACGCTGTCGGTGCTGTCCAAGGTGGGTCCCTTCTCGCTCCCGGCGGGCCACAAGACCCGCATCTCCAACCTCGTGGCCTTCACCCCGAAGGAACCCCATCCCGAACGGGACAACCGTTGGATGGTGGCGGTGGTGGTTCAAAAGCCGGGAAGCCGGGAGACCCGGGCCTTCGACTTCGCCTACGTGAAGGCCCTCACCAGCGAGGAGGCCCAGCAACGGCTCGACGTGGTGAAGGCCTACCGGGACCGGATGCCCGAGGAAAAATCCTCCGGGCCGGTCATCTCCCGGCCCGTCCTGGACAACAAGCTTTTGGAGGAGGCCAAGCGGTTGGAGGCCCAGCGGACCGCGGAATCCCTCAAGGCCGCGGCGGCCGCATCGGTCCCCCCCAAGGCCAAGGGGTTGACCCTTTCGGCCGCGCCCCCGGCGGCGCCCGCCACGATCCTCCCAACCAAGGCCAAGGGGATGACCTTGTCTGCCGCGCCCCCGGCGGGGGCCGCTTTGGCTCCCTTGAAACCCGAGAGGGCGCCCGCCTCCGCCAAGCCCGTCCCGGATTTTTCGGAGCTCCTCAAGCAAGTGCCGGATCCGGATTTTTGATGGGCCCCAAACTCCCCGGGGGGCGCCGTCTTTTCCTATCAAGAAATTGCCCCGGGCCTAGGAGTCTTTAAAGTGCCCCTGTTTGGGGGTTCGTGCTTTACCGTTTTAACCCCTGTGTCCCTCCGGTTCCAGGAAAGGGGAACGGAAAGACCCCTCCCCAAAGGTTTTTTCAGTTCCCCAAGCCCGGCTTTTAGGTAGAATGACCCGGCTTTGGTCCTTGTCTTCCCCAAAATTTTCTTGGAGATTTTCATGCCGGATCGCCGCACCCGAGCCCTTCTTCATATCGTTATGATCCCGATATTGGCGTTTACACTCACGGGTTGCGGGGCGGTTTTCGTGAACCCCGGAAGCAAGAACGCCTCCCTGTTGGACCACATCCCGAACCCCGACGCGAACCGCCAGACCAAGGTGGCGGACCTGAAGAAGGCCGTGGCGGTCTTCGTAGACGATGGGGTGGGCGCCCTTTACCCCTATGGCGGGGCCAACGGCTCCATGAGCGACGACGAGGTTTACAGCGGGACCTCATCCCTCAAGTGCCTGCTGAACGGTGGGGAATATTCGGGCATCATCGTGGACTCGGGACAGCTCTTCAATTTGAAGAAGGCTCGGGACGACGGCTTTGTCCTGCGGTTCTACGTCAAAGGCAACGAGGGCAAGGAACCGATCCTCATCTCCCTGACCGACGGCAAGGACGACAATAAGGAAGTCGAGGTGTTCGTCGACTTCGCGAAATACGGCCCCGTGACCACCGAGTGGAAGGAAGCCGACATCCCCCTCAAGGATTTCCCGGACGTCGGAGGGTACTACGACGGTTCCAAGATGGTCGACGGCGTCGCGATTGACTGGACGAAAATCGAGGAATTCCGGGTGAAGGACAACCGCTCCGGGCGTGGACTGTACACGGTCTACGTCGACGAAGTGGCGGTCGTTCCCCCGGCCCAATAACCGAGGCGTCTCCCGTGGTCTTGAACCCAACCCTGAAACGAGCCCTGCTCGCGGTCCTGGCCCTGGCCGGGTGCCTCGGCGCCTTCGCGCCCCGCGCCTTCGCCTCGCCCTTCCAGGAAGTGAAGCCCGGCGACGCCCTTTATGAGCGCGTCAAGGCCTTGGGCCATTGGGGCCTTTTGGACGCGAAGGACCAGGCGGTTTTGGACCACGGCGACACCGTGACCCGCCTGCAGTTGGCCTACTATACGGAGAAGGCCAAGGCCCGAATCAGCAAGCCCATCCTCCCGACCCCAACCCCCGGGGGCGCCGGCGCCCCCTCCATCGCCGAACCCGTCAAGCCGTCCGAACCCACGATCCAGGCCCCCGACCAGACCCAGGCCCTGCCCGACCTCGAACAGCCGAAAATGGCGCCCGCCCCGGCCCTGGAATTACCCGCCGCCGTCTCCAACGAGGTCGATGACCTGCTCAAGGCCCTCAAGGAAGAGTCGGTCTACCTGCGGTCCCGGCTGAACCTGCTCAACAGCGACCTGGCCTCCCAAGAAGCCCAGCTGGCCGCCCTCAAGCGGGCCCAGAGCGCCGCCGAGGACGTGGGCCGCAACGCCAACAAGAACTCCGGCGCCTGGAGCTTCAACACCAACTCCAAGTGGAAGTTCGAGGACG
>CAYMOV010000189.1:0-4539 GCA_964392085.1 uncultured bacterium
CCCGGGCAGGAAGTGGACCACACCGAGCGGACCGTGGTCCAGCACGGGGACTCGACCCCCACCGTGGTGGACCGAACCACGACCACCGTTGTCCAAGGGGAGTTCCAAACCTCCTACGTGGAACAATCGATCGATTACTACGACTACGCCGCCACCTATTGGGTCCCGACCCGGCCCCCGGTGTTCGGCGTGAACGTGAAGGCGCTGGACCCGGCCGCCCGGGCCGCCATCGGGTCCAACAAGGGTGTGCTGGTGCGGGTGGTCCGCAAGGACAGCCCGGCTTTCAACGCGGACATCCTGCGGGATGACGTTTTGGTGAGCCTGGGCGACCAGGAGATCCGGGACCCGGACCAGTTCTTCCAATTGGTGGACCAGTCCAAGGGTCAAACCCTGCCGGTGGTCCTGATCCGGAACGGCCAGGAAATCACCGTGAAGGTGGCCCTCGGCTCCTGAAGCCGTCGGATCGGCGCTTTCCCAACCGACTGAAAGAATAATCATCCCATGCCTTCCAAACGCCCGCCGCGCCGAAGGGGATCGCCCCGAAAGCCCGTTCCGGCCACCTCCATCCCGTATCCGTCGTCCCATCCCGGCGCGGAGTTGATCCCTTGGGTGGACCTCCTCCGTTTCCTCGCGATCCTCCTTGTGCTGGGACATCACCTCACCGGGTGCGGCCTCCCGATCGACGGCTCCACCGGCGCGCATTGGGGATGGTTCCATTCGGCCTTCGTCAACGGGGCGTTCGGTGTCGCCATCTTCTTCACGGTCTCTGGTTTCCTCATCACCCGCATGCTCCTGGGCCCGGCGGGGAGGGGACCGATGGGGTTCCGGGTCTTCTACGGACGCCGCGTGGCCCGGATCTTCCCGCTCCTGGTCCTGGTGGTAGTCGCGGGACTCCTGCTCCGGGGACTGGAAGGCCCGGCTTGGGGCGGTTCCGGTTTTTGCCTGGCCTCGGATCGGACGATGATGGACCGGAAATT
Organism: uncultured bacterium; assembly: GCA_964392085.1. Taxonomy (GTDB): domain Bacteria; phylum Oederibacteriota; class Muellerivitia; order Muellerivitales; family Muellerivitaceae; genus CAYMOV01. The sequence goes on from CAYMOV010000189.1 coordinate 978, forward strand.
CTGGCTCGCGCTCCTGACCTTCCAGTTCAACTGGCTGGTGATCACCCGGATCAGCATGGGGGTCCTTTGGGCGGTGATGTGGTCCTTGGCGGTTGAGGAGCAGTTCTACGTGACCTACCCGTTCCTGACGCGGTGGCTTGGACGAGGCCCGAAGTTGGCATTGTTTCTCGGAACGGTGTTCGTCGCGGGTTTCCTCTTCAGGTATTGGGCGGTGACACGGGCCCAGGACGCTTCCTTAGTCAGTTACTACGCGTCCCCGGCTTGTTTCGACCAGATCGCGGTGGGGGCCTTGGCATTCCTGGCGACGGAGAAATGGCGCGAACCCCTCGGTCGGCGCGCCGGGGAGGCCCTCGCGTTGTTCGGCGGGCTCGGCGCCCTGATGTTGGCGGGTTTGCTGTGGGGGGTGAATTTCGACGACTTGGCCCAGCGTTGGTGGGCGACCGGCGGGGTGGGAATGGCGACGGCCCTTCTTTTGGTCGGCGGGGTCCACCACCCGGTCCTGCGCGGGGCGGCCTGGCGGACGGCCTCCTGGCCGGGGCGCCTCAGCTATGGGTGCTACCTCTGGCACATCCCGGTGCTGTTCCTGGCATGGCCGATCCTGGCGGGTCGTGGGGCTGGGACGGCGGTCTCCTTGTTCCTGGTCCTGGTCTTGGGATTTTCAACGGTCTCCTATTATGGGTTCGAGTTGCCCGCGAACCGATGGGTGCGGGCCCGGTGGGGAACGGGTGCCCCGGCCGCCCCGAGGTCCTCAGGTTAGCGGGCCCGTCTGGACCCGGAAAATGATCCGGAAATAAAAAAGCCCCCGGAGGTTTCCCTCCGAGGGCTTCTCTTCAGAACGGTCAGAGCTTGACGACGTTCTCGGCCTTGGGGCCCTTCTCGCCTTGGATGACCTGGAACTCAACGCGGTCACCCTCGTTCAGCGACTTGTAGCCCTCGCCCTGGATAGCAGTATGGTGGACGAACACATCCGGCCCGCCATCTTGCGCGATGAAGCCAAAGCCCTTCTCATTCTTGAACCACTTGACAGTCCCTTGCGGCATGGTCTTAAGTCCTCTTCTTTTCTAAAAATTGAACATCTTCATCCAAAACCGTAAGGTCCGGGTGACGGCATATCATACTAATTTTGGCCCCCTCCGAAACAAACAGATTTTCGGAAAAATGGGGTCCGCCATGTCTGGGGAGAGGGACATCCCAATAAACCCTTATTTTATGGCTTTGTTTAGCGGTGCCTGGAGGGGCGTCACACAAGTCTTGTTGTTTAATTTATTTTTTGTTTGTGGACCTCGAGATGGCCCTCGAGGCCTTAAAAGGCGGCCCCAGGCGGTTTGGGCCGGGTCCGGGACGGGGTCCCCAGCCACTTGTCCCTCCGTTTTGTTTACGAAGGAGAGGGGCGACGGGGTAAAAAGTACTGGTTGGGTCAAATCCTGAGGAGCGCCCATGAAAGCCCCCCACACCTACAACCTCAAGCAGATCGCACACGATTGCATGAAGTCCTTCGGCCTGGAGCCCGACTTCCCCCAAGCCGCCCTGCAGCAGCTCTCCGGAATCCAGGCCCTGGACCGGAGCGTGGCGGGGGACCTCCGGGACCTGACGGCGCTTCCCTGGAGCTCCATCGACAACGACGACTCCAAAGACCTGGACCAGATCGAGTCCGCCGAGCGGTTGTCGGGCGACAAGATCCGCCTCTGGGTCGCCGTGGCCGATGTGGACGCCCTGGTTCCCATCCAGACCCCCCTGGACATCCACGCCCGCAAGAACACCACGTCGGTTTATACGGGTGTCCGCACCTTTCCCATGCTGCCTGAGCGGCTTTCGACGGACCTCACCTCCCTCAATGAGAACGGGGACCGGGCGGCGTTGGTCATCGAGATGGTCGTGGAAACGGACGGCAGGATCACCGATCCCAAGATTTACCGGGCCTGGGTGAGGAACAAGGCGCAGTTGGCCTACCACGCGGTGGCGCCCTGGCTCCTGGGCCAAGGGCCGTTGCCCCCGGCCGCGGCCGGGATCCCGGGCCTGGACGGTCAACTGAAGACCCAGGACGAGGCGGCCCAGCGGCTCCGTCGGTTGCGGCGGGAGCACGGATCCCTGGACTTGGAGACGCTCCAGCCCCGCGCGGTCACCGAGGACGACCTTGTGGTGGACTTGGTCGCGGAAAAGCAGGATCGGGCCCAGGAACTCATCGAGGACCTGATGGTGGCCGCCAACGGCATCACCGCGCGGTATCTCACCCAAAAGGGTTTTCCGACGCTTCGTCGGGTCGTGCGGTCGCCCGAACGTTGGAACCGGATCGTCGAGACGGCCGCCACCTACGGGGAACACCTGCCGGGCGATCCCGACTCCAAGGCCCTCAATGAGTTCCTCCTGCGGCGAAAGGCGAAGGATCCCCTGCGCTTCCCGGACCTATCCCTCACCATCGTGAAGCTCATGGGCCGGGGCGAGTATGTGCCCCAGGGGCCGGGCCAAACCCCCATCGGTCACTTCGGGTTGGCCGTGCGGGATTACAGCCATTCCACCGCGCCGAACCGCCGTTACCCCGACCTCATCACCCACCGACTGCTCAAGGCCGCCCTGGCCGGGCTCGAGCCCCCCTACGGGCCCCAGGAGATGAACGCCTTGGCCGTCCACTGCACGCTCCAGGAAAACGCCTCGGACAAGGTGGAACGGCAGATGACGAAATCCGCCGCCGCCGTGCTCCTGGAGCCCCACATCGGCCAGGTTTACGACGCCCTGGTGACCGGCGCCTCCGCAAAGGGGACCTGGGTCCGGATCTTCCGACCGCCCGTGGAGGGGAAGGTGGTGGGGGGGGAGACGGGCCTCGACGTCGGGGACCGTTGTCGGGTCAAGCTGGTCGAGGTCAGCGTACAAAACGGTTGGATCGACTTTGCGGTGGTCCACTGAGGGTCCCTGTGGACGTTTCCGGGCGGTTGAAAACCCGGATTCCCCGTTAAGCGGGTTGGTTCGGATTTTGCTAAGTTGACGTCCATGGAATGAAGAAAGGCCCTGAACCTGGGCTCCGAGGCCTGGATATTCACGTTGGAACGGGCGTAAATAGGTGGTTGAGCCGGGCCCCAGGGTCCGGCGGACCGGGGGATGCCATGCTCTACTTCGCGTACGGATCGAATCTCGACGTTGAAATGATGAAGGAACGCTGCCCCGCGGCCGTGCCCTTGGCCAAGGCCCTTTTGGAGGGCCATCAACTGGGCTACAAGCGTTGGTCCGACAGTTGGAAGGGCGGCGTCTCCACGATCGTCCCCTCCATGGGCCAGGAGGTCTGGGGCCTTCTCTACGAGATCAACAAGGCCGATCTCCAGTCCCTGGACGCGGTGGAAGGTTACGACCCCATGAAGTACAAGGACCAAAACGCCTATAACCGGGATGAGCGGATCGTCTTCAAGAAAGGCGACACCAACCAGCCGCTTTGCGCCTGGGTTTACGTGGCGGTGCCCCAAGGCGATTATTTCAGGCCGACCCAGAGTTATTTGGACAGCATCCTGAAGAGCGCGAAATTGTGGGATTTCCCCCCGGCCTACCTGGACTCGATGGCCAAGGTCAGCGCGGG
>CAYMOV010000190.1:0-4452 GCA_964392085.1 uncultured bacterium
ATTAACTTTTTCTCCAAGTTTATCGTTTCAGTCAGGTATTCTTGATCCCTCACACATTCATCCACCGCCCCGTGAAAGGGCCTTTCACTCATATCGTTACTCGGTTCCCTTTGACGAGGGCTCCTTGCCGACCTTTATCTTCGCCGAATTTGAACATCCGCTCGACTGGGGAAGTGGCCAAGCCACCGACCAGGTGGAGGCGCTGTACCGTTATCGGGATCCCCTCGAGCAAATCCTCATCGCCCACGGTTGCCGTTCCATGTCCCCCAAGGGCCGGCGATTGTTGGCGGTCCTCGAAAACAACAAAGGCCTCGGGGTCGTCTGCGAGTACCTGAAAAAAATGGGCCTGTTGACCGAGAAGGGCAAGGACGCGCCCGTCAAGATCGCGGTGCACGTGGGCGACGCCTGCCAGGGACCCTCGGGTTGGTTCGGGCCAGAGTTCGACCATGCCCACCGCGTCCTGGACTCCGCCCCCTGGGGCCACCCCATCCTATCGGAGCGGGCCTCCGAGTCCCTCCCCGTCCCCGAGGGCTTCCACCGAATGTCCCTCGGCATGCACTTCCTCAAGGACCTCCGTCCCCCGGAGGAATTGTCCACCCTCGTGCCCGAGGGACGGCTCACCATGGACTTCCCCATTCCCCAATCCCTGGGGGCCTACCGGCAAAACCTCCCGGTGCAGCCCACGCCGTTCCTGGGCCGCCACGAGGAGCTCCAGGACCTCGAGAAGCGCCTGAGGGACCCCGGCGTCCGGCTCATCACGCTCCTGGGGCCGGGGGGGTTCGGAAAGACCCGGCTCGCGCTCCAGACCGCCGCCAACCTGGTGGACAAGTTCGACGGGGTCTTCTTCGTGGCCCTCGCGCCCTTGGCCAGCGAGGACCGCATCAACGCGGCGCTGGGCGGGGCCCTGGGCCTGGTGTTCTACGGGCAGGACGACCCGCTGGACAAGATCCGCGAGTACCTGAAGGGACGGAAGTCCCTCCTGATCTTCGACAACCTGGAGCACCTGCCGGGGGCCCGCGCCTACATCCAACGGATCCTCGAGGATACGGAAGTCCGGGTCCTGGCCACCACCCGGGAGTCCCTTCGGCTCCCCGAGGAAACGATCTTCGAGGTGGGCGGGCTCAAGTATCCCGAGTCCGCCGATAGCCCGCTCTTTGAGGAGGCCAGCGCGTACCAGCTTTTCCAATTCCACCGCAGTCACGACGGGGGCCCCATCGCCCTGGGGCTGGAGGAGAAAGCGGCGTTCATCGGGCTTTGCCGGGAACTGCATGGCATGCCCCTGGGGCTCGAGATGGCCTCGGCCCTGGCCCAGGACATCCCCCTGGGGGAGATCACGGCCCGGGTGCATGAACACGTGGACCTTCTCCATTCCTCCCTGCCCCACCTGCCGGACCGCCAGAAAAGCGTCCGGGCGGTTTTCGAGTATTCCTGGAACCTCATCGACCCGGGCCTGCGCCGGTCCCTGGCCCGGTTGAGCGTTTTTCGGGGCGCCTTCGACATCCGCGCCGCGCGCCGCGTGGCCGGCTGTGGGGAGACGGAGCTCAAGCGCCTGGCCGACCGGAGCCTCCTGGCGGTCCGCGGCGTCGGCTTTTACCAGCTCCACGAGATGGTCCGCTATTACGCCAAGGAGCGCCTGTACGAGGAGCCGAAGGAGCGGCGGGCGGCCTTCAGCAACCATTCCCGCCATTTCCTCGCGTTCCTCCAATCGAAGCTCCAGCCCTTCGAGTCCAAGGACCAGCGCCGGCACCTGGACGCCACGGCGGCCGCGCTCGACAACATCCGGGGCGCCGTGGATTGGGCGATGGAAAACGGCCACCTGGACTGGGTCGACCGGGCCCTGGAAGCCTACGGCCTGTTCTTCGACCGGCGTGCCCTCTACCGGGAAGGCCGGGAGGCCGTCCAGCGGATCCTCGACGGGATCCTCGAGCCCGGCCTCGAGGCCAAGGGACCGGATTTCGCCCCGGCCCTCTTCGCGCGGCTCCTGACCTGGAAGGCGTTCCTCGGTTGCCGCATGGGCGTGGTCGAGGAGTCCGAGAAGGATCTCCTTCACGCCTTCGATCTTTTGGGCGAAGCGGTTCCCCAGGGGCCCCGGGGAGGGGCCGCGACCAGGGTCCGATTGACGGTCGCCACCCAAAGGGATTGGGCCTTCTCCCAGGTGGTGCTGGGCCAGGCGTTGGAGATCACCAGCCGGGTCCGTGAGGCCCAGGACCGGTACCGAAGGGCCCTGGCTCTTTACCAGGAAGCCGGGGACCTTTCGGGCCAAGCGACCGCCCGGAACCGGCTGGGGCAGTCCCTTCAGGTGGCCGGCCGTTACGACGAGGCGGAGGTCTTGATCCGTCCCGCCCTCAAGTACTACGAGAAGGAAGGCAATCCCAGCGGCCTCGCCTGGAGCCACATGCTCTTGGGCATGGTGGAACTGCACCATGGCCGGTATGAGGAATCGAAGAGGGGGTTCCGGCTGGCCCTGGAGGAATACCTGAGCGTCGGCAACCGCGACGGCGTGGGCTGGGCCCTGGTGATGCTGGGCCAGGCCGCCCGGGTCCTGGGCGAATACGCGGGGAGCGACCAGATGCTCCGGGAGGCCTTGGGGATCGAGACCGAGATCTCGAACCGCGCGGCCATCGCCTGGATCCGCCTCCACCTGGGGGAAACCTCCTGGCACCAGGGGCGCTTCGGGGAGTCCAAGGTCGAGTTCCAGAAGAGCCTGGAGATTTACCGGGCCATCGGGGACAAGGGCGGCGCGTCGGAAGCCATCCAATGGCTGGGCAACCTGTCCCTGGTGCGGGGCGATCCCGACAAGGCCGAGGAATACTTCAAGCGCGCCATGGACGAAATCGGGCCGATGTTGGAGGACAACCGCGGGGCTTGGCAGGCCTTCCATGAGGCGCAAGTGGCCCTGCTTCGAAGCGACCTCCCCGTGGCCCGTGAGCGGATCCTTTGGGCGATCCGCGTCTTTGGAAAGTGCGACAACGTTCTGGGGCTCGGTTGGGGCACCCACCTCAAGGGGGAGATCGAGGTGTTGGAGGGCCGGGGCGACGCCGCCACCGCCGACTTCGCCGCGTCCCTCCGCGTCGCCCTCTTGAAGGGCCTGCGGCCCATGATCCTCGAGAATTGGCTGGGCTGGGCCACCCTCCTCGTCCAGCGGAAGAGGCCCCTGGAGGCCCTGGAGTGGGTGGAGGCGGTGATCCAGCACCCGTCCTGCTCGGGCCCGACCCAGTTGAAGGGTGAGGCGGTCCGCCGGGAGTTGTCCAGGAACCTCAACTCGGAGGAACGCGATTACGCCCGCCGGGCGGCCGTGGCGGCGGACCTCGCCGGTTGGTCCGCGAAGATCATCAGTGAGGCTCCCGGGGACGAGAAGCCCAAGCGGGCCAAGGCGAAACCCCCGGTGAAAAAGGCCCCCAAGCCCAAAAAGCGCTGACCTGGGCCCTTCCCGGCCATTGGAACCTACCCGCCCGCATTTGGTATGATCCCCCCCTGCCCCGGCGCCTGGCGCCTATCCGGGGCGCCGCCCAACGACCCCGAGGAGGTTTCCATGCGTTCCGATACCGTCAAGAAAGGCCCGGCGCGCGCCGGGCACCGAAGCCTCCTCAAAGCCACCGGACTCACCGACGCGGATATCGCCAAGCCCTTCATCGGCGTGGCCAACTCCTACACCGACGTGGTGCCGGGCCACGTGCACCTCAACAAGTACGCCGAGGTGGTGAAGGACGAGATCCGAAAGGCGGGGGGAACCCCCTTCGAGTTCAACACCATCGCGGTGGACGACGGCATCGCCATGGGGCACCTGGGCATGCGCTATTCCCTGCCCTCCCGAGAGCTCATCGCGGACGCCGTCGAGACCATGATGATGGCCCACTGTTTCGACGCGATGGTCTGCATCTCCAACTGCGACAAGATCACCCCGGGCATGCTCCTGGCCGCGGTGCGGGTGAACGTCCCCACGATCTTCGTGACCGGCGGGCCCATGATGGCGGGCAAGACCGTGGACGGGAAATCCAGCGACCTCATCTCGGTGTTCGAGGCCGTGGGCAAGGTGCAGTCGGGACTCATGACCGAGAAGGAACTCAAGGCCCTGGAGGACCTGTCCTGCCCCACCTGCGGGTCCTGCTCGGGCATGTTCACGGCCAACTCCATGAACTGCCTGCTGGAGGCCGTGGGGCTCGCGCTGCCGGGCAACGGAACCATCCCGGCGGTGGATCCCCGGCGCCTGGACCTGGCCCGTCAGGCCGCCCGACAGGTCATGAAGGTCCTCGAGTGGGACCTGAAGCCCCGCGACCTGGTGACGCCCAAATCCCTCGACAACGCCTTCGCCCTCGACATGGCCATGGGCGGCTCGACCAACACCGTCCTGCACACCCTGGCCCTGGCCAAGGAAGCGGGCCTCACCTATCCCCTGGAGCGCATCAACGAGATGTCGGCCAAGACGCCCTGCCTCTGCAAGGTGTCGCCGTC
>CAYMOV010000191.1:0-4435 GCA_964392085.1 uncultured bacterium
CCGGGTTTCACGGTGCCCCACCCTTTTTTTCCTCATTTATACGTTGGAAGATGCGGGTTTCTGCCCGTAAAATATGCCGCTTTCAAACGGTCCTACGTTTCGTGACCGATCGGTCTTGGGTGATTAGCTCAGTTGGTAGAGCAGCTGACTCTTAATCAGCGGGTCGGAGGTTCGAGCCCTCCATCACCCACCATTTCATCAATCGCTTTCGCGTAGCCTCACGGCGACGCGAAAGCGTCTTTTTTTCCTCTGTTGGCACCAAGGTGGAGCGGGTGCCTCATTTGAAGGAGCCGAAGATGCCAGTCCCAAAAAAGGCCCCCAACAAACGAACACCCTCCATCTGCGTCATCCTTCCAGTCCATAACTCCGCCCGAACCCTTCACGAAACCTTGGTTTATCTGTTCGGCGGGATCAACCGTCTCGGAGCCCGGGTTCCCGGCCTCAAATACCCAGGTCCCCGCATGGAAGTCTTGGTCGCGGATCACCAGTCCACCGATCAAACGGTTGAAATTACGAAGAAGTGGCGGAAGGCGCATCGGAACCTCAAGCTCATCCAAAAGAAGGACTCCCAGGATGTCCTGAACGCCGCGCTGAAGTCGGCGAAAGGTGAATATGTTCTTTTGATCGGGGAAGGTTGCGCCCCAGCTCCCAATTGGGCGACCCAACTTTTGGAGCCGTTTCAAAAAGACCCCCGGATCGGCTTGGTCGGCGGAGCGGTGAAGACCCTTCCGTTTGACCCCCAAAATCAATTGGAAAATTACTTGGCCCAATCCGATGGCGTTCGGGAGGAACACCCGAGGGGCAAGTCGGGGATGGACGCCTCCACGCCCGCCCGGTTTCGTTATCCCCGGGAAGTGGATGGAGGTCCCTCCTGCAAATTTTTCAGCGCGATGAACGCCGCGATCTCCCGGGAGGCCCTCCTTTCCGTCGGCAACCGGTTCGGGGAAGGTGACGACGCGGGGGACCGGGAGCTTTCGATTCGAGTCTTCGAAAAGGGTTTTAATCTCCATTTCCAACCTTCGGCGGTTGTTTCGCGGGTGGCACCGGCCGATTTGGGCGGATTCTGCGGTTGGATGGAGGAGATCGGTTATGAACACCCTCGGGCGATCCGAAACCACGCCAAAAGGGTGTTGGAAGTTCGATTCCAATACGTGGGTGATTTTTCACTTCCCCCGATCCCGTTTCCGGTCCAAGCCATGGTCTATTGGGGCGACTTCCACATGATCCATTTGTTCGGGATTCTCGCGATCCTCCGGACCCTGGTCTTCAAATACGGCCCCGCGACGAATAACCCTGCCTTGGCCCTTCACCACGTCATCGGTTTGTGGCTCTTTTTCGGTTTCTTCTTGGTGAAGTATTTTTCAGATTGCCTGGCGATTCAGCCCTCGGGCGATTTCCTTTATTGGTGTTGGGTTCGATACCGCTCGAACCTGGCGTTGTTTTGGGGGGGGATCAAGGGCTCTTTCAAGTTTGGGCGTCCCTACATTGGACGGAGCTGGTAGCCGGTAGAACCACAAATACAATAACCCTGCGCGAGTGAGGACCCATGCGTTACGGACATTTCGACGTTGAAAACAAGGAATACGTGATCACCCGGCCCGATACACCGGTGCCCTGGATGAACTACCTGCATAACGATGAGTATTGCGCCCTCATCTCAAATAACGCGGGAGGGTACAGCTTCCACCTGTCCGCCCGGGACAAGCGGATCCTGCGCTACCGCCTCAACAATGTTCCCCTGGACCGCCCAGGCCGTTACCTTTACCTCAAGGACACCTCGAACGGTGATTTCTGGTCTGCGGCCTGGCAGCCGGTCCTCAAGGACCTGTCGGAATACAAGACTGAGACCCGCCATGGGTTCGGCTACACCCGGATCACGTCCGAATATAAGGGTGTCGAGACGGACACCCTGTACGTGGTCCCGGTGAAGGATAACCTCGAGCTATGGCAGTTGAAGGTCACCAACCGGACCAAGGAAACCAAGGCCCTCCAGCTCTATTCTTACGCCGAACTTTGCCTGTTCGCGGCCCTCAACGACATGTCCAACTTCCAGTACACCTTCAACATCGCGAAGGCCTACATGGAGGACAACGTCATCCACCACACGACCATGATCGAGACTGCGGGCCACTACGCCTTCTTCACGGCCGACCGCAAGTTCGAGGGGTTTGATTGTATCCGTGAGAAGTTCATCGGGTCCTACAACTCCGAAAGTAACCCCCGGGCGGTCCTGAACGGCAAATGTGAGGGCTCCACCGCTGACGGCGGCAACCCGGTGGCCGGCACGATGATGACCCTGACCCTGAAGCCGGGACAGTCCCAGACCGTGACCTATTACCTGGGGACGGCCGCCAGCATCGCGGCGGGCAAGAAGCTTGTCGCTTCCTATAAGAAAGCCGGCTCCGTGGACCGGGTGATGAAGGACCTCAAGGCCAAGTGGGATGGGGCCCTCGACCTGATGCAGGTGGATACGCCGGATTCGGACGTCAACCTGTCCCTCAACCAGTGGAACGCCTACCAAGTCCACACCACCTTCGCCATGTCCCGGGGCCCCTCGATTTGGGAGGGCGGGATCGGCCGAGGCATGGGTTTCCGCGATTCCAACCAGGACATGTTGGGCGTGATGCACGCCATCCCCGGCAAGGCCAAGAAGCTCATCAAGGACCTGGCCAAGAACCAGTTCAAGGACGGGACGGCCTACCACCAGTTCTTCCGCTTGACCGGGGAAGGCGACGGCAGGGGCTACTCCGACGACGCCCTGTGGATCATCCTATCCACAACGGCTTACCTGAAGGAAACCGGTGACTTCAAGTTCCTGAAGGAAAAGGTGGAGTGGGCCGACGGCGGGTCCGCCACCATGTTCGACCACCTGCGCATGCCCCTGGAATACACCTTCCACAACACTGGGTTCTTCCAGATCCCCCAGATGGGCTTCGCGGACTGGAACGACACGCTCCAGATCAACGGCCCCAAGCCGGGCGTCAGCGTCTGGGTGGCCCAGTTCTTCGTGAAGTGCGCCAGGGACTTCGCGGACCTGGCCGAGCGGATCGGCAAGAAGGCGGACGCCAAGAAATACCGCAAGATGGCCGACGAGATGGCCCGCCGCGTCAACAAGAGCTGTTGGGACGGCGAGTGGTACACCATGGCCGTGGACGGCTGGGGAACCATGCTGGGTTCCAAGAAATGCAAGGACGGCAAGGTTTATCTCAACACCCAGACCTGGGCCGTCATTTCCGGCGCCGCCGATAAGGCCCGGGCCGAGAAGTGCATGGATTCGGTCAAGAAGTACCTGGACTCCGACTATGGGGTGGCCCTGTTGGTGCCGGGTTACAAGCACTTCAGCCCGCGACTGGGCGGCATCAGCACCTTCCCGCCGGGCCTCAAGGAAAACGGGGGCATCTTCTGCCACGCCAACACCTGGGCCGTCGTGGCCGAGGCGATGCTGGGCCGGTCGGAGAACGCCTTCAAGTACTACAAGCAGTTGATCCCGCCCACCAAGGACAAGATGCAGGACATCCACCAGGCGGAGCCCTACATCTATTCCCAGTCCATCGCCTCTAAGGAACACCGGGATTTCGGGTTGGCCCGCAATTCCTGGCTGACGGGGACCGCCAGCTGGAACTATGTCTCGGGGACCCAGTACATCCTGGGGATCCAACCGGCCTATGACGGCCTCAAGGTGGACCCCTGTATCCCGCGTCACTGGCAGGGTTTTTCGGTCACCCGACAATTCCGGGGCACAACTTACGAGATCAAAGTGACGAATCCGCGCCGCGTTTCAAAGGGCGTGGTCTCCATGACCGTGAATGGGAAGCGCGTGGCGGGGAATGTCATCCTGCCGCAAAAAGGCAAGAAGGCCCTGGTCGAAGTCGTTCTCGGCTGAATTAAACTTTCTTGTCCCACCCCTGGGGGGGCACGGCGGAACCGTACCAGGGACTGATGAATCGATCCGGGTCGTGCCGATCTCCACGGGGAGATCGGTCGGCCCGTTTTGTTGACGCCCCCTCCGGGGGATGGTATAAAACTTGGACCCGTACAAGACGGGAAGAAAAGGGAACCGAACCCCCGAGGACGCCCAAGGCGTGCCTGGGGCGGGAGCAACACCTATGGACACCATCACCCTCAAGGTGGCCGCCAAGAGCAACCCTTCCACGGTTGCGGGCGCCATCGCCAACAACGTACGCGACGGTAAGGTCGTTGAGATCGTGGCCATGGGCCCCGAGAGCGTCAACAACACCGTCAAGGCCATCGCCATCGCCCGGGGCTTCCTCAAGGGCGACGGGCTCGACGCCCATTGTAAGCCCGAGTTCATCCACCTCGAAATCGACGGACAGCGCAAGAGCGCCATCAAGTTTTTCCTGTCCACCGAAAAGGGCGTAGTAGGTTAGCGCTGGGCAAGGGTGCCCCGGATCCAACGATCCGGGGCTTTTTTTTT
>CAYMOV010000192.1:0-4419 GCA_964392085.1 uncultured bacterium
TCCAAGCTTGGGCCTCGGCTGGTGGCCTCGGCCCGGAAGGGCCATTGGAACAGGGGAGTGAATCCATAATGGGTGCAGGCCATCACCACGGGATGCCGCGTCGAACCCGCTTGTTGTGGGCCTCGGGCATCACGGCGGCTTTTTTCATTTTGGAGGTCGTGGGAGGTTTATGGTCCGGCAGCCTCGCGCTCCTGTCCGACGCGGGGCACATGCTGACCGACCTGGCCTCGCTCCTCGTGTCCCTCACGGCCCTCCAGTTCGCCGCCCGCCCCGCGGGGGGGCGCCACACCTACGGCTTCGCCCGCCTCGAGGTGCTGGCGGCACTGGTGAACTCCTTCGCGTTCTTCGCCCTGATCGGCGGGGTGGCCTGGGAGGCCACACGCCGCCTCCAACAACCGGTTCTTCCGAACCTGGAACTCCTGGGGGTCGTGGCGGCACTGGGGCTCCTGGCGAACGTCGCCGTGGCGTCGATCCTTTGGGGCGCGGAGTCCCACGACCTGAACCTCCAAAGCGCCTTGATCCACGTATTGGGCGACTTGGGTTCCTCCGTGGCGGTCCTGGCCGGGGCTTTCGTCATGGGCCGGACGGGTTGGGCCTGGGTCGACCCGGTCCTGTCGCTTGTCATCGCGCTCGTCGTGGCCATGGCCGCCGTCCGGCTTTTCCTGAAGGCCTGGCATATCCTGCTGGAGTCCGCACCTAAGGGATTGGGGGAGGACCAGGTTCGCGATTCGCTCCTGGCCTCGGTGCCGGAAATCCTCGAGGTGCACCATGTGCACGTGTGGGAAGTGGGGCCGGGCCAGCTCAACCTTACGGCCCACCTGGTGATGGCCGACCGGCCGCTCCATGAGGTGGGGGCCTTGACGGGGAAAGCCGCGGAATCCGTAAAAACCAACCTCGGGATCGCCCACGCCACCTTTCAGGTGGAGGCGAAAGGACCTGTCCGGGTGCCGTTCACGCCCCCGAACAGCTGAGTTTCGTCTCCGCCCTCGTGTTCCGTTCCCGGAGGGGGATAACCGCGGAAAGGCCGGTTCCCATGATTTTCGACAAGAACGACAAGGTGGTCTCGATGAAGACCAGCGAGTTCGCCACGGTGCTCCAACGGAAGGAAACCATCGGTTTCGACGACAGCAAGATCTATTTCTACGAGGTGCGGCTCGACACCGGGGCCATCGTGGCCTGGTTGGAAAAGGAGACGGCCCTCTGGCACAAGCCGTCCAAGGTGGGTTGGACGACCCTGGAAACGAAGAAACCCGAGACTCCGGCCAAATAAACACGGCCCATCGGACCGCGCCGGGCCCTTCCGGCCTATTCTTTTGTCTTCCCGCCCAATTGGTCCAGGACCTGGCGGGCTTCCCGCAAATAGCCCTGGGCCGGCTCGACATCCAGGGCCCGGACGGACCGTTCCAAGGCCCCCACTTCTTCCCGCAAAAGCTCCACCCGGAGCGATACCGGGTCTCCCGGTCCGAGGATCTCGGGGTGGTAATAACCCGCGACGGCTTGGGTATGGAAATATTGGGCCTGCCTCAACGCGTCAAGCGCCTCCAAGACCCGGTCCCCCCGGCATGAGGGTTCCGCCCCGCGAATCTCCTTTAAGATCCTGAAGCGGCCGGGACCTTCCTTATGCGCGATGGTTTCCCGGACGACGGCCTCATAGGCCTGGTCCACGTTGATCCAACGGATCGCCGTTTCATCTGGAGGGGCGTCCGGCCCGCCGACCCCGGGGGGGCGGATGAAAAGCGCCAAGGGCTGGTCCGGATGGAAATCCTCCGGCAAGGGCACCACCCGCCCGGTGGGCTCCCGGTCCTTCAAGGCATCGGCGAAACCCCGCTCCAAGTAAACCGCCCACCAACGGGGAGGTTTCCCAGCTTGTTCGGGTAGGTGGGCGGTGTTCCAGCCGTGGAGGGCGACCCCCAGGGATTGGTCGTAAACCTCCGGGGAAACCTGGACCAGGACGGCCCCGGGCCCCCATTTCGCCCGGCAATCCTCCAATTCCCGGTAGGCCAAGGCCTGGGCCTGGGAACGGGAAGCGTTGGTCCAATGGGCCCCGGGCCTGGCGGCCGGGTCCCGGGACAACTCCATATGGGTGAGATCCAGGCCGACGGAGAGGAGGACCAGGAGGGTGAGGCCCAACCGGCGCCGCCTGACCGGGAGGACGTCCAGCCATTCGTCCAGGCCTTCCCAAACGGCCCAGAGGAAAAAAGGGATGGCGTGGGTGATCCGGAAATATTCCGTCAACCGGGAGAGAAACCCGGTGGCCAATCCCAAGGCGATCCCCGCCAGGAGGAAGGTGGAGGGGAGGTCCCGCCGCCGGAGGGCCCGAAGGATCCCCATCCAGGCGAAGGCCCCCAGGACCGGGTTGAGGTAACCGCCCCAAAAGGGACGGTAACCAAATTCGGACGGGGGCGTCCCCCAGAATACGGCGGCCACGTACCGGAGTCCCTCGAGCGCCTGACGCCCCATCCCGAATCCGGCGTTTTGCCCCCAAAGGGACCGGAGGTACCATCCGAAATCCGGGTTGAAGACCATGAGGGCCATGGCAACCAGCGGGACCGCGACCCCGACGGCAAAGGCCAGAAAGTCCCGGCGGCGGTTTTCCCGGGACCGAAGGACCAACGCGCCCGCGGCGCAAGCCAGCCAAAGGGCGACGAAAGGCCAATGGTGCGAGATCCAGAACCCGACCCCGGTCCAGAGGCCCAAGACCAGGGGAGCCCGTCCAGTCCCGACTTTATTTCCGCCCTTCCACCATACGCCCAACCAACCGAGGGCCACCACCTCCCAGAACAACAGGAAGACCTCGAGAGTGGCGTAACGCCCGAGGTACGCGGGCCAATAACAGATGGCCCAAATCCCCGCCGCGGCCCAAGCGGCGTTTCTTGGGAGCCATTGCCTCGCGCTCCAGCAGGCCGCGACCGCGGTGAGGGACGAAAGGATCGCGGGGAACAGCCAAAGCGTGAATAATCCCGCCGGGACCCCTTTGAAATAAAGGGATTCCATCCAGAAAAAGAGCGGGGGACTTTGGGTGAAAAGGAGGTAGGGCTCCCAACGCCAATGCTTGGCCAGGTCCAGGGCGATAAACCCGTACATTCCTTCGTCGAAAAGGGGCCAGGCCTGGAAACTCAGGAGGCCCCGGAACCGGAGGAAGAGTCCCGCCCCCAGGAAGACCGTGAGGATGAACACGGAGGGATTGGGCCAGGGATCGGAGCGCGTGCGTGAAGGACGCGAGGGGATCCGGGGCGCCGCGAGAAATTGGACTATCCCGGGAAGCACCAAGCCGAAGAACCCGATCCAAAGCTTCGCCGTCAGGGGAAGCGGGACATAGGACAGTAGTACACCTGAAAAAAGGTAGAGGGCTGGATAGAGGGCTAGCGGGATTGAAGGGGCTGGAGGAAGGGGAGGACGGTTCGGGGCGCGGGCGTCATTGCGGGAGGCCATGGGGTCTTATCCTACCAAGGGAGGACCCCGAGCGGAAGGATGTGGGGAACCGGGTCAAGTTCGGCGGGTGAACCGAGGGGGCCATCCCCCGGCCGGATGTTCTCCGGGCCCCCACCCGATCAACGACCCGGCCCGGGATCATCCATTGGGCGGGTTCCAGGCCCGGAGGCCTTCCTCCAACCGGGAGAGCCACTTCGTCCAACGTTGGTGGAGTTCGGGCGACAGAAGGACCTTCTTCAGGCAGAGATCGATCAGGGGCACGCATTCATGGAGGAGCTGTTGGGCCTCCGCGAGGAGCGCGCGGGTGCGGGCGGGGGTCTTGGCGGCTTGGGCTTCCCGGACCTTTTGGGCGAAGGCGTTGACCTCGCGGCGCAGGCGGTCCACGGCGGCGTTCTTTCCCGCCAGGTTCGTTCGCTGGTACACCTTGTGGATCTCGCCGGCCAGGTCCTCGGCCTGGGCCGCCAAGTCCACGTTCAGGAAATCCGAGAGGGCCATGGGGTTACCGCGCCGGGTGCCGCAGGAGGTTTCCCGCGGCCATGCGGCCCGAGAGCACGGCGCCCTCCACGGTGGCGGGCAGGCCCGTGTCGGTCCAATCGCCCGCGAGGACGACCTTCGGAAGGGGGGTGGAGGGCCCGGGGCGCAGGGGCGCCGTCTCCAGGGTGAGCCGGAAGGTCGCGGCAGGCTCTTTCGTCACCCGGCCCGCCACCAGCTCGGCTTTTTTCGCCGCGGGGCAACGGTCCCGAAGTTCGCCCCAGGCCAGCGCCAGTAATTCGGACTCTGGTTTTTTCGCCAGGGCCTCATCCGCGCTGCAGACCAGGGACAGGACCTGTCCCTCCATCCTCAAATCCTGGTTGGCGTTGCGGTTGAAGACCCACTCAAAGGCGGCGCCCGAGAGGCCGACCAGGTGGCCCTCCAAAACGGGGTGGCTGAGGCGCAGGTGGGCCGTCACGATGGGGGACTTGCCGAGCCCAGCCGGGGGTTGGGCCC
>CAYMOV010000193.1:0-4365 GCA_964392085.1 uncultured bacterium
ATTCGAACCCCATGTTCATCCTGGTGGGGATCGCCCTGACGATCGCCGTCATCTACGCCTTCAACCATTACCGGGGGATGAACAACGACATCACGATCCATGTTCCCCGGGTGGAAGTTCATTAACGACTCTTGGCGGTTGGGATTATGAACATCATACCATTGGGTCCATCGAGTCCATTGTGGTGAAGATGTTGTGTTAGGGTCCTAAATTAAATTCCAGGAGTTGGGCGACATGATGGGAATCATCGGATTGCTGGTTTTTCTGGCCGACTTATGGGCGATCCTCGTGATCGTCCAGAGCAACTATACGGCAGCCGCCAAGGCGCTCTGGTGCCTCTTGGTCCTCGTGCTGCCTGTCGTCGGTTTGTTGGTTTGGTATGTGGCGGGGCCCAAGTCCATGATTGATAATCGTTGAGCGGCAACTGGGGGGAGCGCCACCTGGTTTCCTGGTTCCTGGGGATTTTGCTGGTCCTCGCCGACCTTTGGGCCATCCGGACGACCCTGCGCACCACCTATACCTGGCGCGTCAAATGGGTATGGTGCTTGGTCATTGCGGTCTTACCGATCCTGGGGTTCCTCCTCTGGAAGGTGGCGGGGCCCCAGAGAACGGTGGAGCCCCCCGATGAATCGCCGAGCATTTAAAACCGGTTGGATCAATGCCGGGCCGGCTTGGTCGGCAATAAAAAAAGCCGGGGCCCTAGGGGCACCCGGCTTCTGGAATAGGTCCTTACCTGGAACTCAGTTGTTTACCGCCCGGAACCCCGGCACGTCCAAGTTGGTGTCGATATCGACGAATCGCTGGCCCTCGGCGCGCCATTTGACGACCTGGTCGGACGTGACCCGATAGTGTTCCGAGAGGAACCTCAGGTTCACCAGGTTGACGATGTCGGCGTCCTCCAAGTTCACCTTGCCCCATTTGTCCCGGGACCGTTTCGCGAACTCGGCGTAGGGACGGCCATAGGGCCCTTCCGGCTGTTTCAATTCCACGTAGAAGACCTCGGGGCCGAGGCCGAAATGCTTGGCGACCTTCCTCCAGGCCCGGTCCTTGCCGCGGTAGTCGATCACCTGCTCCACGGTCATGTGCGACTGCTGGGCGATGAAGAACACCACCGGCAGTTCCTCGTTGGTGACGTTCTTGTCGCGGGCAACCGCCACGCGCTCCGGAGTGATTTGGAAATAGTCCCCGAGTGAAAGGTAGTAATGGTTCGCCGCTTCCCCCGCTGAGACCACAAACTTGTCGTCGGCGCGGGCCAGGCCCATCCCTGCGGCCAACACGGCGCATAAGGCCAAGGTTTTGATCGTCCACTTCATGATGCGTTCCTCCGTTCGAAAGTTCCCGTCCCTATGGGACGGGTTGTCCCACCGAAACAAGTAGGTTTGGTAAAGCAAGGACCATGCCCGGATCCATTGACGGGTGATGGTATTTGGGCCCCAGGGGTTGAAATGATGTGGTTGTTTGGAGGGTGAGAAGGTTATTTGGGGATGGTTGACGATGTAAGCGATCAAATTGATACCGATGGGACTTTCAAATTGATTCCGGAAAGAAAAGGGCCCGGGAGAATCCCCCGGGCCCTCGCCCTCCCTTCCGCGCGGGCCGTCAGAAACTGGCGGTGTTGAAGGTGCCGGAGGTGCCGACGGTCCCGTTACTGCCGCCACCGCCGGTGGCGAACGCACCCCCGTTGGTGTTGGAGGTGCCCGAGAAAGTGAAGGCGGTATGGGTGTTGATGAGGATCATCCCCCCGCCGCCCCCACTTCCTCCGCAACCGAAGCCCCCGCCCCCGCCGTTGCCCCCGCTGACATCCATGTGGCCCGAGCCGGCAAAGGTGTCCGCCTTGATGTTCAGGGAACCGCCCGACCCCCCGCCGCCCCCATTGCCGATGTTCCCGATGCCCGTTGTCCCCGCCACGGAAAGGATACCGTTCAGGGTGAAGGTGCCGGTCGGGTCCAATAGGACGAACAAGCTGCCGCCGTACCCCTGGTCGTTACTGCCACCCCCGCCCCCGCCCTGGCTCCCCATCATGAAGGGATTGTTGGGGTTGTCGTAGGTCGAGCCGCCCGCGATCGCGCAGGAGGTCCCGCCGGTCCCGGCGTGGCTTCCCCCGGCGCTCTCACCGGCTGGGGAACCCGGACCACCGTTGAATTGCCCTGCGTCGCCGATGACCGTGGCGCCGGCGTCCACCGTGAAGGAACCCGAGACCTCGAAGGTCACGGCCCCGTCGACGTAGACCGTGGCGCCCGAATAGACATGGACGTTCCCGAACTGGTAAAGCCCGGAGTTGAAGGTGGTGAAACCCGACGTCGCGTTGAGGTCACTGGTGGCCGTGGGGGTCGCGGTCGGTGTGGCCTGGGTGGAAGCGCTGATGAACAGGCGGTAGTCGCCGGTGGATCCGTCACCGGTCGAGATCCCGATGTAATAAGTGCCTGAGGAAAGGTAAAACCCGCTCTCCAGTACCGGGTTCGCGCCGGGTCCCACTACGGTCAGGGCGGCCCCCCCACAGCTGGTGAACACCTGGAAGCTGAACTGGTGGGGGTTGCCTGAACCCGCGAAGCAGTCCAGGTCGAAGGTAGCGAAGTTCGTGCCCCCGCCAAGGGTGATGACGACCCAACCGGTGCCGGACGCCGGTACGGTGCCGTGGTAAGTGGTGATTATCCCGGAGTTAAGTACGCCGAGGTTGATGGCGGCGGCGCAGGTGGAGGCGGGGGCGCCTGGGGCCCCGCTGGAAGCCCCGCTCACCGTGCAGATGAAGGTCGGCGTTGAGGTGAGGGTGGGTGTGTCGGTAGGGGTCGACGTGGAGGTCGGGGTGGGGGTGGAACTGAAGGTCGGGGAAGGAGTCCCGGACCATGTGAAAGTGGGAGTGGGTGTGAAGGTGACCGCGGAGGTCAAGGTGAGGGTGAAAGTGGCGGTGGCGGGAGGTGTATTGGTTTTGGTCGGCGTGGGGGTTGTGGTAGGGGAACCCGGGGTGGGGGAGAAGGTGGCGGTGGCGATGGGGGGCGGGGCGGTATCCCCGGGCGTCGTGGGGGTGCTGTTCTTCTTGCAGGACCAGACCGACATCGCCAGCACGACGGGCAACAGGATGAACCATGGACGCATGGGGAACCCCCGAAGGATTTTGAGGCGGGTGGTGTGGAAGGGCCGCGGGGTCCCGAATGATCCGGACGTATCGGGAAGCCGAGTTCCGTTTGGCGGTTAAAATTTTTGGATGACGGGAGAAGTATCAGTCGGGATATAACAAATAATCAATTCAGGGCCCGGTGTTTATTTGGGTTATCGTTCTCCTAAATGCGGCTTGATCCAGGCGGCGAATTTGCCGTGACGCAATTGGGTCAACGTTTGATCAATCACCACTTGAATTGATATCCGCCAATGGATGACGTTTTCCTCGCCCGGTACAACCGCTCAATAAACCACGACTCCGCAAACCGAAGTCGGTGGGATGTTCAATTCCGCCGGATAGCCCGGCTTGAAAGTGCCGACATAGGGTGGAAGACCATCGATTGGGAACGGGCCGCCGCCACCGACCGGGCCTTCCGTCCCGTTGAAACTCACTCGCTTCGCGTCCAAGTCCCTGCCCGTCAAAACCCAACCTAAGTATCGGCCTTTCGGAGAGAAGCCCGTCCCGTCGATCCTCGCGGTCCTGGCGGCGGGGGATTCGTTCACCAGGACCAGCCCGATTTCGCCGTCCTTGAACCGGCTGGCGTAGGCCTTCACTTGGAGGTCGCCGGATTCCGCGGCCACCGCGGACTCCCCGAAAGCCCGGGAATAGACGGCGAAGGCGTAATAAGACGGAAGCGGGGTCCCGTCGGGAACGGAAGGGTCCGAACTGGACAGGAGCGCATGGTCCCCCTTGAGCTTGCTGAACCCGCCCTTCCAGTGCCAATGGTTGGAGGAGGAGTATCCGGTCCGGAACTGTTCGCCGAGCACTTCGGCCGTGAAGAGACCGTTCAACAGGTGGATGGTCGGCTCGGGGGCGTCCAAGACCATGTTGTACTCGGTCAGGGCGATGGGGAGCGCTGGCTGGCCCGGGGCGTATTTCGACTGCATCGACGCCTGGGATTGGAACGCCTGTCCGAGCTTAGGGAGGTTCCCCAACAGTTCCGCGTCCGTGGGGGGGTGGTAGACGTTCCCCTCGGGGTGCCAGTCGTAGGGCCAGAGGAAATACTGGTGCAGGATCAGGAAGTCCGCGGCGCCGCCGAGTTCGGGCAACAGGTCCCTCATCCACCAGCGGTAACCGGGGTGGTCGCCCGCGCCGTCCCCGTCGATCGCCACGGCCCCAATGCTAATGTTGGGATCGACCTTTCGCATGGCCGCCGAGATGGCTTTGAAGTCCTTGCCGTAGATCTTCCCGTCGAAGTGCGGGTCCTT
>CAYMOV010000194.1:0-1821 GCA_964392085.1 uncultured bacterium
GCATGGTCTTTAGATGGCTTTCCTGGGAATTAATCCGAACAAAACGGGTCGGAGACCCGGGAAAAGATATCAGAATTCCAGGCCCACGGCACGGGTCAGGAACGCCATGAACCGGCCGCTGGCTCGGTAGGAGGCGAGGACCTTCTCGAGGAAACCGCCCGAACAGGCCTCCTTCTCGGTGAACGACGTGAAGACCACGAAATCCTTGTATTTGAGCCAATCCATCAGGGGGTGGTCCGGGTCGTAACCCTTGGGTGGGCGAACCAATTTCTCCCCCTCAAAGGCGCAGGTTCGCTTGAAGGTCGGGTCCGCCAAGAGGCCCTTCCACTCGCCGGGCTTTTCCACCAGGGCGTCCCGGACCTTTCCCAAAGTCGGGGCGTCGGGCCTCCATAGGCCCCCGCCCGCGAAGACCCCGTTCGGCTCGAGATGCAGGTAAAACCCAGGCGCGTGGACATCCTTCCCCACCTTATGGCGGAACTGGGCCGCGGCGTGGGTCTTATAAGGCGTCTTGTCCTTGCTGAACCGGGTATCCCGGTAAATGCGGAAGATGGAACCGCCGATGGGCCGGGGGTCCGCCACAAAGTTGGGGCTGATCGTCCTCAAATGGGACCCGAAGGCCCCCACGAACCCCATGAGGGGCATCTTGACGAAAACGTCAAACCGGTCCTTTTGTCCAGCGAACCATTCCCGGCGGTTGTTCTTCTTCAGGTCCCGCAGGAAGGCGAACAGCTCTTTGTTGAAAAAGGGTTTGGTCACAAGATCCCCCTGGATGATCGACTTGACGGGGTCCGATCATGGCAGACCGGAAGGGAAAAAGGCAACCGGATCAAATACTGAAAGGGGCCGGTGGCTGATCGGGACTGGACAAAGGGGGTTAGTGCAGGACCATCAAGGGAACGCGTTTCCACGAGCCGCCTGCGGCTTGGGCCAGGAAATAATACACCCCGTTCGAGACTGGTCTTCCCCGTTCATCCCGCAGGTCCCAGGCTACGGTCAACTTGCCCGAGACCAACGCCGACCCTTCCGCCATCTTGCGGTACGCGGTCGTCATCACCACCCAATGGACTTCCCTCGGGCAGGCCGACTGGAGGTCCACATGGACCGCGCATACACCCCCACCTAGGCAGAAGACGGGGTTGGGATAGGCGGCCGAGACGCTCAGGTCCCCGCAGGGGCCCTGGGTCGGGGTGGGTGTCGGGGTCGCTAAAGGAATCGGGCTGTTCGTGGGGCTCGGCGAAGCGGTGGAAGTCGGGCTTGGAGTCAGCGTCAAGGTCCAGGTGTGGGTTGGGGTAAAGGTCCAGGTGGGGGTGTGCGTCCAGGTAGTCGTGAAGGTGAAGGTCGGGGTAAAGGTCCAAGTGGCGGTGAAGCTATACGTCGGGGTGAAGGTGAAGGTCGGAGTCGGAGTAAAGGAAAGGGTCGGGGTCTTCGTGAAGGTGTACGTTCCGGTCAACGTCGGGGTGGCCGTTGCAGTCGACGTCCGGGTGACTGTCGGGGTCTGGCTCAAGGTTGCCGTAAAGGTGGCCGTACCGGTCTTGGTGGGGGTCGGGGACAAAGTGTCCGTCGGGCTGGAAGTATCCGTCGCGGTCGGGGTCACGGTCCGGGTGAAGGTGTCTGTCGGGGTATTCGTCGGGGTACGGGTGGCGGTCGACGTATAGGTCTGGGTCGGGGAGAGGGTATCAGTCGGCGTCATGGTAAACGTCGAGGTTGGGGTCGCGGTTCGGGTCGCCGCGGAAGTGTTCGAGGACGTGGCCGTAGGCGTCGACGTATCCGTCGGGGTGGCCGAGGGAGTCCTAGTCGAGGTGAAGGTCGAGGACGGCGTGG
>CAYMOV010000194.1:1921-4359 GCA_964392085.1 uncultured bacterium
TCCGTCGGGGTGGCCGAGGGAGTCCTAGTCGAGGTGAAGGTCGAGGACGGCGTGGGCGTATCCGTTGCGGTCGCCGAGGGCACCGGGCTGTTCGTGACCGTCGCCGTCGCACTGGGTGTCGGACTGGAGGTGGCTGTTGGGCTGGAGGTTCGGGTCGGCGTGGCCGTGGCGGTCGCCGAAGGCACGGGGCTGTGCGTAGCCGTCGCGGTCAGGGTGGCAGTAAAGGTCGTAGTCGGGGTGGAGGTGCTCGTCCCGATCGCAGTAGGGCTCGGGGACGGCGACGGAGTCGCGGTCACACTTGGGGTCGGTGTCCAGGTAAAGGTCGACGAGGCGGTGGGCGTCGCGCTGGCGGTGAAGGTGTTGGTCGGTACAGGGGTTGCCGTCCGGGTCGAGGTAAAACTGGCCGTCACGGTGGACGTCAGGGTCATGGTCGATGTACCGGTCGAAGTTGAAGTCGGGGTCGGCGTAGCAGTAGGCGTGGACGAACGAGTGGACGTCGCGGTAGGAGTCGATGTGGGCGACAGGGTTTGTGTCGCGCTGGCGGTATTGGTGGAGGTGGCGGTTCGGGTTGGGCTGAAAGTCGCCGTAGTGGTTGGGGTGGCGGTGGCCGAGGGGATCGGCGTCAATGTCCAGGTAAAGGTCGACGAGGCGGTGGGCGTCGCGCTGGCGGTGAAGGTGTTTGTCGGTACTGGGGTGGCCGTCCGGGTCGAGGTAAAGCTGGCCGTCGCCGTTGACGTGGCCGTAAAGGTCGAAGTCGGCGAAGCCGTGGGCGTAAACGACCGAGTCGCGGTCGACGAGGCGGTGGGCGTCGCGCTGGGGGTGAAGCTGTTGGTCGGAACAGGGGTGGCCGTCCGGGTCGAGGTAAAGCTGGCCGTCGCCGTGACCGTGAAGGTACGGGTGGGCGTGGACGTCGCAGTTGACGTGGCCGTTAAGGTCGAAGTCGGAGAAGCCGTGGGCGTAAACGACCGAGTCGCGGTCGACGAGGCGGTGGGCGTCGCGCTGAAGGTGTTTGTGTTCGTCGGTGACGGCGAATTCGTCCGGGTCGGGGTGGTGGTTGAAGACGCCGTGGGCGTAAAGGTCGAAGTGGGCGAAGCCGTGGGCGTAGACGACCGGGTCGGGGTCGAAGTCGTGGTGGAGGTGTTCGTCGGCACCGGGGTGTTCGTCCGGGTAACAGTCGAGGTGATTGTGGCCGTCGGCGAAAAAGTGCGGGTCGGGGTCGAGGTTGCCGTGAAAGTGGAAGTGCTCGTCCTCGTGAAGGTCGAGGTGGCGGTAGTCGTCGGCGTGGGGGTGCGGGTGGAAGTCGATGTCGGGGTGGGGGTCGGCGTGAAGGTCCGGGTGGAAGTCGGGGTGGGGGTAAAGGTGGCCGTGCTGGTTCTTGTGGGGGTGAACGTAAAGGTGGGTGTGTTCCCGCCGCCGCAATTCGGGGTAGGGGTCTGGTTCAGCTGGTACAGCCAAGTCGAAACCGGGGCGCCATGATAGGACGTCGTGGGGAAACCGCTGAAGCTGGTCAGGAGCGTCGGTCCCACATCGGGGCTGAAGGCCCAGGCCAGGGCCGAGTAGACATAATTGTGGTTGTTGCTCCCATTGATCCAAGCCAAGGTCTGGGTATCCCAGTTGGCCGGGTCACCCGCGGCCGCGCCGAATTCCTCGATCATCACCGCGTGGGTCGTCGTGGCGCTGGTCACCAGGGGGTCCCATCCCCCGGCGGTCACCCCCTTATTGTTGTAGACGTGGGAGGAATAAAGGATGCCGTTCCCGGAGCCCGTATCCGTCACGGGATTGCTTCCGAGCCCCGTCAAGTCGTACGCCCAGCCCAAGCCCCCCACGATGACCACGTTGTTCGCGCCGGAGCTCCGGACCGACGACACGAGCCGCTGCATCCCCGGGGTGTTGTAGGCCGGTTGGGCCGGGTTGGTGTTGGCCACCACGGAGCCGCCACCCTGCCAGGTGGGCCAGAAGGTGCTGTCGGTCCCGTTGGGGCCGAAGGGCTCGTTGAACAGGTCGAAGAGCACCGCGGGGTTGTTGCCGTAGATCGAGGAGACCGAGGACCAAAAGGTCACGGCGTTCCAGTCCGGCATGGGGGCCTGGCCCGAACAGGTGGAGCAAGTGCCGGCCGCAGTGCCCCAGCCCCCGCCCGAACAGGGACTCGTGGAGGCGGTGCCGTTGTAAGTGCCGGACCAATGGAGGTCCAGGTCGACATAAACGTTGTTGGCGGAACAATAGTTGATGACCGCCTGCACCATGCCCCGGTAGGCCGTGGTGTTGACCGTCGCGTTTCCGTTGTGCTGGTTGCCGCATCCGAACCAGTAGTCCTGGTTCACGGGGAACCGAACCACATTGCAATGCCAGGACTGGACGGCTCCGGTGATGATCGTGACGTAATCCGTCATGTTGACGCCGCTGATCGTGGTGGTGGGGGCCCCGGTGCCGCCGTCGCC
>CAYMOV010000195.1:0-4318 GCA_964392085.1 uncultured bacterium
CCCGTTTCCCCGTCGAGCGGCCGGTCCTGGCGTCCTTCCTTCTGGCGGGGTTGATCCTGGCGGCCATAGCCGCGACCTTCCGCTTCTACTTCCAAGTCTGCGACGACGTCTTTGTCTCCCTGCTCCTCCAAGGCGCCGGCATGTCGCCCGGCCCCACGCCCTACAACCTCTTCCTGAACGCCTACCTCTCCCTGGGCTTGAACGCGCTTTACGCCCGTTTTCCCGGCGTCCAGTGGTACAGCCTTCTCCTCGTGGCCGTCGAGGCGTTGGGCCTCTGGGCGGTGCTCCTTTCCGGGCTTTGGGGGACCCACCCGGCCCGACGGACCCTGCTTCACCTCGCCACCCTGGGCCTCTATCTCTACCTCCTCACGCTACTCCAGTGGACGCAGGTCTCGTCGCTGGCGGCCATCGGCGCGGTCCTCCTCCTGAAGGCCCTTTGGGAGACCGAGGACCGCAAGCCGACTGGAGCCGTCCTGGGGCTGGCCTCGGGGCTCGTTCTCCTGTCGTTCTTGATCCGTCCCGCCGCGTTTTTTTACGTCCTTGTCCTGTCCCTACCCCTGTGGGCGCGGGAGGGATGGAGGGCCGTCCTCACACCCCACCGGAAAACGACCCTCCGTTGGTGGGGGACCGCCGCCCTGGTGGGGGTCTCCCTCATGGGGGCCAACCGGCTCTACTACGACCGCGACCCGGCCTGGGCCCAGGCGGTGAGGTTCCTGGATCTCCAGGCGGACCTGCTCAACGGGTACACCTTGAAATACGGACCGTCCACCCGTGGGACGTACGACGCGGCGGGTTGGTCCGAGCTGGACCTGTCCATGTTCTCGAACTGGTACTACCTGGACGAGGAGGTCTATTCCCCCGGAAAGATGGCGAAGGTTCGGGCGGGCCTTCCCCGGTTCGAGCACGATAAGATCCCGAACGAGACGGCCGCCATCATCTTCGGCCTGACGTCGGTGGAGTGCGTCCTCTGGAGCGCGGTCCTGTCGCTCCTCCTGGTCCCCCGGTCGAGCCTTCGGTTCGCCTTGGTCCAGGGCGCCTGGATCGCCTGCGTCCTGTTCGGGCTGTGGCTTTACCTGAAGATCCCCGAGCGGTTGGTCTTTCCGGCTTTGCTCCTGGGACTCAACCTCAACCTCTCGGAAGCGGCGCCCCGGGAGGGGAAGAACGGGCGGCGGGCCGTGATCCTGTTGGCGGCGGCCCTGGCGCTCATCAGCCTGAGGTTGGGGACTTGGGAAAAGAACGTGGCGGGGTACATTGAGGCCGCCGGGCCGGCCTTCCAGGCGGACATGGACCGCTTCGCGCCTCCCCCCGGCGGGCTCTGCGTGATTTGGGACTCGTCCTTCCCCTATGAAATGATCAACCCCTTCGGGGACTTCCGGTTCTTCAGGAAGATGGACCTGGTGACACTCGCCTGGTACCAGCGCAACCCCACCACCAAGGCCATGCTGGAAAGGCACGGGGTGCCGGACCTCTTCCGCGACATGGTGGACAACCCCCGGGTGACGATGATCTGCACACCCTGGGAAGCCGAGGTTTATGGGGTCTACTTGAGGGAAAAATACGGGATCCAGGCGCGCCTGGCGCCGACCTTCCAGTCCCGTTTCTTCACGGCCTACCAGGCCCGGTCGGTGAAGGCGCTTAAGAACAGCCAACCCAACCCGATGAGCCACTAAGATCACAACCCGTCAGCCTTTGGCTGAGGGCGTAAACGAGTTCACCAAGAATGATCCGGATGAAACGGCCTTTTGACTTGGTTTGAAGGGTATACAACCGCGGACCCGGGATCCATCCCTCGGATCCCGGGCCCGATGCCAGAAGTCTATTTTCCATTCCCTGTTTTCAATTGATCCGGCGCTTCAGCCCCACAGAAGCGCTTAGTTCATCTCCGGGGCGTAACTCAGGGCGGCCCTTCGAGGCGCTTCACGATCCTCTGGGCCACTCCTGGTTGAATCGCCGGTGGGGTTTCCCGGGCTCAATTCATCTCGGGCGCATAACTTAACGCCGGAAAAGGATTGGGGGTTTGGGACTTCCCGAAGTCGTAATACAACACCAGGGCCTGCGAGAGGCGGTACATCCCGGTGTCGAACTTGAAGTCCACCTCATAGGTGGGGTGGTCCTGCCGCTCGCCCATGCCGGTCCCGGCCTGCTGTTCGGGCTCCTCCGCGCGCGAGGCGGAATCCATCGAGGCCGGGGCGGGGGCGCCCGCCGCGCGGTTCGAGGTTTTGGCCCCGTTGAGGGAATAGGAAATGGGCCGACGGTTGATGACCTGCGGATGGTCGTCGTAGTACCGATCGAGCTCGCCCTGGTTCCAGAAATAAGCCGCGCCAATCACCCCGCAGTTGGCGGCCAGGTCGCGCCCGAGGGCCTCGCCGCGCCACTCCGCGTAGCTCTTGGGCTTGTCCGTGAAGAAGAACCGCCGGGCCTCGCCGCCGCTGACCTGCCACCCAGGGATCACGACGGTGCCGTAGGGCTCGATGACCCACTTCTGGCCGTCCGAGATGCCGCTGGGCTTGCCTGAGATGGAGTTGAGGCCGTCCACCGTCAGGTTGACCGCCACCCGAACCGGCAGGGGGTTGGTGAGCCGCACCGAGTAGCGTTCCTGCGGGTGGGCCGTGACGAAGGGGCGGCCCTGCTTCCAGGACTCGGCCTTGGCGGCCTCGGAATCGTCCACGACCTCCATCCGGAAGCCCATGGGGACCCGCGCCACCTCGTGGCGCAGGCGGCCGTCCTCCAAAATCGCCTTCCGCACCCTCACATCGTAGTTCATCTCGGCGGCCAGGGCGCTCGACCCGGCCAACACCATTAGCGCCACCAGCGAACTTACGGTAACTTTCATGCCCCCCACCTCGAACCTTGAGTTTTAATCCCGTCATTGGGTTAGAGGCGGGTGCGCGAAATTTGTTCCAGGTGATATTTCGGCGGATCCCCACAAGTTTTGGGGCGAGGAGGATCCAAAAACCCAATGGATCGGCTTCGTTTGACGCCGAATAATATTATTCCGGAACATTTTCCTGGCGGAAGGTTCGGGGTTTAGGACAATGAATAAGGCGTGGGGCCCGCCGTCCGTTCGTTAAAGGTCCGGGGAACCATCAGGCGAGGGAAGGACCTGGAATCCATGAACATCAGAAGAGGTTCGCGGGCATGGATCACCGTCGACCAGATCAAGGACCTACGGATATTTGAAAGTAAAAGGGATAAAGGAGGGGTGCGGGCTTTGGGGGACTTCGACCGCCGAAAAGTCCCCAAGGGGCCTCTCGACGGCCAAAACCTGTCACGAATCATATTATTGTTTTCCGGAAATCGGTTGCTCGCCCGGTCCAAGCCAAAAAAATGGAATTTTATGGCTCCCAAAAGTATCTAGAAGGTGAAGGAGAGGAATCTTTAACCAAGCCTCCCTTCAATCGGAAACATCAATCTTGGATCGGGAGTCAGACCATGGGCCGTTATCCGTCCTTCAAGAAATTTAGCTTGGCCTCAACCCTCCTCATGGGGGTCCTCGGGTTCACCGGTCCAGCCTTGGCCCAGACCTTCACGCCCACCCAGACCCCTACGCCGACCCGAACCTTTACGGCGACGCCGACCTCCACCTCGTCCGTGGATATCTTCCTCACCGCGATTCGGACAGCGACCTTCACACCGACCCGCACCTTCACCCCGACCCCCACCTCGTCCGTGGGGATCGTCACGATGACCTGGACCCCGAGTGTGATCGCGACTTCGTCACCCTTCCCGAGCCCAACAGCGAGCGGGACGCCGCCCGCGATCCCGACCGCCACCCCCATCACGACGGCGCCGGTTTCCATGGCGGGCTGCGGCCTCGGCGACTGGTCCCTGAACGGCAGCGCGCAGTTCGTGGGCGGCAACGAGATCCAGTTCAGCAACACCGTCCAGAGCGTGGCGGGGTCGGCCTGGGCCAAGACCCCCGTGGACCTGTCGGCGGACTTCAACATGGATTTCACGGTGTTCCTCGGCTATGACCCCAATGGTTCCGACGGAATCGCCTTCGTGCTCCAGGGCCAGGGTCCGGGCGCCCTGGGCGGCCTGGGCGGCGGCCTCGGCTACGGCGACCTGAACGGGTTCCCCCCGCTGAACCACGCCGCCGCGATCCACCCCTCGGTGGCCGTGGAGATCGACACGCACCCCAACATGGAATTTCCCGACCCCGCCTACGACCACATGGGCGTCGTGGAGAACGGCATCGAGGAAAACCCCTACGCCAACGTCGGGGGCGTTCAGGCCGCCATGCCGGGCCAGGCCACCATCAAGGACGGCCATGAGCACGACCTGAAC
This sequence comes from uncultured bacterium, assembly GCA_964392085.1. GTDB lineage: Bacteria > Oederibacteriota > Muellerivitia > Muellerivitales > Muellerivitaceae > CAYMOV01. The sequence goes on from CAYMOV010000195.1 coordinate 4,288, forward strand.
GTTGCCTGGTCCGCCGCCTCGAAGGTGATGA
>CAYMOV010000196.1:0-4229 GCA_964392085.1 uncultured bacterium
GCGGTGAACGGGTCGAAATTGGGCAGTATTAAAAGAACAAAAGTGATCTTATGTTTAACCTTAAAATGGTTCTGTTTTAAGGCGCTTTCATTCTAAGATCGCCATTTTTATTTATAGGTTAAGGATGGTTACCACATTGGCAAGCATATTTAAAGTATACGTAATGTCATATTTGTTGCATTGGCAATTTTCTTTTGATATAAACGCATTTGACAAATTACCCGAAAATTCAGGGAGGATGTTCTTGAACTACCTCAAGAGAGGTTTATTTTTACTCTTTTTGATTCTGTCCTTGGCATCAAGTTCAAGCGCGAACCCCACTTCAAAGGCACTGTCGCACTCCCCCCAAAACGGGCCCAATGGTTCGCCGGAATTCCGGAACCATTTTATACCTACCACCCCCCCGATGCTCACCTGGACTCCAACGCATCCCATCCCCTCCACCGCCACGTTCACTGCGGTCAACGTGCCGCCCACTTTTACCTTCACGCCAACCCAGGTCCAGGCCACGGCCACCTTTACCCCCACCCAGGCCCAGGCCACAGCCACCTTCACCGCCACCGTGTTCCAGGTGACGGCCACTTCCACCGTCCAACCTATGGAACAGGCCATGGTCGGAAACGGCCAACCTCAATTGCAACTGAAGGTCTTGACGAATTCCGCCGGAGCCAACCAGGCGCAGGACTTCTTCGAGGTGGACAACAGCGGCGCCCCGGTCAAGCTATCGGATGTCAGCATCAAGTTTTGGGTTTATGACACCACGGGAAGCAAAGTCGTCGGGGCCGTGAATACGGGTGGGTGCCTGACGAACCCCAGCTGTTTCCACCAGGTCAACGGGGTCTCGGTTTCCGCCGCCCCCCTGCCGGGCTGCGGGTCCAACGCGAATTGGGAGGTTACGGTCCGGAACACCGACCCGACGGTGATGAACGCCGGAGTGAGGTGGACCAACCTGCAAACGGCCCTTCACCTGGCCAATTATTCCAACTTCAGTCCCGGGACCGGTACCTGGTACAGCCCCTGCTTGACGGGAAGCGGGTATGCGACCGACGTCCATTACGCGATTTATTGGAAGGGGAGCCTCGTGGCCGGCGCGGGGGCGTTGCCGCCGCCCTGCGAGGCGGTCCATGGGACGCAACAACTTCAGGGCCACATCCCATCCGCCCTCGGGAACGCCCAGCTGGTGGGTGACGTCCCGGGTTCCACGGCCTTGCGGTTGGCCATCGGCCTTCCCTTGCGCGACCAACAAGGCCTCCAGGACCTGATCCGGCAGCTCTACGATCCGGCGAGCCCCCAGTACCACCATTACCTGACACCCGCCGGCCTTGCCGCGACGTATGGTCCAAGCCAAAGCGATTACCAGTCCTTGAGCGGCTTCGCCCAATCCAAGGGCCTCACGGTGACTCAATCCTACGCCAACCACCAACTGTTGGACGTGAGCGGAACGGCGGCGGACATCGAGAGGGCCTTCTACGTGAACCTGAACTACTACAAACGCCCCGACGGCAGCGTGTTCTACTCGCTCGACCGGGAACCCTCGCTGGACCTTGGCGTGCCCGTCCTGCACATCAGCGGGCTCAACAACTTCAACCTGCCGAAAACCGCCGCTGGGACGTCCCCCCAGCGCACCTCCGCCCCCTCTTCGGCGCCGGCCAACGGCGGAACGGGACCCGGCGGCACCCTGATCGGGTATGACTTAAGGAATGAATACGTCCCCGGCGTTTCCGCGACTGGGACTGGCCAGTCGGTGGCCCTGGTGGAGTTCGAGGGGTATTTCCCCGGCGATATCGCTTTTTACGAACAACACTCCACCCCGGCGCTGCCGAACGTCCCGCTCCAGAATGTCCTGGTGGACGGGTACAACGGGGTGCCGAACATCTCCGACTTGACGGGCGTATTGGAGACCTCCATGGACATCGAGATGGTGGTCGCCATGGCGCCGGGTCTCTCCGCGGTTTATGTCTATGAGGGCGCCCAGCCCGTGCCCTTCACCCAGTTGGCCTACGATGTGGTCGCGAACGACGTCTTGGACAACGTCGCATCGCCGCCGGCGGGCATCCCGCTTTCCAGCCAGGTCAGCTGTTCGTGGTACGGTTTTGGGGACGCGAACACCCTGATCCCCTTCCTGGCCTACGCCGCCCAGGGCCAGTCCTTCTTCATGGCCGAGGGGGACAAGGGGTCGTATAACGTCGCGGGTTCCTACCTCGCCGGTTTCCCCCTGCCGTACAACGACCCGGAGATCGCCTACATGACGCTCGTGGGAGGGACCCAATTGACGGGGGGGACCGTCGGGTCCTACCAAACCGAAACCACCTGGAACAACATCGACGACGCGGGCGCCGGCGGCATTTGTACCGCCGTGGGTCTGCCCGCCTACCAGGTAGGGATCAATCCCGGCAATCCCCTGGTTTCAACCTCCAACCGTAATATGCCGGATGTTTCCACGCTGGCCGATGGACTGGCGATCGTCTTCGGAAGTTATCCGGGGGGGACAAGCATCGCCTATTTTGGCGATGGTTATGGCACCAGCGCCTCCGCGCCCCTCTGGGCGGGGTTCGCCGCCCTGGTGAACCAGCAGGCCCTGGCCGCCGGGAACGGGACCCTGGGCTTCGCCAACCCGGCGCTATACAACATCGGCCGGAACCCCGCGAAATACGCCGCCGACTTCAACGACATCCATGACGGCTCGAACAACAATTGGTTCAACTACAACATACCCGGCAGCCTCTATACGGCGGTCGTCGGGTACGACCTGGCCACCGGATTGGGAACCCCGAAAGGCGCCTTGGTGAACGACTTGGCCGGGATCGTCCCCACGCCGACCCCCACGGTCTGCTACTCGGAGAGCTGGTCCTTCAGCAACGACATCACCAGCGCCAACGCCGCCGCGGTGGGGCAGCCGATGGCCGTGGTTGAGGGACCCCCGACCTATTTGTATACGATCGGCGCCGGGAACAACCTCTACCAACTGGATCCCGCCACCGGAAATATCCTCAACACCTACAGCACGGGGGGGAACATCACGGGCGCCACGGCGATGGCGGTCAACTCCGCCGCCACTTCCTTCTACGTCGCGGATACACAGGGGAATCGAGTGGAAGTGTTCGGCCCCACCGGGAACCTCCTCAACAGCTGGACGACCGGCACCACCACCCCCTTCACGGACCTCGAGGGCATCGCCGTGAACCCGATCAACGGCTACGTCTATACCACCGATGGGATCAACACCCCCAACTCGAGGGTCCAGGCCTTTACCTACTCGGGCGTCCCGATCAACCAATGGCAATCCCCGCCCGGCAACGGCGCGGTGGGTTACGGCATCGGCGTGGACCCGACGGGGCTTTATGTTTACGTCACCGTGAACGGTAATACGACCGGCGTGGAGAAGTTCACCTACACCGGGACCTACGTCACCCAATGGGGCTCCTTCGTGAATTCCAAGAACACGATGAACGGGCAATTCTATGGGCCGACCTCGGTCGCCGCGGACTCGTCGGGGAACGTCTATGTCCTGGACACCCCCGGGACCAGCATCCAGGTTTTCAACCCGGCCGGGGCCTATTTGGGTTTGGCGGTCGACAACAGCGGCACGTTCAATTGGGGCCTTTATTACGGTTTGGCCGTGGATAAGGCCGGGACCTGCTACTTTGAGGGGGAAAACAACAACATCTATTCCTTGAACAGGTTCTCCCGTTGTCCCTGAATGGGCCCCTGTCCAGCTGGGCATCCTAAAAGCGTAGTACCCGATGGGTTCAAAGGTGCCCAGTTGGGGCTGAAGTCACTTCCATGAGCCCCCTGCAGTACCAGAAGGTCCTGCGGCTCCAGGGGGCCCGGCGATTGATGCTGTCCGTGATGCTGGACGCCGGCATGGCCTGCCGGCAGGTGGGGTACCTCAGCGCCTCGCAGTTCAGCCGCGAGTACGGGCGGTTCTTCGGCGAGGCCCCGTCCCAGGACATCGCAAAGTTAAGGGAACGGATGGTGGGGGTGGGGGAGGCGTAAAGGCACACCACCCGTCGGCAAACGAGCATCAGTTCACTTGGGAAATCCCTCGAAAGGCGATTTTGGTGGCTATTCATCCCGTGAATAGATTCTATACAAGTCATCACTGCCGTCCAAGACACGGCCTATTTCACCGCAGAGACGCAGAGACCGCAGCAAATCACCATGATTTTTAAACGCCATAAAAAAGGCCCCCGGAACCAAAATAGAGCCGGATGTCTTCCGAGGAAAAA
>CAYMOV010000197.1:0-4110 GCA_964392085.1 uncultured bacterium
CCCAGGCCCTGCTGAAGGCCGCCATGGAGAAGTTCGGCCTCTCCGCCCGGGCCTACGACCGCATCCTCAAGGTGGCCCGCACCATCTCGGACCTGGACGGGGAGCGGGACATCAAGGCTAACTATATCGCCGAGGCCATCCAATACCGGAATTTGGATAGGAACTTGTGGAGAAACTGAGGTGCGGACCGAATATAGCCTCTTCAGCATTGGATACTAAACTCTCTGCCTGCGTCCATCATGCCGACCGCCATCCTGAATCTCCTATTGGGTCACCGGCGGATTCGCCTCCAGGATCGGCCTAAGGCGATCAAGGGCCGCCTCCAGGGTTTCTTTTCCTTCCCATGCCGGCATCAATTCCAAAGTAATCCGGGTCTGGATATCAAACCAGTTCCGACATAAGGGGGCATACTTCCCGCGTTTCATCGCGGTCAAAACCACTCTCTTGTTCCGGGGATCCTTGTCGTCGAGAAAAGCATCTGAATTCGCGATTCCCATGTTGGCTGGTAAGGTCAAACCGTCCATCGCCATTTTTCGTACGCATTCCGGGTCTGAGATGAACTTCACGAAGTCCCAGGCCGCCTTCTTGTGGACTGAACCCTTGTGGATCCCATAGGCCGTACCCCCCAGTTCGAAATCCAGGCGGCCGGAAGGGTCCCGGGGGATCATAGCGACGTCCCAATTGAAGTCCCGGATCTCCCGGAACTGCGAGACTTTCCAAAGCCCGAATAGGAACATGGCGGTTTTTCCTTGGGCAAACATCCAGGCCAATTCATGGTCGCCCCCAAGGGGCCGTATCCATTGGGGCGGTGGTAAGATCCCATGCCGGTGGATCAAATCCCAACGGAAGCGAAGTCCCCTCAGGCTGTTGGGATCGGTCGCGATCGTCCACCGGGTGGGATGCTTGATGTCGTCCACGTAGGTCCCACCCGAACCGTGGACCCAGCTCCCCGGCGAGGAATAACCCTCGACGAAACCCCAGCGGGTCACCTGGCCGTCCACGTCGACCCGCTTCAACTTTTTCGCCGTCTCGACGAACTGGTCCCAGTTCCAATCATCGCTCGGGTAAGGGATCCCCGATTCGTCGAATGCGTTTTTGTTGTAGTACACCAAGCAAATCGGGGCCGTGTCCTGGGGTACGGCGTACAGGGTACCGTCCAGGAAAAAGCGGTCTACCACCTGGGGATAGAACTGGTTGATGTCCATTTGGCTGTTGATGAAATACTGGTTCAACGGTTCCAGCAAGCCATCGAATAGCAACTCCGGATAATGAGCCTCTTCCATGACCATGACATCCGGCCCCCGGCCGCTCCGGATGTCCTTGATGACTTCGCGGGTGTAATTCGCCCAGGCATGACAGGTCATCTCGACACGTATCCCGGGCGTCACCTCCGCGAAATCGAGGATTAACCGGTTGAAGATGACCTTCTGGGGGTCCTCCCCGAATATCGCCAATCGGAGGACCGTTACATTCCTCTTACGTTGAAATAGAAACGCCGCGATTAAAAGTAGGGGGAGGAGGATCATCAGGATATTTGGTCCGACAGACACAGGGGCCTCCCAGGGATAACCATTGTATACCTAATTGAACGCCCCCAATGGGCACCCAAAGGGTGGGGCGGGTCATCCCGGCTCAAAACACGGACTGGCCATTTCGGGTGAGAAAATAAGCCGTGGCAGTCTTTCGGCTGAGGAGGCGTACTTTGAATCGGGCTTTAAGCAAATGCAGGGCCGGCCACCTCGCCACAGCCCACAACCCCACAAAGTATTGCGCCCTGGATGAGCCGTCCCAAGCCTTTCTGAGAGCCACCCTAGAGAAGTTCGGCCTTTCGGCCCGGGCCTACAACCACTTCCAAAAGCGTCGTCGATAACCGCCCAATCCTAGTTGCAATAGCCATTATGAGGTTTCAGAATGGCTTTTACGACCGGATCCTCAAGGTGACCCGCACCATCGCGGACCTGGACGGGGAGCCTGGGATCAAAGCCAACACTATCGCCGAGGCCATCTAATACCGTAATCCCGATCGCAACCTTTAGAGAAATTAAACCTGTGAAGGTCGCACGACCGAATAGCGACGAGTTAACCAGGCGAGGAGCAAGCTTTGTCCGTCCCATCCCAAAGGGATGGGACGGAGGCCGTCCACTACAAGTTACCAAATTGTGAGTTGGACATTCCTTCCGATCCGCGGCGATCAAAATGATAATACTTTTTATTATTTTGGTTGGAGTCTACGACTCATCGATCTCATTGAATTTTAAAATCACCGGAATAGGCCGTTTCAACCAGTTAAAAGATGGTTTAAATTCCCGTCTCTCTTGTATCGCTTGGCACAATCCTTGCTTTTTTAAATTCAGCTTGTACGTGCGTAATTTCTCAAGGAGGTAGTTATGTATATCGGCGGCGGATTGGGATTAGTACTGTTGATAGTTGTTATTGTTTTGATCCTTCGTTAAAGGGAAAGTGAATTGCTTCCTTTCCATTTTGACATTTGCAAATGAAAACAGGGCTTCACCAACCAGTAGACATAACGGTAGTTTTATCCGTAAACGGGCCTCAAAAGCCGAAAAGGAAAACTCAATGAACCCGAGCAAAGACAAGTTGAAAGGGTCGATCAATACCGCCGTTGGAAGTTTAAAAGAAGGCGCTGGGAGGGCTACTGGTAACCATGAACTGGAGGCCAAGGGTTCGATCCAAAAAGCAAAGGGACAAGTCCAGGAATTGAGCGGTGCCGTTAAGGATACAATTAACAAGGGCAAGAACCTATTGGGGATAAAAACGGATAAAAGATAAGTCCGACCGCGGTTTGCCGGTCCTTTGGGGCGCCTCAACGCGGAATTCCCCGCCCTCTCCATCAACCGCCCAAAGTGACGTCCTGTTCCTGATACCAGTTTAATGCCTGGTAGAAGTGATCCGGCTTGAAATCCGGCCAATAATCATCGAGGACATAAAAATCAGAATAGATCGACTGGACAGGCAAGAACCCGCTCAATCTTCTGCGTCCACCCCACCGGATGATCAAATCAATCCTGGAAACCTCAGCCGACTTTATATTACTGACGACATTTTTTAGGGCGGGATCGGCCAGCTTTAATGAATTTAAGTCCCATTCCCAACCATAATTGACTAAAAAATTCACTTTGATCCCTCCGTTTCCAAAGGTTGTTCGTTTTGTAAAAGGCATCAATTCTTTCGGGAATGACGGTGAATCGCTATTGCCTAAAACCAGAAGGGAGGTGTTTTCAGCGGAGAGTATTTTCACGGCCTTGATGCAGGCTTCCGTAAAAGCCCTCTTTTGCTCCGCCGGTCTTTTGGTGTTATCTGTGGTGAACCCGTAATAAGTAATCTCCTTGATGCCTGTCTGCTGACATAATTTAAACAGGGTCAGCCCCGGATCAATTCCTTTTTCATACCCTTTTTCTTTGGGCATCCCTCTTTGCTCAGACCATCTTCGATTCCCATCCGGAATAATCCCAATATGCTCCGGTATTCGCGTTCCGATAGCCTCAATGTCGCTCGCCAACGTGTGCATTTTGCCCCCTTCCAACAAAATAATCTTTATGGGTAAGTTACTCGGAAACCTTTTACTTTGGCCCATGGTGTAGGCTTGTGAACGTTACGAGTTGTCGGCCTCATCATCCGGGATTTCCCAGATGACCTTCTCGGGAAACATCGCGGATGATTTTTCTATCATTATATTGTGCCCCCGTTTCTTCCGTCGAAATTCAGTTTTTCTGGCACAAGCCAAGTAGGCGGGTCACACGCGCTTGCCGTATCACTTTGATAGACACATGACTTATGAATAATGGTAGAAAAGAATGGCAAACATGCATTTTCATTTGATTACTTTAGAATCCACTACATATTTCCTTTTAAAGGGGATGTTGCTCTCTATCTTCCTGCCAAGACAATAACAAACGCCTAAACTGTCTAAAGTCCCATCCATTTCCTTCTACAGGCCTTTTCTCATCTGATGCGGCTATTCTTATTAAAAACATTTCCACGCTTCAGTGCCAGATTTATTCCTTCACCAGCGCCATCAGCTTGTAGATCTTCAACTTCCGGTAGAGCGTCGCCACGCCCACCCCCATCATCTCGGCCGCCTTCCGCCGG
>CAYMOV010000198.1:0-4063 GCA_964392085.1 uncultured bacterium
GGGCATCCGTCACCAAGGTGGAATGATTCGCTTATTTTACACGTTCAACCTGAAATAAGTCACCCCTCGGGGCCAAACAAAACACCACAAAACAAAGGGCTTATTTGGATTTCATCAAATCAGGAGACCTTTAGGGCAGGGGGGGCTCATTCTTATCCATCCGCCTCCTGGAACCCCTTGTTCCGGAGGAGGCAGGCATCACATTGCCCGCAGGGTATTCCATTGGCCTTTGGGTCATAACAGGAAAGCGTCCAATCCAATGGGGCCTTCAGCCGTCGCCCCAACCGGATGATCTCGGCCTTTCCCATCCGAAGAAGCGGGGTATGGATCTTCAAGTCCCAGTTATTCTCAACCCCCCCCTTCGTGGCCAATTTGGCCAACCGCTCGAATTGGCGGATGAAGGCCGGTCGACAATCGGGGTACCCGCTGTAATCGAGGAAGTTCACGCCGATGTAGATGTGCCCCGCCCGGAGGGCTTCCGCCCACGCCAAGGCCAACGAAAGGAAGACCGTGTTACGGGCCGGCACATAGGTAGCCGGGATCCCATGGGACATGGACCTCATGGACCGGCCTTTGGGGACCTTCATTGTTTTATCCGTGAGGGCCGATCCCCCGAAAGCGGCCAAGTCGATATGAAGGGCCGCGTGTCGTTTGACGCCATAATGGCGGGCGATCCTCTTCGCGGCCTTCAGTTCGGCTTGGTGCCGTTGACCGTACCGCAGTGTAAGGGCGTACAACTCGTAGCCCTTCGAGGCCGCGAGGGCCAGGCAAGTGGTCGAGTCCAATCCGCCGGATAGGAGTACCACCGCGCGTTCACGGCTTTGACGAACCCTTGATTTTGATTTTCCCATCGTGCCCATCCGTGTAAATTTGTTGGTGCGTTTGCCGGTTCACCCGGCGAAGTCATGGGCGAGGACGGGTCGGCGGCTTGCCCGGCGGTATTATCCGGCGCAACGCGGTGAAGCGGGAAGCGCCAAGCGATGCCGGGTCGGCGAAAGCAAAGGCAATACCGAGTCCGGGCCCCGGACCCGTGTCCATCCGATCAACTTACCTGCCGCTGGTGTCTTCCGGCCAGATCACCTTGTGGAGTTGGAGGTTGAGGCGGACTTGGAGCTTATCGCGTTTCATCCATTCCGCGAGTTTCGCCGGGTCCATTTCCCCCTGCACCGGGGAAAACAAGAGTCCGCAGGTTCCCACGAGTCCGTAACGTCCCACCACGTCCCTCGCGTAATCGTAATCCGCCTCGTCGCGGATCACGAACTTCACCTCGTCGAGGCCCGTCAGCTTGGACAGGTTGTCCCAAAGGTTCCTCTTCTCCTCGCCGGACCCCGGGCACTTCACGTCCACGATCCGATGAACGCCCAAGGGCGCCGCTTCCAGGTCGAAGGCCCCGCTGGTCTCCAACAACACCTGGAATCCCTCCCGGAGCAGTTCATCCATCAGAAGCGTCGAGTTTTTCTGGGCCAAGGGTTCCCCGCCTGTCACCTCCACCAACGGAAGGCCGTACGACTTCACTTTCCGGACGATGTCCCCGACGGTCCATTCCTCGCCGCCCGTGAAGGCATAGGCCGTGTCGCACCAAACACAACGCAGGGGGCAACCGGTCAACCGGACAAAGACGCAAGGGTACCCCGCCCAAGAGGATTCCCCTTGGACGCTTGAATAGATTTCGGTGACCCTCAGCTTTTCGTGGACTCGTTCGCTCATCAGGGCAACTCCAGCTTTTTCCCTTCGGCCAGCCAAAGGCCGGCCGCCTCAAAGGGGTCGTATTCCACCTCGCCCTTCCGGACCGTCGAGACCTGGAAGGCGAATTGCTTTAACAAGGGGTCGGTCCGCCAGACCCAAGCCCATCCGGGCGACCGGGACAAGGTCGCGCCCAGGTAGGCCCCCAAGACCCCGAGGAGGATCCTTGCCTGAGCGGGACTGTCGATTTCCGTGAGGATTTCCCCCCGGATGGCGGATAGTCGCGCGATGGATTCCCGGGAAAAATCCGGACGGATCTCTCCCAGGTCGGATTCGACGTTCCGTTCCAACCTGGACAGGTTGCGTTGGACCGTCCGCAGGTCGTTTGGCTCGGGTCGAAGGGCTTGTTGGCGGTCCCGGATCGCGCGCCTGACCCAACCACAGGCGGTGGATTGGGTCCGCGCCGCCGTCCGGGCCCTTCCCCAACCCAGGGAGGAAAAAACACCCGCCCCAACCAGGGAAAAAGCCCAAATCCAAATGGAAGGGATCCCAACCCCAAAAAGGCCCGGGGCAAGGGAGCGGAATACACCCCCCGATAGGAACAGGGCCACCAAGCCCCATTCCCGGGTCGAGTCCGTTCGGGATGTCGCGCTCAAAACTCTATCCCTTCCCGGGAGGGTATATGTCGGTCGAAATAATGCTTTTCCTTCCGCATTTCCGTCACAAGATCGGCTTTCTCGACCAATTCGGGCCAGACCTGGTGCCCCGTGAGGACCAGTTCACAGGGCCGACTCCGCAGGTAAAGGTCGACCAACCCCATCACTTCGGTTTGGGTCAGGAGTTTGCACATGACCGCCGCAAGGATCTCGTCCAGCACCAGGAGGAACATTCCGCCGTTTTGGATCAGGTCCCTGGATTGGGCCAAGGCCTTTTGGGCTTCCTCGAAATCTCCCGGCTCGTTCTTAAAACGGAACGCCCCAGGCCCTAAAACCCGGTTCAGGCCAAAGGGATAAAGGGACAAACCCGTTAAGCCACGGAGGATCTTCCGTTCCGAATAGGCCTCGCGACCCGGGTCGGAGCCCTTGTCGAACTGGACCAGGGCCACCTTGTTCCCGGCCCCCAGGGCGCGGAGGGTGAGCCCCAAGGCGGCCGTGGTCTTGCCCTTGCCGTAGCCGTAGTAGATGTGGAGTTTGGGATCCATGAACGCCTAATTCGGAATGCTGAGTTCGGGATGGGGAATGTGAAGCCCAGGACCGGCCTAAACGATGGCCTTATATCCCGAATTCAGCATTGCGCATTCCTAATTGCTTTTCAAGGTTGGGTGGTAATCCTGCAGGGGGCAAACCTGCATTTCTCGCTGTTTCATCGCCCCAATGGCGTTGGCCACCGCCTCGCAGCCGGAAAGGGTCGTGATCGTGGGGATTCGGTACTGCACCGCGGCCCGGCGGATCTGGAAGTCATCGCTCCGGGGGCCCTTTCCCACCGGGGTGTTCATGATGAGTTGGACACCGCCGTCCTTGATGAGGTCCACGATGTTCGGCCTGCCCTCGGCCACCTTCTTGACCGTCGTGACTTCGAGGCCGTTGTTGGCGAACGCCTGGGCCGTTCCCTCGGTGGCCACCAGCCTGAACCCCAGGTCCGTGAGGATCTTGGCCACGAACACCGCCCGGCGCTTGTCCTTATTCTTGATCGAGAGGAACACCGTTCCGGAGAGCGGCAGGGGCGACCAGGCGGCGATCTGGCTTTTGGCGAAGGCCATGCCGAAGTCTTTGTCGATGCCCATCACCTCGCCGGTGGACTTCATCTCGGGGCCCAACACGGTATCCACACCCGGGAACCGATTGAAGGGAAACACCGCTTCCTTGACCGAGACGTGCTTGGGGGCCTTGTAGTCCTTCACCCCCAGTTCGGCGATGGTCTTGCCCGACATCAACCGGGCGGCCACCTTGGCCCAGGGGATTCCCGTGGCCTTGGAGACGAACGGCACCGTGCGCGAGGCCCGCGGGTTCACCTCCAGCACGTACACTAGGTCGTTCTTGATGGCGTATTGCACGTTCATGAGGCCCTTGACCTTGAGTTGGAGCGCCATGGCTTTGGTGTTCTGGCGGATGGTCTCCAGCTGGTCGCCCCGCAGGGTGTAGGGCGGGATCACGCAGGCCGAATCGCCCGAGTGGATGCCGGCCTCCTCGATGTGTTCCATGATGCCGGCCACGACGGCGGTCTTGCCGTCGCACACGCAGTCCACGTCCACCTCGATGGCGTCCTCGAGGAAATGGTCGATGAGGATCGGCTTGTCCGGCGCGGCCTCCAAGGCCTTGGCCACGAACCCGTCGATGGACAGTTCGTCGTATACGATCTCCATGGCCCGCCCCCCCAGCAC
>CAYMOV010000199.1:0-129 GCA_964392085.1 uncultured bacterium
ATCACGAAATTGTTGGTTCAGAAATAAATCAATGTTCCAGGCTTCGCCTTCAAGGTGAAGCCGACGCCTGGATCGCCCCATTCCAAGGGAATGGGACCAAGCGAATCATCCAAAAACAATTGAGCGGCT
>CAYMOV010000199.1:229-4013 GCA_964392085.1 uncultured bacterium
GGACGAGCCCACAAGGCGAGGACCGCATTTCAGTGCCCCATTCCAAGGGAATGGGACCAAGCGAATCATCCAAAAACAATTGAGCGGCTTGGGACGAGCCCACAAGGCGAGGACCGCATTTCAGTGCCCCATTCCAAGGGAATGGGGAGAAGTTAATCGGCTATAAAACGCCTATTATTTAAGGGAATGTCGTCGATAAAACCAGGTTGATTACCTTGACAGGGCTTTCAGAACAGGGCGTCCTCATGGGCGACCCAATGGATATTTAGCGTGAGGGATGTGAAACCGCTATCATTTTTTGGCCCCTTTTGAAGAAAACCCTGGGATAATTCTTAACAAGGGCTTTTGGGGTAGAGTGGAACGTTAAAACCGCCTCAAAACCTTTTTTTGGCACATTCCTGAGGTACCAGTTGAACCGTCAACGACTCCATCAAACCCTGATCATCGTCATGCTCTTGATGGCAAACATACCGACTCAAAGCGTCTTGGGCGCGGCCTGTACCGCGACCAGCGTACAGGTTTGCGGCGTCGCGGACGACTATATGACCATCTGGGTGAACGGGGTTCAGATCGGAGTCGGCAACGATTTTCGGTTTGTCCACGTCTTCTGTGCCTCAGGACAGGGTCCCGCATGGGGCGTGTGCCCCACTCCCGTCTGCGTCACCACGACCAACGCCACGATCCTCAGCAGCATCACCTCCACGGGGAGCGGTACCATCGCCGCCGAGGTCCAGAACGCCCAAGGCCACGACATGTTTGGAAGCTGGTGGATGAACATCACCTGCGCGGGCGGCACCAACGCCTATATCAGCAGCAACGGCGCCAACACCAAGGAGTGGAGCAACCAGGGGACCGGGACGGCTCCCGCCTGCGCGCCAAGCACCGCGCCGCCGGTTACCGGCGGAAATTGGTACGACAATAACGCCACCCTCACGGGGGCTTGGGGAGCCGCAGCGGTGGTGGTGCCCGCGAACCTGGGCGAGTCGGGCGGCCAAGTTTGGTCCAAGACGGTCATCGATCCCTATACGGGACAACCGGTCCCGGTGCTTTCCTATAACACCTCGGCCGGTGAGGGTGGCCTCGGCGACTCGTCCTGCGGTTTGGTGTATTTGAGCCAAAATTTCACGGTGAACGCCGTCACCCCGCCCCCCCCGCCCAACATCACCATCGTCAAGAGCTGGGTCGGAACCCCGGGGCTCATCCCTTCCGGGGCCTCGGCGACCGTTTCGTTCGCCTTGAACATCTGCAATTCGGGCGGCCCCGTCACGACGGGCGCCGTCAGCATGTTGGACAATTCCAATTTCTTCAGTTCCTCCTTCGGCCAATTCCAGGGCACCAATATCATCCCGAGCACCTGCAAGGGCTTGGGCTGTACGCCCGACCCGAACGGTCTGGTGTACGACTGGGGGACCGGGGCCACCATCGTTTGGACCAAGGGGATGCAGGGGGCCGATTTCGCCACCGGTGGCACGCCTTATTGCGTCTCGGTAACGGTCGTCGCGGAGAATTATTACGTCCAGGCCTCCCAGGCCTGTTCCGTCTACACGAACCAGGCCCAAATGGCTTGGCCCAGCAACACGGTGAACTCCGGAACCATCGCAATCACCATCCAGTGCCCCCCGACGCCGACCTTCACCTACACCTTCACGCCGACGTTCACCTTCACACCGACCCGGACCTTTACCCCGACCCCGATCATACCGACGAATACCTTCACCTTTACCCGGACCTTCACGCCGACGTTCACCTTCACCCCGACGTCTACATTCACCAACACCCCGACCAAGACCAATACCCCCACCTTCACCTACACCTTCACGCCGACACTGACGTTCACCCCGACGTTCACCTATACCCCGACCCCCACTCCGACCAGGACCCCGACCCCGACGAACACCTTCACCCCGACGTTTACGTTCACCCCAACCCCGACCAAGACGAATACCCCGACCTTTACCTTCACCAACACCCCGACGAATACCTACACCAATACCCCTACGCCGACCCCCACCAACACCTTCACGCCTACCCCGACGAAGACGAATACCCCGACGTTTACCTTTACCAACACCCCGACCAATACCAACACCAATACCCTTACGCCAACCCCGACGAAGACGAATACCCCGACGTTTACCTCCACTCCCACCCCGACTTACACCTTTACCAACACCCCGACCCTGACTTTTACGCCGACCAACACCTTCACGCCGACGCCGACCCCCACGAAGTCGCCGACGCCGACCCAAACCCCGACGCCTACCCCCAGTTTTACTTTCACGCCCACCCGTACCTTTACCCCAACGAATACCTATACCTTCACACCGACGACGACCCCGACCAACACCTTCACGCCGACGGCGACCCCCACGAAGTCGTCGACGCCGACCCAGACCCCGACGCCTTCGCCGAGTTACACCTTCACGCCGACGAATACCCTTACCTTCACCCCAACGACGACCCCGACGAACACCTTTACGCCGACGCCGACACCCACGAAGACCCCGACGCCGACCCCCAGCTTCACCTTCACCCCGACCCCGACCTTCACGCCGACGAGCACCCATACCTTTACGCCGACCCCCACGGCCACCTTCACCTTTACGCGCACCCCGACGCCGACTTATACCTTTACGCCTACGATCACGAACACGCCGATCCCGTCGGCCACGGCGACGCCGACCCCGACGATCACGAACACCAACACCTTCACCCCGACCCCGACGAGCACCTTCACGCCGACCTTCACCTCCACGAAGTCGCCGACGCCGACCCAGACCCCGACGCCGACCCCATCCCCGACGGCCACCTTCACGGCGACGTTCACGCCGACGGCGACTTATACCCCGACGCCGACCCCCAGCTTCACCTTCACCCCGACCCGGACCTTTACCCCTACCTTCACCTTCACCTTTACGCCGACCCCCACCTCCACGCCCACCTTCACCCGCACCATGACCCCAACCCCTACCTTCACGCCGACCATCACGAACACGCCGATCCCGTCGGCCACGGCGACGCCGACCCCGACCATCACGAATACCAACACCCTGACCCCGACCCCAACGAGCACCTTCACACCGACCTTTACTTCCACAAAATCGCCGACGCCGACCCAGACCCCGACGCCGACCCCCTCGCCGACCGCTACCTTCACGGCGACGTTCACGCCGACAACGACTTATACCCCGACGCCGACCCCCAGCTTCACCTTCACCCCGACCCGGACCTTTACGCCGACGAACACCAACACCTTTACGCCAACCCCCACGGCCACCTTCACCCTTACGCGCACCCCGACGCCGACTTATACCCTTACGCCGACCATCACGAACACGCCGATCCCGTCGGCCACTGCGACGCCGACCCCGACGATTACGGACACCAATACCTTCACCCCGACCCCGACAAACACCTGGACTCCGTCGGCTACCGCCACGCCAACCTTCACCTCTACGAAGTCGCCGACGCCGACCCAGACCCCGACGCCGACCCCATCGCCGACGCCAACGTTCACCACGACCTTTACACCGACGGCAACCTATACAAGCACCTCCACGCCGACCGCCACGGCCACGGGGACCTTTACCTTCTCCCCGACGGTCACGAACACGCCGATCCCGTCGGCGACGGCGACGCCGACCCCGACCAACACGGTGACTTCGACCGCCACTTTCACGCCGACCCGGACTTCCACCCCGACGCCCACGGCGACCTTCACCCCGACCTCCACCGCCAGCTTTACGCCGACTTTTACCGCCACGTCGACCTCCACCCCGACGCC
>CAYMOV010000200.1:0-1057 GCA_964392085.1 uncultured bacterium
TCCAGGCGTTCCTTGATCTCGCCCTTCTCGATGATGACCCCATGGCCCTTCTCGGCGCAGAGGCCGACGTCCGCCTCGGCGCCCTCGCCCAGTCCGTTCACCACACAGCCCATGATGGCTACCCGCATGGGGGTCTTCATGGTGAGGGTCGCGGTCTCGACCTGGTCCACGATCTTCTCGAGGTCCACGTGGCAGCGGCCGCAGGTGGGGCAGGCCACGATGTCGACCCCTTCATTGCGGTAGCCCAGCGAACGGAGCAGGTGGGTGGCCACCTTGATCTCCTCCACCGGGTCAGCGGTGAGGGACACGCGGATGGTGTCGCCGATGCCGTCGGCCAGGACCGCGCCGATGCCCGCCGCGCTCTTGGTGATGCCCTGCATCTTGGTGCCGGCCTCGGTGACGCCCACGTGGAACGGGTAATCGCATTGCTGGGCCAGAAGACGGTACGACTTGATCATGGTCGGCACGTGGGAGCTCTTCACCGAGATGATCATGTCGTAGTAGCCCATGGCCTCGATGAACTTGATGTAGCCCATGGCCGATTCGACGATGGCCTCGGGGGTGGGGTGGCCGTACTTCTCCAACAGGGACTTCTCGAGCGATCCGGAATTGACCCCGACCCGCATGGCGACATGGTGTTTCTTGCACTTCTCCACGACCTGGGCCAGGCGGTCCAGGCCGCCGAGGTTGCCCGGGTTGATTCGGATCTTGTCGGCGCCCTCGTCGATGGCCTGCAGGGCGTTCTGGTGGGAGAAATGGATGTCGGCGATGAGGGGGGTGCGCATGCCGGCCTTGAGCTTGGCCAGGGCCTTGATGGACTTCAGGTTCTCGACCGTCACCCGGATCATCTCGCAGCCCGCGTCCTCCAACCTTTTGATCTGCTCGAGGGTCGCCTCGACGTCGTAGGTGTAGGTGTTGGTCATGGACTGGATCGAGACGGGGGCGCCGCCCCCGACCTGGACCTTGCCGACCATGACCGCGCGGGTCTTGCGGCGCTCGATTTGGGTGAACTGCTCGGCCACGGGAAGCCTCTTTCAGGAAGGTGCCGGTATTATCC
>CAYMOV010000200.1:1157-3961 GCA_964392085.1 uncultured bacterium
CCCGTTCGAGAAGGGCTTGCCGCCGTCGGCCTGGAGCGGCAGGGGCAGGTCGTAGATGCCCGCCGGCTCGTCCAACCACCCGGTGGTCCCGACCATCCGGTTCGCCGTGGTGAAGTAACGGACCCTCACCTGGCCCTCCTTGGGCAGGCTCAACCTCAGGTTCACCGTATCTTGGTCCTTCACGGGATTGGGCCAGATCACCGGGTCCGCCCCCGGCACTTCGGTGGCCGTCGGCGTGGGCGACCACGTGGAGGTGGGCGTAATCGTCCAGGTCAGGGTGTCGGTGGGGGTCAGGGTCCAAGTGGGGGTCGGGGAAATCGTCGGCGTCAGGGTCTGGGTGGGCGTCAACGTCCGGGTGAAGGTCATGCTGGGCGTCTGGGTGCCGGTCGGCGTGTAGGCCGCGGTCCCGTCATAAAAGGCCACTTGGTCCACTTTGTAGTCGAAGGGCCCCCCGGCGCCCTGGGTCTTGAACATGACCCCCGTGACATCGGTGGCCCCGTAGTTCGTGGGCAACCCGGTTTGGGTTCCCCATCCTTGGCGGGTCATGGAGACATAGGGGATCTGGTAGAAGGACCATTGGCCAGCGGGCGGCGTGATGTTGACGCCGTAATAATCGTTGTCCGTCACCCCTGAGCTCGTTAGGCACACCCGGTATTGGGCCCCATCGCCGTAAAACCAGAACTGGACCCCCACGAGGCCCGCCGCGGCGGCGTTGAAGGGGGTGGGCGGCCAGCCGCCGTACAGCCGGGTGTCGTAGTTCGACCAACCGGGCGTGGGCACCATGCCGATGGTGCCGGTGACATGGGCGGAATTGTTGGTGCCGGCGGCGCCAGGCACCCCATAAACCACCCCGATCACGCTGTGGGGGTCCACCGACGTCTCCCAGGGCCCTCCCCAAAGGTTCGTGCGGGCGGGCGGGACACCGTTGCGGGACGGGTCCTCGAAGTCGTCGATCAAGGTCACGGGCCCGTAATGCACCGTCGGGGTCGAGGTGGGGGTGTAGGTGATCGTCGGGGTGGCGGTCGGGGTGTTGGTGGGAAAGGACGCGTTGGATAGTTGGAGCACCGTGATGGAGTAATGCCCCAGGGTCACCGGGAAGGAGGATGACACTGAAGGCTGGGTGAAGGTCGTGGGCGCCTGGTCGGGCGAGGCGTGGTAGGGCACGGCGGCCGTGGTCCAGGCGTAGTTGGTCGAGTCGAACCGCCACCCGGCCGCCGAGGCGTTGGGCGTGAAGGCGGAGAGGTTCACCGTCACGGCGTAGTCGTTGCTCGGGTCCTTGTTGACCATCAGCAGGGACAGGTCGCCGTCGGGCCGCCGGTCGGCGTAAACGGCCAAAAGCGGCTGGTTCGAGGTGGACGACAAAAGGGCGTGGCTCGCAGAACTGCCCGGCTGGGACCAGCGGGCCGCCACCATCTGCATGGCCCAGTAGCTGGCCCTTTCCTGGTACTGGTACGGCCCACCGGTGACCTGCAGGTAGCCCAGGTCGCCGCCCGTCGTCGAGGTGGTGCCGCTTCCCCCGTTGAGGGTGTCCCAAAGGTTCGTGTAACCCCGGTTGCCGAAGTCCGTCACGAAATGGCCCAGGGCGTCCGCCACCCAAAGCCCCTCGGGCAGGCGCAGCTGGAAGTTCTCGTCCCCCGGGTCCACGTTGTATTCCGTCATCAACACGGGGATCGTCGAGGCGTTCGCCACGCCGCCCAGCCACCCGGTGAGCTGGCCCTTGTACGTGTCGAGGGTCGAGGTGCTGGCCAGGGCCGCCGCATCGGTGTAGTTTCCGTAGTTGGGGTACCAGTGGAAGTCCAGGGCGTTGATGTACGAGTCCTTGCCCATGGCGTGCAGGAAGGCGATGAAGTCCTGGACCACGGCGGTTCCATCGTACAGGTTGGCGGAGTCGTTGAACCCGCCCGCCACGGGGCCCGTGATGATGATGGAAGGGTCCTCGGCCTTCATGGCGTCGTAGTATTCGATGTACCTCTGCACGTAGTCCCGGGTATTGATGGGCCCTCCCGTTTCCCAACTGCCCTCGGTCTCGTTGCCGATCTGCCAATACTTGATCCCGTAGCCCTTGACGACGTTGGCGTAATGCACCCAGGCGGCGGCCTCCTGGGGCGTGCCGGTGCCGTAGTTGACCGTGATCATGGGCACCCCGGCGGGGCTGAAGGCGTGGATGTAGTCCATGAACTTCTCGAAGTGGAAGGTCGGCAGGTAGTTGAGGCTGTCGGCCGGGTCGGTGCTGGAGGCCACGCACCAGCTTTGGTTAGGCGAGTTGTTGGTGGAGGCGGCCACGTTCTGGCTGACCTGGTTCACCCCGGCGTAGCACTTGAATTCCGCGATGGAATATTGGGCCGGGGAGACCGAGCTGGCGGTCAAAAGGATCCGGATGTAACGGGTCACCACCGGGCTGAAGGTCACCCCTTGGGTGCCGCCGGTTCCCGTGACGTTGACCGCGGTCGTGTTGAGCCAATGGGTCTCGGGCTGGTCCTGGTAGGGCAGGGGCCAGCCCGACGTGTTGTACCAGGCCTGCACCGTGAACTGCGTGGCGTAGGGTGTTCCCCAAACGATCGTGACCGCGTTGACCGTCGCCGAGGTCAAACCCTGGGACACGGCGGCCTGGCCCGAGAGAAGATCCACATAGACCCATTGATGGTTGGGGAAATAGGTGTCGGGGTGGGACTTCCAGGCCGTGGCGTTGTTGCCGTCGGTCAGGAAGGACGGGGTGCCGTAACTGGAGGTCGTGCCCCGGTAGGTCTCGTTGCCCTGGAAGCCCGGGGTATAGGCGGTGTTGTCGGGCGTCCACCAGCCGTTCG
>CAYMOV010000201.1:0-3924 GCA_964392085.1 uncultured bacterium
ACGTTGTGCGGACCGTCCGATGCGCACTCTCATATGGGCTCTGCCCCTATGTACCCCGAGGCAACTTTTTAAGCCGGTTCTAGCCCATCCTGGGAAGGCGTTCCGCGGGTCCCGGATTCGGACTATCGTGGGTGGAATGGTCATCTTCCATACCCCAGCGACAATAAATTTTAGTTTAGGTCGGAGCTTCGGGAAAGAAGATCGACTGCGGGTCGTGCTTGACACCCCCCCGGGGTGTCCCTAAAATCCGTTCAGCCGTCCGGCCTTGTCGGGCGGCTTTTTTTATCCGTCCATCGGCGTGGGCGTATAGCTCAGTTGGTTAGAGTACTTCCTTGACATGGAAGGGGTCACTGGTTCGAGTCCAGTTACGCCCACCATTTTCCACGCCCCCCGGGACGCGTCCCGGGGTTTTTCTTGAATCCCTCCGGGGGATCGGACGGCAGTCATGGCCGATAAATACGAACCAAAACACCGTATGGAAGAAGGGCTTTACCAGCTTCGCCATTCCTTGGCGCATGTGCTGGCCCAGGCCGTTCTCCAAGTGCGGCCGAAGGCCCAACTGGGTTTCGGCCCCCCGATCCGCACGGGGTTTTATTACGATTTCCTCCTCGACGAACCCCTCGCCGAATCGGACCTGCCCGACCTCGAGAAGCGCATGCGGAAGATCCTCCAGGAGAAGCAAGTCTTCCAGCGGGAGGATCTCTCCAAGGAAAAGGCCCTCGTGAAGTTGGGGAGCATGAACCAACCCCTCAAAGTCGAGTACGCCAACGAACTGATCGCCGAGGGCGAGACCCTCAGTTTCTTTACCAACGGTCCCTTTGTGGACATGTGCGAAGGCCCCCACGTCGAGGAAACCTCCAAGATCCCGCCCGATTGCTTCAAGTTGGACTCGATCGCGGGGAGTTACTGGCGGGGGGATTCCACCCGGCCCATGCTGCTCCGCATCTACGGCTTGGCCTTTCCCACGAACGCCGAATTGAAGCAGTTCCAACGGGACCGGGCCCAGGCGCTCCAGCGCGACCACCGGAAACTGGGCCAGGAGCTGGAGTTGTTCACCTTCGCCGATGAGGTCGGGAAAGGCCTGCCCCTTTGGCTCCCCAACGGGACCGTGATCCGGGAGGAACTCGAGAAGTTCGCCATGGAGATGGAGTTCCGGGACGGATTCCAAAGGGTCGCCACCCCCCACATCGCGAACGGGGATCTCTACAAGAAGTCCGGCCACCTTCCGCTTTATAAGGACTCAATGTTCCCGCCCATGCGGCTTTCCGAGAAGGACCCCGAGTCCAACGAGGAAATCTACATGAAGCCGATGAATTGCCCCCACCACCACATGATTTACCTCAATCGCCCCCGCAGTTACCGGGAACTGCCCTTGCGTCTCGCGGAATACGGAACCTGTTACCGGTTCGAGAAATCCGGGCAGTTGGCCGGTTTGTTGCGGGTGCGGTCCCTCGCGATGAATGACGCCCACATCTATTGCCGCGAGGACCAGGTCCGGGACGAACTCCGCAAGGTCGCGGCCATGCACAAGGCCTACTACGACAAGTTTCGAATGAACAAGATCTGGGTCCGCTTATCGCTCCACGACCGGGACAAGGACAAGTTCGTCGAAAACGAGGCGCTTTGGGAAAAGACCGAGAACATCCTCCGGGAGGTCTTTAAGGAGCTGGGGGTGGAGTTGGAGGAAGTCCGGGGGGAAGCGGCTTTTTACGGCCCCAAACTCGACTACCAGACCGAGAACGTCGTGGGGCGGGAAGAGACGATTTCGACAAGCCAGCTCGACTTCATCATGGCGGAACGCTTCGGCTTGGAATACACCGCCGAGGATGGGACCAAGCAAAAGCCCCTCATCATCCATCGGGCCCCCCTGGGGACCCACGAGCGGTTCATCTCGTTCCTGATCGAGCAATGGGGCGGGGCTTTCCCCACCTGGTTGGCCCCGGTCCAGGTCCGTTTGGTGCCGGTGGCGGCCGATTTCATCCCCTACGCCCGGGAGGTTTCGGATCGCCTGCGGGGCCAGTTGGTGAGGGCTGAGGTGGACGAATCATCCGATTCATTCTCCAAACGTGTCCGGACGGCCATTACCCGCAAGATCCCCAATATTTGGATCGTGGGGGGCCAGGAAGCGGCGGACCGTCATATAACCTGGCGCCGTTACGCCCAGGAGAAGCAGGTCAAGGTGTCCCTTGACTCAGCCTTGGAAACCGTTGGAGCGATGGTTCGGGGCCGGGTGATGGACAACTTCACCGATGTGGACCTTCCCCTGAAGGCCTGAACAAACGCCCGCCCTGGACCCCTTTTTCAGTCGGTGGGGGGCCTCGGTTCCCCGAGTCCCCCGTCCCTGGGGGAGGGAGCCACGCCGAATAGGCCTTTCTGTTTGACAACATCCGATGGGGCCTGTAAGATTCGACCCTCCTAAGCAGGGGTTTCCGCCCCTCACCCTCAAGCCGCCGAAGGGCGTGTGAGAGTGGTTCCGGAACAGGCCCTGGGGCCGTTTCCGTTCCGCGTCGTTCGCGGTCGGTTTTCCGTTTGAGGCGGATTCTCCCATTGGGAGAATTCGCCTTTTTTTATTACGACCAGGAGGAACAAGGCCATTTCCGCCACAAGAGACCTTCGTATCAACTATCAGATCCGCGCCAGGCAGGTCCGCCTGGTGGGTGACGCCGGCGAGCAGTTGGGCATCATGGAAACCCGGGACGCCCTGACCATCGCCCAAACCAAGGGCCTGGACCTCGTGGAAGTCGCGCCCGACGGTGTCCCGCCGGTCTGCCGGGTCATGAACTACGGCAAGTTCAAGTACTCCCAGCGCAAACGCGACAAGGAAGCCGCCAAGAAGCAACGGGTCATCAAGGTCAAAGAGATCAAGATCCGGCCCAAGATCGACGAGCACGATTACCAGACGAAGCTTCGCCAAGCCTGGAACTTCCTCGACCACGGGGACAAGGTGAAGGTCACTTTGGTGTTCCGGGGCCGCGAGATGAGCCATAAAGACCTCGGTCGCATGTTGATGGAGCGGGTGGTCCAGGAGTTGGCGGAAATCGCCGATCCGGATTCGCGCCCCAAGGAGGAGGGGATGGTGATCATCGCCGTCTTCACCCCGAAACCCCACCGGCCCGCGGCCGCGGAGAAAGAAGTCAAGAATGCCGAAGCTTAAGACCAACAAGAGCGCCAAGAAGCGCTTCAAGATCACGGGGACGGGCCGGGTCAAAATCATGCGTCTTCCCGGCCGGAAGCACCTGATGAAGACCAAGAACTCGAGGCGCAAACGCCGCCTCAGCATGCAGCCCCTGCTCAACAAGACCGACGGCAAGGTCATCCTCTCAATGCTCAGAAGCTGAAAAGAAGAAACGGAGATACGTCATGGCACGAGTGAAACGGGCGGTCGCGAAGCGGGCCCGCAAGAAGAAGTTCTTCAAATTGGCCGAGGGATACTGGGGCGCGAAGAGCCGCCAGTACCGGACGGTCCGTGAATCCGTCAAGCGGGCCGGCAACTACGCCTTCCGCGACCGGAAAGTCAATAAGCGCGATTTTCGCCGCCTTTGGATCGCCCGCATCAACGCCGCGACCCGGGAGCGCGGGGTGTCCTACAGCCAGTTCATCTCCGGGCTCAAAGCCGCCGAGGTGGACCTGGACCGGAAAGTCCTGGCGGACCTGGCGGTCTCCGACCAGGCGGCCTTCGATAAGCTGGTCGATTTGGCCCGCAAGTCGGTGAAGGCTTAAAACCCAGTTTCGGCCCCCACCCCTCGGGGTGGGGGCCTTTTTTTTTGGCTCTTGACCGCTGAACCTTGTCAAAATGAACCCGTGGACCCCCCGGAAGTCCTTTTGAGGTGAACCTTGGAACCGTATTCAGCCGTCACCAGCGTGCAAAACAGCATGGTGAAGCACGCCCATTCCTTGACGGTCCCGAAGAAACTCAAGGAATCC
>CAYMOV010000202.1:0-3894 GCA_964392085.1 uncultured bacterium
GGGGACCTGTCGTGGACGGGTGGCCAGCGATGATTGAACGTCTTAGGAGTGGGCGTCCAGAGCCGAAGCCCGTGGGCCCGGCAGGAGCGCTGAGTGGTGAACATAGGAAATAAAAAAAGGTGGGCGACGGTGATGCTCCTGCCATTCGGCGTGATCCTCATTTTGGTCCAGGTGGTCCTCGGCCTCATGCTTTGGCTGGGGAAGCCGATTCCCCCCAAGCCGGTAGGTAAGCGCCTTTCCAGCGTCTTGTTTCGAACACCCCTATTCACCCCCTAACGCCACTCATTGATTCCCGTCATATACAAACCCCGTCAAACGCCCGCTAATACCCAACATTAGCAAGTATCCCTAGCGGGGGGACGAATGAAGCACGCCTCTAAATGGATCGGGATGTCGGTTCTTTTGACGGTATTAGTCGTGGGGCAGTCGTGCAAAAAATCCTCCACATCCCCCACTCCGGCCGTCCCCACCGCGACCTTTACACCGGTGCCGCCTTGCGTGAACGCAAGCAATACGCCTTGTACGTCGACCTATACGGTGACATCAACCTCGACGAGAACCGCCACCCCCACCATTACCCCGAACCCCTGGGCATGCCCGGCGAGCGGAATTCTGGGTTACCCCCCGTATACCCAGGTGGGTGGTAGTTCCACCTACACCAGTATTGTGCGGGTTTATTTCCCAACTAGCGTGCGCGTGACCAGCATCATAAGCCCCGGTCACACTTCAGGGGTCAGTTGCATCGTCGGCATGTACGACGACAACGGATCCGGCCCCACCACCCTTATGGCAAACACAAGTCAAACGATTGTGGATGGGGGTCCCCAAACGGTGCTCATGAATGCCGGTAACGGCGTGTCGGTCACCACGGGCTATAAGTGGCTGGCTCAAAGCACCGCATTGAGCGGGACCATCCTTTATGGTTGGGAGTCATTGGCCCCGGTGCCGTACGATCCAGATTATTCAGGCGGAACCATATCCGGTTTGATGCCCTCCGATGCGACTGCGTTGAGCAGCACAAGCACGAGTGGTGTTGGGATCGCTCTGTCCGCGGGCTGGTCCTGTCCGTAACAGGAACAATTAGGCTGTATTCCGGCGGCTTAAAACCCCATCCCGCGATATGTGGGGATGGGGTTTTTGTCTTAAGGGGTCGCCTGAAATCATCCCATTTCGTTGAACATCGATAGGTGCGTGGACTTTTAGTCCTAATAGAACCGGATTTAGCCGTCCACGGCGGGGACCCGGAGTGGACAAATGGCCATCATTATTAAGCCGGATAAACTTGCCAACCTTGGTCTTGAAAGCTGAAATTAGATGAAAATCGTGGAAGAGGACATTATTAAACGACAACATTCTGGGATATTCCGGCTAATTTATGAAAATATGGCTGCACTATTATTGGGGTAGTGTATCAATAGGATGAGGTGTGATATGACCGACTACAGGAAACTCCTCTTGGTGGGGTTTGGGCTGCTTGCCCTCGTGGTAGGCGTCATTTCGTGTCGCCAAAAGGTCACGACGAACCCGGCCCAGCCAAGTGCAGCCCCGACCTTCACCGCGACCCAAGATCCCACCCTGACCCCCACCCCGTCCAACTCCAACACCGTGACCCGGACATTCACCTTCACACCCACCGCCACCCCGACGGGTTCATTGACACCCATCTGGACCCCCACGCCGTCCAATACGAGCACCCTAACCTATACCCCGACGGTTAATTTGACCGGTACGCCGACTTCGACAAGATCAGCCACTTCAACCGCTAGCCCCACCATCACCTCTACTCCGACCATCACTTTCACACCCACCGTAACACCATTACCAGGCTCGTCCTGGACGGCCCGCACCCTCCCCATGTCGCAGTACTGGAGTTCAATAACCTACGGGAATGGAGTGTTTGTGGCGCTTACTTTTAGTAATTGGTCGGCGGCATCACCGGACGGAGTCGCTTGGTCGCTCTCCCCCAACCTTCCCGGTTTACTGCAATGGGATTCAGTCACCTACGGGAATGGGGTGTTTGTGGCGGTTGCGGGAGGTCCAAGTACGGTGGCAGCGACATCACTGGACGGGGGAAGTTGGCAGGGCCGCATCCTTCCCGGTTCACAGAACTGGGTTTCAGTGACCTACGGGAATGGGGTGTTTGTGGCGGTTTCGGATGGTCCTAGTACGGTGGCGGCGACATCGCCCGACGGAGTCACTTGGACGGCCCAAACACTCCCCAGTTCACAGAACTGGGCTTCGGTGACCTACGGGAATGGGGTGTTTGTGGCGGTTTCGGACGATCCTAGTACGGTGGCGGCGACATCGCCGGACGGCGTCACTTGGACGCCCCGCACCCTTCCCAGTTCACAGAACTGGTCTTCAGTGACCTACGGGAATGGGTTATTTGTGGCGGTTGCTAAAGCTGATAGCGCGGTGGCGGCGACATCACCGGACGGAGTCACTTGGACGCCCCGCGCCCTCCCCAGTTCGGTGAACTGGAGTTCAGTGACCTACGGGAATGGGGTGTTTGTGGCGGTTGCCTGGGGTAGTTCAGTGGCAGCGACATCACCGGACGGGGTTAATTGGACGGCCCAAACACTCCCCAGTTCACAGAACTGGTCTGCAGTCACCTATGGGAATGGGGTGTTTGTGGCGGTGAATTGGGGTAGCAACGTGGCCGCGACATCACCTTGAGGAAAGGTTGTCCGCGACGGGGATCCGGAGTGGACAGGTATAGTTGATTACCTAGGTTTAAAATGGAGCCGGAAGGTTCAATCTATCACCCCGTGTGGGCCGCAAGTCTCAGTTATTTATGTGACGAATTGGAATAGGGCCGAGACTCCGGGGACTATTATGGGAAGGACAATCCGATAAATGGCGCCATCCTTACGAAGAGGGTTATTGTGATTATGAAGAAAAGTAAAATGACAGCTTTAATAATTATTACAGCACTATTTGTTTTCTCCATTTCTTCTTTTGGTTTTATTAAATTTTCCGGTTATTACGTTCCATTCAGCCTATTTCCGCGCGAATGGCTGGTTAACACGGGCCATAATAATGTGGATAAAAACATTCGCATCGCGAGGTTGATGTTCAATAATTGTCATTGGTTACGCATTCCCGCGATCAAAAGTTATATTTGGAATAAAAACATTCCTGATGCAGAAAAATACTCTGTCGTAGTGTTCTTGCCATACTTGCAAGATCAAACCTTACACTCGGATGTTCGGGGAATATTGAAGGAACTATTGCAAAGCGAAGATTATCAGCAGCGTATCTCTGCGGTGATGGCCATGAGATTTATGGATGCCAGTGTGGTTCCGGATTTAGTAGATGCCTGGTTGAGAAAAGATGAGCGCGGCATCAAAATGGGAATTTCTCAGGCTATGTTACAAATAGGCGACAAGTCCGTCATCCCGATTTTGGACAAGGATGTCGGGAAGAACGATTATGAGGATGTGTTTGCTTCTATCGTTTTGTACCAGATGACCAAAGAAATGAAATACAAAAGCCGGATACTAGAAATACTAAAGAGCGGATCGCGTGATCAACGCGGTTTTGCAATCGTGTTCATTGGGGGAATGGATGCCCAAATGGTTCCATTTCTCCGGCAGGCGGCGAAGGACAGGGACACTAAGTTAAGAAAAGTCGCTAATGAGAATCTCAATAAGTTGCTTCATCCCGATGCTAAAGAAAAATCCTTTCTTGAGGTATTAAAGCGAAGCCCTTCGTTTAAAGATGCTAAGGTTGGGGTTAAGTGGGATTAAAGTTGTCCATTCCGGGGACCCGTCCTGGACAAGGCGTTAGAACGGAGGCGGATGCCAGGACAAGTCTAATGATTGGATCCGAGGGCGGCCATGGCTGAAGGATTGAAGCCCTTGACGACCAGCCAGACGCCCAGCGAAAACTCAA
>CAYMOV010000203.1:0-3893 GCA_964392085.1 uncultured bacterium
GTGGCCTTCGTGGACGACAAGGGGATCCCCCTGCCGAACGACGCGGCGCTCTGCATCTTCGCGAGGCATTACCTCGCCAAGCACAAGGGCGGCAAGGTCGTCTATGACGCCAAGAGCTTCGACCTGGTGGAAACACTCGTGGGGGAGGCGGGTGGGGAGGCGGTTTTGGAAAGGTCGGGGCACGTCTTCATCCATACCCGCATCCGGGACGAGAAGGCGGTCTTGGGTGGGGAAGCCAGCGGCCACTTTTTCCTGCCGGGGTCTTACCCGGGGGACGCCCTTTTCGCCTGCCTGAAATTCATGGAAATCCTCAAGGCACTCGGTCAGCCGCTCTCCAAGATCCACGAGACCTTCCCGCCGAGGGTCTCGACCCACGACGTCAAGGTCAAGATCGACTTGCCGAACCTGCCGACCCTCCTGGAGGCCCTGGAGAAGCGCGCCAAGGAAATGGGAGGGAAGGTTTCCCGGGTCGACGGGGTCCGGGCCGTCTTCCCGGCGGGCTGGGGCATCGCGCGGGCTTCGGTCACCGAGCCGGTCCTTTCGATCCGGATCGAGGCGGTCCACCGGAGGGAGCTCCGCAAGATCGCGTCCCAGTGGTTCGAGGGGCAAGGCGAACCGCTCCGGGCCCTCCTGGACCGGATCGGGCAGGGGGACTGAAGTGCTGAGGCTGGTCTTCGTCGGTAAATGGAAGGACCACCGGCTCCGGGACGCCGCGTCCGAGCTTGAAAAACGGGCCCAAAGGCTCTGGACCTTTTCGGTGGAAGACGCGCCCGAGGAGCCGAAAGCGCTCCTGGCTCGGTTGAAGGCCCTCGCGGCGCGGGGACTTTTAGTCTCCATGGACCCGGACGGCCGACCCCTGGATTCCCCCGCGTTCGCAAAATGGGTGACGGGGAGCAGCCGGGATATTGCCCTGGTGGTCTGGGGAGCCTCGGGCCCCTCCACGCCACTCCGGGCACTTTGCGCCCAATCCTTGAGCCTTTCACCCCAAACCGCGTCCCACGAGTTGGCGAGGTTGTGGTTGATGGAACAAGTGTACCGTTCCGCCTGTATCCTGAAGGGGCATCCCTTCCCGAAATGATCGGGGTGTCCCGGGGATCCGCGGTGCAGGCGGCCCGGGTGCCCATTCGCCGCGTAAACCGCCTTTGTGCGAAAAAAGGAAGAACCCATGAATAGGATCCTGCTGACCCTGGGATTTATTTGCTCCTGCTGGGTCCCCGCTTACGCTGGGACCGGCCCGGAACCACACCCGACACCCGAACTGTTGTTCCGGGCCGAATCGCTTCGCGGAAAGCTCGGCGTCCGATCCGCAGATGGGAAGATTGAACGTGAGTTGAAGGCCGGGGATCCCCTCCAACCGGGAGAAGAGCTTTTTGCGGGGAAACAGGGCCAGGCGGTCCTGATGCTGACTGAAAACACCCTGATCGAGGTCCAGGAAGAAACGCGCCTCCGTTTGGACTCCCTCGTCCCAGGCCCCGCCGGCGAATTCACCACGAGATGGACGCTCCAAGGCGGGCGGATACTTTGGCAGGTCCAAAAGTTGGGCCCCGCCCATTCCGCCTTTGAGGTTGATTTGGGAGGCATGGCGGCGACAGTGAGCGGCTCGACCTTTGAGACGACATTGGAAGGCGACCAAACGGACTTGGGCGTCCAAGACGGCGAGGTGGCGGTAATGGGCCCCGGACCCGCTGAAAAGGTGGAGGGGGGGAGCCATCTCGCGTTTCAACGGGGCCTTCTCCAGCTCAGGCGGCGGTTGGACCGGTCCGAGAAGGAACGGTTCGAGGGGTGGAAAACCCTCAAGGCCGAGGCCCGGGAGAACCGCGCCAAACGGTTACGAAAATTGAATAAGCCTAAGCCCAAACGGGCCAAAAAGAAGGCCCGAACCCCTTCGCTCCCCAACCCGGACGCCCTATGAACCTCTCCGAAAAACTGGCCCCCGCGGTCCGGGGATTCCAACTGGAAGACCGTCCCCAACAGAACCAGATGGCTGACGCCGTCGCCTCCGCGCTCCAGGACGGGGGCGTCCTCTTGGTGGAGGCCGGGACGGGGGTCGGCAAAAGCTTCGCTTACCTGCTTCCGGCCCTTGAACACGCGCTCCGGGAAGGCGGCCCCGTGGTGGTCTCGACCCATACCTTGAACCTCCAGGAACAGCTTTTCGAGAAGGACCTGCCGATCGTCCAGCGGGCCTTGGAAGCCCAAGGCTTGGGTCCCGCCCGGGTGGCGCTCCTGAAGGGGCGGGGCCAGTACCTATCCCGCAGGCGACTTAAGTTGGCGATGAGCGCGAACCTCCAGACCGATTTCGCCGGGGAAACGGACGCCCTGGAGAAAATCAACGAGCGGTCCCAGCGGGATTTTGAAGGCACCTGGTCCCGGTTGGGGACCGGGATCCCCGCCGAAGTCTGGTCGGAGGTGAGGAGCGATCCTTTCCACTGCCTCGGCGCGCGTTGCGAGACCTTCGAAAGCTGTTTTTACCACGGCGCCAGGCGCCGGGCCTACGACGCCCACCTGATCCTGGTGAACCACGCCCTGCTCCTGTCGGACTTGGCCCTCAAGATGGAGCAGGAAACCGGGGTCTTGCCCCCCTACCAGGCCCTCATTGTGGACGAGGCCCATCACCTCCCCGCCCTGGCCTCGGACCACCTGGCCCAAGGGGTGTCCTACGCGGAGTTCCTCGGCCTCTCACGCCGCCTGCTCCATGGGGCGGGCCCCGACGACAAAAAGGCGAAGGGTATCCTGACCCTGGCCCCGGCCGAGGGGGCCGGCGCGGCCGTAACGGACCTCCTGGCGGAAGCCGAACGGTTTTTCCTCGAGGTGGGGGAGTCGCTGGAACCGCAGGGTTCGAACCGGGGTGGCCCCCCGAGGTCGGTGCTCCTACCGGATCCCGCCCCCGACGCATCGGGCCTGGCCGGGTCGCTCCAAAAGCTGGAGGGGGTCCTCCGCCGGGCCGAGGCCTCCGCGACCTCCGACGAGGTGCGGTTGGAAGTGGAGGGGAGCCGGGAGGAGATCCGGGACATCCTTCGCCGACTTTCGGTGGTCCTCGAGCGGGGATGGGACGAGGAGGCTTGCTACGTGGTGGACCCCGACCTAGCCGCGTTCCGGCGGGGAATTCCCCGGGCCGGGGCGGTGCGGGCCGTGCCCTTCGAGCCCTCGGGTTTGTTGCGCGAAAGCCTGGTGTCCTCCCTCAAGACCGTGGTTTTCACCAGCGCGACCCTCTCGGTGGCGGGCGACTTCGGTTATTTCAAGAGGGCCCTGGGGGCGGATGAGCACCCCGGGGTCCGGGAACTCAGCCTGGGATCGCCCTTCGACTTCAAACGGCAAGTCACGCTTTTCCTCCCCCGGTCGATGCCCCATCCCCGGCGCGAGGAGGAGGCTTGGATGGCCCAGGCCGTCGAGTACATCCGGGCCTCCCTCAAGAATTCCCACGGGAAGGCCTTTGTCCTCTTTACGAGTTTCAAGGCCCTGAAACGGGCCGCCGAGGCGGTGCGCCCGGACCTCGACAAGATGGGCATCACCCTTCTCGTCCAGGGCGAGGAGGGGTGGGACCGGACCCGCCTGCTGAACGTTTTCCGGGAGGACGTGAATTCCGTCCTTTTCGGCGTCAACAGCTTTTGGGAGGGGGTGGATGTGCCGGGGGAAGCCCTCTCCAACCTCATCCTGACGAAATTGCCGTTCCAGGTCCCAGAGGGCCCGGTGGTGGAGGCGCGCCATAAGCGGTTGAAGGAGAGGGGATTGGAGCCGTTCTCGGCCGAAAGCCTGCCGGAGGCCTGCCTGCGACTGAAACAGGGTTTCGGACGCCTGATCCGTTCCGCCACCGACGTGGGCACCGTGACCATCTTGGACCCGAGGGTCACCACCGAGCGATGGGGCCAGGCGTTCCTCAAGGCGCTTCCCGAATG
>CAYMOV010000204.1:0-3821 GCA_964392085.1 uncultured bacterium
CCACCTTGACCATCTTGCCGGTCTTTTCCATCCAATCGATCTGCTTGCGGAAGGTCTCCACCAGGGGCACCGTGGTCTTGAACCCCAGGTCCCGCGCGGCCTTCGAGTTGTCGAAAATCGAAGGATATTGGTATATGAACTTCACCCCCACCGATCGGCGGGGCGCGGCGGCGTAGGCGAAATCCGTGGGAACCGAGGCCATGTTCAATTTCCCGCCGGCGGCTTCCGCCATGGCCTTGAAGACCCCTTCCCAGGTGGTGTGCTCGTCGCTGGTGAGGTGGTAGGCCTGGCCGTAGGCCTTGGGGTTCATCAGGGAGTTCACGAACCCCCGGGCCACGTCCGATACATGGGCGATGGCCCAGGCGGCTTTTCCGCCGTCATGGACCAAGACCGGCAGGCCCCGGCGAAGCCGGTTCGGGGTGGAATCGTCGAAGAAAAGTCCGCAGGCCGTGGTGCCCTCACCCGTGGTGAAGGAAGGCCGCATGACGGAGGTGCGCATCCCCTGTTGGCCGTCGGCCCCCAGCAGGATCCGCTCGATCTCGGACTTGTTCTTGCCGTATTCGGTCACGTACCGGTGGGGCTCATCGTCGGTGGCGGGAAGTTTCGTCATGGGCCCGCCGTACACGCAGACCGTGGAACAGACCACCAGGTGCTTGGCCCGGCCCCGGAAGGCCCGCAGGAGGGAATGGGCGTTGTCCGGGTGGTAGGCCACCATGTCGATGACCGCGTCCCAGGTGTGCTTGGCCATCTCGGCCTCGAAGGCCGGGGCTTCCCACCGGTTGCCCTTGATCTCGGAAACCGTCCCCTTGAACCGCTTCTCGCTCACGCCCCGGTTGTAGACCGTGACCTGGTCGCCCCGGTCCAGGAGCTGTTGCACGATCGCCGTGGAGATGAGCCCTGTGCCGCCGACGAGGAGGATTTTCATGGTGTCCTTTGCAATCGAGGTTTGTTGGTTTATCATCGTTGAATGCCCGACGCCGAAAACTCCCGGACCGTTCCCGCCGGCCCCGGCCCCGGTCCAGCTCGCTGGGCCACCCTGGCGATCCCCCTGGGAACCATCCTTCTTTTTTGGGCGCCCTTCCTCCTGCACGGAAGGACTGCCTTCATATTGGACATCTCCCAGTTCTTTCACCCGACTTGGACTTGGACGGCCGGTGTCCTGAGGACCGGCACCCTACCCTTTTGGAACCCGCTCCTCGGTACAGGTCAACCCCATTGGGCCGATCCACTGGTCGCAGCCGGCAATCCGTTGTGGTGGGCATTTTACATGTTCCTCCCGCCGGTCCAAGCCCTTAACGGCCTACTCCTTTTCCACCATCTCCTTCTTGGTGCTGGCATCTGGTTCGCGCTCCGAGAACGCGGGGGACCGGTAGCCGCCGGGACGGCCGGCACCCTGTCGATCACGGTCCCCATTTTGACGCTTTTCTGGGTTCCGGACATTTTGATGAGCTTCGCCTGGTTTCCATGGGTTTTGTTTTTTGTTCGGTCGATGGCCCGTGGACGATCGGGAGCCTGGATCGGGTATTCGGCCGCCTTCGCTTTTATGCTTTGCTCCGGCTACCCGTCAATGGCCTATTTGGCCTTCCTGTTTTCAATCCTCGAGGCGTTAATGTCACAATGGCCTTTGGTATCCACCCGTCGGTTCAGTTCGGGCTTGGCGGCGGGCTCGACCTTGGCCTTGGCGTTGAACGCCTCCTGGCTCTTGCCCCTTGCCGAGATTGTCCCCATCAGTTCGATCCTCCATCGGCCATTGCGTTGGGAATCCCTTCCTTTTCATTACTTGTTTACGCTGGCGGATCCCTTCAGAGCCGGGAATCCATTGGCCATCAACGGCGCCGAAACGCCATTCCTTTTTTCCACTTTATATCTGGGCCTGCCGGTCATTTTCTGGTGGGCTTGGGGGTTCATCCAGGATCGCACCGCCAAGGTGGAGGCGGCCCTACTCGCCATGACCCTGGTCCTGGCTTTGGGGGAAACATCACCCTTGGTCCCACTCTTGAAGGAGTGGCTTCCCGGTTACCGTTGGGTTTTCCGCTCGGGATATGTGTTGCCCTGGGCCGCCTGGTACGGCGTGCGGCTCGGTTGGGAGGGCCTTTCACGGGACCTCCAGTCCCCTAGGGGCGGCCGGATCCGCGTTGGAATCGGTTGCGTTCTTCTGGTCGGCGCTTTCGCCTCCCGTGGTGACCCCGAACCCTCCAGGAGGTTGGGAACAATCCTCGGCTTGGCCTGCTTAGGCGCTTATTTCCTCCTGAAGCCGATCACCCGACCCGGCCTGCGGTGGACGGTCGGCTTTCTCGCGATGACTGCGTCCCTCTGGCCCGTCGCCCGGTCCATCTCGCCCTTCACCGACGCGAGGATCCTATCCGAGCCACCGGCGAGTTGGGCGACAATTTCACCCGGAGAACGGATCGTCCTGCATTCCGACGCGTCGAGGACCCTATCGGGGTTGTCCTCGCGTTCCGTCGTCGAGGATGTCCTGATCAACAAGGAATTCTTGAGGTTCAATTGGGCCAACGCGTTCGGTGGGAACATCCTGAATGGATACAGCACTTTCTTTCTGACGGGCGCCGACTCCTGGGTCCAGCTGGCGCAGGAGGCGCCCCCCGAGCCGAGGATGGCGACGATGTCGCTCCTTCGGGTCGACCGGTTCATCGGAGGGCCCGGCGGCCCGGGATTCGATGAACGGCCGGGCACGGGCAGTCCGGCCCAAACCTGGGACCGACGGATCCCCAGCCCGCTCTTCCGTTGTTTCCCCCTCATCGTCCCCGTTCCGGAAAACCCGGGGCCGAACGCCCCACCCCTTCTCCCCCCCGATCCCCTCACTGCCGCCGACGTAGCGGGTTGGACCGGCCCGACACAATTACCCCTCCGGCCGATCCTCTCAACCGCTTGGGGAACCAACCGAATGTCGGCGGTTCTCGGCGGATCGGGTCCGGCGCTGGTGGCCTCCTCGGATGCGATGGCCCCAGGCTGGCGCGTCCGGGTGGACGACCGGCCCGCCCGGCCCCTCCTGGTGGATGGGGTCTTCCGCGGGGTGGAGATCGGGGCCCAAGCGAACCGGGTGGATTGGACCTATGAGCCCGCCTCCATCCGTTTCGGCTTTTTCATCAGCCTCGTCGCGGCCGCCTTGCTCCTGAACTTGGCCCTCGGGGTTTACCCCCTCCGGAAATAAAAAAGCCCAGGCGTGAGGCCTGGGCTTGGAAGGCGCCCCGGGATGACCCCGGGGCCCAACGGCTCAAAAACGGATTCAGTTCCCGAACAACTCCCCGAGGAAGTCCTTCATCATCAGCCAGGAACGGCGGTCGGCCTTCTCATCGTACTTCAGGCCCTTGACCACGCCCTTGGCGGCCGGGTTGGTGAAGCTGTGGCCGGCCCCGCCGAGTTCCACCATCTGCCAATCGGCCTCCGCGCCCTTCATTTCCTTCTCGAAGGCCATGACCGCGTCGAATCCGTAGAAAGGGTCGTCCCCGCCCTGGATCGCCAGCACCTTGGCCTTGATCGAGCCCTTCGGGGCGGCGTTCGGGGTTTCCAGGGATCCGTGGAAGCTCACCACGCCCTTCACCGGCATCCCGGCGCGGGCCATCTCGAGCACCACGGCCCCGCCGAAGCAATAGCCGATGGCCGCGATCCGCGACCGGTCCACCCGGGGATCCCCGCGGAGGATCTCCAGGGCGGCCTTCGCGCGGGCCCGCATCAGCTTCCGGTCGTTCTTGTACTTGCCGGACTCGGCGCCGGCGGACTTCATGTCCGTGGGTCGGACACCCTTGCCGTAGATGTCGGCGGCGAAGGCCACGTAACCCAGCTCGGCCAATTGGCGCGCC
>CAYMOV010000205.1:0-3787 GCA_964392085.1 uncultured bacterium
AGCTTGAACTTCTTGACCGTGAACCGCGACAGGGCGTTGCGGGTCAGGCTCTTGCAGGTGAGCTTGTACTGGTAGATGCCCTCGCGGCGTCCCGTGGCGTCCCAGATCGTCAGGGCGTAGGCCCCGCCCGGCTTCTTGTCCCCCACCTTGTCCACCAGGTTGCCCTTATCGTCGTAAATCTCGATGAGGACCTGGCAGTCCTCCTTCAGGAAGTAATAAAAGGTCACGGGTCCTGGCGGCGGCGGGTTCGGGAAGACCCCCGCGTCGTCCGACAGGATCATGGGCGGCGGCGTCAGGCCCGGGCCGATGTGGATGTCCTTGAGCGGTAGGTAGGGCAGGTTGGGCGCCTGGAGCCGCAGGTCGTACCGGCCCTCGGGGAGCGCCTCGAACACGAAGATGCCGTCGGGGCCCGTGGTGGTCACG
This sequence comes from uncultured bacterium, assembly GCA_964392085.1. Lineage (GTDB taxonomy): Bacteria > Oederibacteriota > Muellerivitia > Muellerivitales > Muellerivitaceae > CAYMOV01. The sequence continues at coordinate 424 of CAYMOV010000205.1, forward strand.
GCCTCGCGCTTCCCCGCCCGCCAGGCCTCCACGGGGATCGCCTGCATGGGCGACAGGCCGTCCTTGGACATGAACCGCCCCGCCACCTTGCCCACCTTCTTGATCACGATCCTCCGGCGGCCCGACAGCACCCCCGCGCGCTCCCCGGCCTGGAGCGTGGTCACGTGGAAATACCAGGCGCCGTCCCCGATATTCGCGAACTTGACCGTGCGGTCCTGGGTGCGTTGGTCGTCGGCGGTGAGGGTCTCGGTTTCCTTCTGGCTCAGGCGGTACACATAGGTCGGGGGGGCGTCGCCGGTCACGCGGTCCTCCCACGTGAAGACCGGGTTGGCGTCGGAGGACGGTTCGGTCTCGGAAGCGTGGGTCGGGCTATGGACCACCGGCGGCGCGCTTTCGCCGCCCAACGACCGCACCGGCAGGTGGACCGTGCCGGACAGGTGGCCCGCCTGGTCGCGGGCCGCCGCGTGCAGCCACCATTGGCCGGGCTGGGAAGCGATGACCTTGATCTCGGTCTCGGTGGTGCGGAGGGAGCCTTCCACAGCCGCTGAAGTGCCGGAGGCCCGGTCGAAATGGTAGTAGAAGGCCTCCAGCCCCGAGGCCTTGGGGACGGCCTGGAAGGTGAACCGCGCCTCGACGGCGTCGTACCATTTGGCGGGGTCGGGATGGGTCGGGCATTCCACCTTCGGGGGCGGGCAGGGGTCCGGGTCGATCAAAACGGCGAACCTCGCCGGCTCGGGGCTCAGGTTGCCCGCGCGGTCCCGGGCCACGAGGTGGAACCACCAACGCCCGGCCGCCACGTCCTTCAACTGCACCTTGAGGTCCTTCGTGAACTCGCCCCGCTCGGGCCCCGGTACCGAGGCCGGCTCACGGTCGAACAGGTAAAAGTAGCCGTCGACGCCCGTGGCGTCCGGCGGGGCCAGCCAGGTGAAGGCCGGGCTCCCGTTGGGGCTCCATTGGTCCGCGGGGTGGGTTGGGCTGGTGACCGCGGGGACGCCCACGCCCCTGTCCGACATGCAGGTCGCGGTGGCGTTGCCCTCATGCTGTTCATTGGCCAGGCGGTCCAGGGGCTGGACGCAATAGTGGTACACCACGTTCTCGCGGAGCCCGGCGGCGGGATCAAGGTAGGTCCCCTCCTTCACGTCCCCGTCGCGGGAAACGCAGACCTTCTTCTCGCCTTCCACCCAACGGTAGACCCGGTAATAGGCCGTGCCCGACACGGGGTCGGTCACGGTCTTCCAGGCCAGTTGCACGTCGCCCTTCGGGCGGCTCGTGGCCGTCAGTTCCGGCACCGGGGGCGGCGGGCTGATGTCCACGGTGATCGAAGCCACGTTGTCGCCCGTCTCCGTGAAGGCTTCCAGGTTGCCGACCTTGTCCCGGGCCCGAACCCGGAAGAAATGGGTCGACCCGTCCTTGCCCTGGAAGGTGGCATGGGGTTCGGTCAAGCCCGTTTGGATGTCCAACCAGGGGCCGTTGTTCTCGCGCGCCTGCAGGTCCCAGCTGTCCACACCGCTGGAGTCGTCGGTCGATTCCCAAGCCAGTGAGATCTTTGTCTTGTCCTGGCACTCCGGCAAGGGCTTCAGCCTCGTGACCGGCGCCACGCAGTCCACCTGGATGGCGTAGTGGGTGGCGGCCTGGCTCACGTTGCCCACCTTGTCCTTGAGGGTCACGTGGAAGTACCAGGTGCCGTCCTCCAGGGGTTCCGACGTCCAGCTCGGCTCGGTGATCCAGGTCCCCGTCTGGGGCGTGGGCACGGTCTGGGGCTTGCGGTCGAGCAGGATGTAATAGCCCGCGACCCCGGACAGCTCGGGCGGGGCGGTCCAGGCGAACTTGGCCCTGACCTCGTGGGACCAACGTTGGGGTGGGTGCGTGGGGCTGGTGACCGGCGGCGGGAAGGCCGCGGAATCGACCTGAAACCGGAACTTGCCGGGCGTCCCCAGGTTCCCCGCCTGGTCCCGCGCCACGACGTGAAGCCACCAGATGCCGTCCACCGGCACTTCCACGGCCGTGCCCCGGGATTGGGTGTAACGCATGGCCGCCGGGTCGAACTTCCAGTTCTCGTCGCGGTTGAAGAGGACGTAATAGCCCTCGACCCCCGCCAGGCACTCGGGGTCGGTCAGGAAGGCCTCGAAACGGCGTCCCGGGTACCACTGGGACGCGTCGGGGTGGGTGGGCGACTTGAGCGTCGGCTGGCCGAGGCCCTGGGCCAACCGCACCTTGATCCGGGCGGGGGCCGCGCCGAGGTTGCCCGCCTGGTCCTCGCAGATCGCCAGGATATGGTGCACCCCATCGTGGGGCAGTTGGATCTCCACGGCCTGATCGGCGGTTCGCCGGGCCTTCCTGGGGTCGAAGGCTCCGTTCTCGTCCTCGGACAGGTGGTACAGGTAGGCCGCCACGCCCGACAGGTCCGCGGGGGGGGCGAAGGCGATCCTCACCCGGGCCTGGTTCGACCACTTCTTGGGGTCGGGATGGGACGGGCTGCTGAGGATCGGGGCGTCCACGTGGGTGTCCACCTGGACGGTGAAATGGGTCGCCTGGACCCCGACGTTGCCCGCCTGGTCCTGGGTCACGATGTGGAAATACCAGACCCCGTCCTCCTGCACCTCGAACGAGAGGGCCCTTTCCCTCGTGTAAAGCCCCTCCGCCGCCGTAGGGACCGTGCCGGGTTCGCGGTCGATGTTGTAGAAATATCCCGCCACGCCCGAAAGATCGGCCGGGTCGCGCCAGGAGACGCTGACCCGCCGCTTGTTGAACCAACGTTGGGGGTCGGGATGGGTCGAGGAATCCACCACGGGCGGCATCGCCTCGGTGTCGACGCGGAAGGCGAACCGGGAAGCCGTCTGGGAATGGTTGCCCGCCTTATCCCGCGAAACGGCGTGACACCACCAGACGCCGTCCGCCGTGGCCGTGGCCAGGGAATCCGGGGCCTGGCTGTAGCGCATGGCCGTGAGGTCGAGCTTCCAGTGCTCTTCTTGGTTGAAGACCGTGTAGTAGCCTTCCACGTCCGCGTGGCTCGGGGGTGCCCCCAATGAGGCTTCCAGGCGGCGCTGGCTGTACCAACGTGTCGGTTCGGGATGGGATGGGCTTTGGAGGATCGGCGGGGGCACCTGGGTGACCAGCCTCACCTTGAACCGGCCCGGCACGCGCGACAGGTTGCCGGCGCCGTCCTCACAGACCGCCAGGATGCTGTAGACCCCATCCTGGTGCAGTTGGACCTCGCCCGCGGGGTTCACCGTGCGTTGGGCCTTCTTCAGGTCGAAGGTTTCGTCCCCGTCCGGGGCCACGTGCCAATGGAAGGCCGAGATGCCCGAGAGGTCCGGCGGGGCCTGGAACTCGAACTTCACCAGGTTCCGGTTGCTCCATTGGT
>CAYMOV010000206.1:0-3724 GCA_964392085.1 uncultured bacterium
CCGGATCCCGAACCTATGAACGCGGTCGAGCCCACCCAGAAACCCGTGGTACCGGAACCCGAACCCATGAAGGCGGCCGAGCCCGTCCCCCTGCCTGGACGTACCATCGAACCTGGCCTGTCGGCGGATTTTCCCCAACCCCCCGAGGAAGACCTTTCGGAAGATCTCGGCGGGATGTCCTCCAAGCCGGTCCCCTCACCCGTCCTGCCGCCAGGCATGCCGTCGGTCCCCAAGCCCCGCGCGATGGAACCGCCGTTACCCGCCGGAATTCCCCCGGAACCTAAACGAAACCTGCCGGAGTCGAGCCTTCCGGCCGGAATGCCGCAGGCCCCCAAGCCCCGCGCGATGGAACCGCCCTTGCCGGCCGGGATTCCGCCGGAACCGAAGGGTCGCCTGCCGGAGCCGATCCTTTCGTCCGGCGCTCCTTCCGTCCCCAAGAGCCGATTAGCCGAACCTTCGTTGCCCATGGGGATTCCACCCGAGCCGAAGGGTCCTCGATCGGATCCGGGCTTGCCCTTTGGGACTGCCGCTTCCGCGAAGTCCCCTTCACCCTCGTCGACCCAACCCCCGGGGATTCCCGGGTTTCCCAAAGGCTCCGTCCTGGACGATCCCTTGGGGATCCTGACGGGTCCGCCGCGGTCGGCTTCCTTTCCCGCGCCAACTCCCTCGACCAAGACCGTCCCGAAACTCGACGATCCCCTGGGGATCCTGGGAGGGGGCGGACCCGCCACCCAACCCAAGATGGGTCCGCCGGACTTTGAGAAATTCAAGGCGACCGCGCCGGCCCGACCGATACAGGGCCCTTCGACGACCCCCGCGCCCATCCAGGCCCCGGTGAGGGCCCCGCGTCCATCCGTTCCCTCGGCGCCCCCGGTCAGTGCGGGGGAGTCGTCCACCCGAGACAAGGCCCTGGCGTCCCTGGTGAGTTCCCTGAAGGTCCCCAAGAAATTCCTTGTTCCGGCAGCGGCTGGGCTCGCGTTGCTTTTGGGGGTCGTGATCTGGATGGCTTTCCAGAAGCCGGCCTACCGGCTGGTGGACAGTTTAATCCCGCTTCATATGGTCCGGATCGACGTGAACCAAGTCATCGAGCTCGACATCACGGCCTACATGGATTTTGAGACTAAACTCCAGGGTTTGGGCTTCACGCCGATGCTCAAGATCACGGTACCGGAGATCCCCTCGCCGAACCTGTTTTCGGTCTATGGGGCGCGGGACGGGAAGAGCTACGCGGTGATCGTGAAGGCGCCCGGTTCCATTTCCCCCAAGTTGTCGTTCGTGAGCTGTCTCTCCAGGGGAACCTGGGTTTCCACGAACGGGTGGAACTCCCATAACCAAGAGATGGACCAGGTTTCCAGCGATAGCGATCCCACCCTGGGGACCGCGGCCCTTTGGAATAGGCACCAGGGCCGGGTCCAACAGTTGGCGCAGGACCAGATTTCATTCCAACCGACGAATGAAAACAGGTTCTTGGCGGCTTTCTCGGACCATATCCGTTGGTACCTCACCCAAAAGAAAATCCAGGGCTACAAGGCCCAACTCGAGGATTGGTTCTAACCCAAGAGGGTTTTGGGGGCGAAAACCAGCATGTTGTGGCCTGTATTGGACCCAACCCCAATGGATTGACAGGGCATATTCTTCTTCTTATAGTACGGCGCTATTCCTGAAGGGATGGCGCCCATGCTTGATCCGGTTAAGATCCCCCTCGGTCTCACCTTCGACGATGTCCTGCTGGTCCCCCAAAAATCCGATGTCCTGCCCCGCGAAGCCGACGTCACGACCCAGTTGACCCGCCGCATCCGCCTCAACATCCCCATCCTGTCCGCCGCCATGGATACCGTCACCGAGGGCCGCCTCGCCATCGCCCTGGCCCAGGAAGGCGGATTGGGGATCCTCCATAAGAACTGCTCCATCGAGGACCAGGCCGGGGAAGTCGACAAGGTCAAACGGTCGGAGTCGGGGATGATCTCCTCCCCCATCACCCTTTCACCGGATAAGCGGGTCTCGGACGCCCTCGAGATCATGAAGCGTTACCACGTCTCCGGTTTCCCGGTGGTGGTGGCCGACGGCCGGCTGGTGGGAATCGTGACCAACCGCGACCTCCGGTTCGTCAAGAAGCTGGACACCCGCATCCAGGACGTCATGACCAAGGACGACCTGGTGACGGTTCCCGTGGGAACCACCCTGGACGCCGCCGAGGAGATCCTCCACAAGCACCGCATCGAGAAACTGCTGGTGGTGGACAAAAAGGGCAGCCTCAAGGGCCTCATCACCATCAAGGACATCACCAAGCGCCGGAAGTTCCCCAACGCCTGCAAGGACGATCAGGGCCGGCTCCGGGTGGGCGCCGCCGTCGGGGTGGCGGACGAGACCGAGGAGAGGGCCGAGGCCCTTGTGGCCGCTGGGGTGGACCTCTTGGTGGTCGACACCGCGCACGGCCATTCCAAGGGAGTCCTCGACACCGTCAAGAAGCTCCGGAAGAAATTCCCGAAGATCGACCTCATGGCCGGCAACGTGGTGACGGGCGAGGCCGTCAGGGCGCTGGCCGACATGGGCGTCGACGCCGTCAAGGTGGGGGTGGGGCCGGGCTCCATCTGCACCACCCGGGTGGTGACCGGCGTCGGGGTTCCCCAGGTTTACGCGGTGGCCGAGTGTTCCCAGGCGGCCCGAAAGGCCAAGGTGGGGGTGGTGGCCGACGGCGGCATCAAATATTCCGGGGACATCCCCAAGGCCCTCGCGGCGGGGGCCGACGCCGTGATGCTGGGCGGGCTGTTCGCCGGCACCGAGGAATCCCCCGGCGAACTCATCAACCTCCAGGGCCGGGTCTATAAGGTCTACCACGGCATGGGATCCATGGCGGCCATGCAGAAGGGCCGCGGCGCGGACCGGTATTTCCAGGAAAACTCCACGGACGCGAAGAAATTGGTGCCCGAGGGCATCGAGGCCCGGGTCCCCTACCGGGGCGGGCTCTCGGACCTGGTCTTCCAGTTGGTGGGGGGCTTAAGGGCGGGGATGGGGTATTGTGGAGTCCCGAACATCGCCGAGCTCAAGGACCGGGGCCAGTTCGTGCGGGTGACCGCGGCGGGACAAAGGGAAAGCCACCCTCATGACGTCATCGTCACGAAGGAAGCTCCCAACTATTACATGGATTGAAAAGGAGTCCCCATGATCGTCTCACTGGCGGTGCTGACCATCCGGAAGGAAAAGACCGGCGAGGTCTCCGACCTTCTCAACCAGTTCATCACCAACGAAAAAAAGCGACCGGGCGTGGTGAAGGTTTACACCAAACGGGCCATGGACAATGAGGACACCTTCCTCCTGTACACCGAATACGAGAGCCGCGAGGCGTTCAAGGCCTCCGAGGCCGCCGGCGAGAAGGAAAGCCAGTCGGTGGGTTTCGTGCTCCGGCCCTACCTTTTGAAGGCCTTTTACGGCAACTTCGAATAAAGAAATGATGAATTAGGAATTCGAAATTAGGAATGGAGACACCTGAAAGACGGCGTCCAGGCCTGAAGAATTTCTAATTCCGCATTCCGAATTCCAAATTGATTTCGGAGCGGTCCATGAACCACGACACGATCCTCGTCCTCGATTTCGGCGCCCAATACAGCCAGCTCATCGCCCGCCGCGTCCGGGAGGTCGGCGTTTATTGCGAAATCCTCCCCTATAACGCCTCCGCCGACCAAATCCTGGTCCGGAACCCCAAGGGGATCATCCTGTCCGGCGG
>CAYMOV010000207.1:0-3704 GCA_964392085.1 uncultured bacterium
CGGTACTGGGCCAACAGGCCGTTGAGGAAGAACTCCAGGCCGTTCCAGAGCGACCTCACCGAGCAGTCCGTGGTGTGGACGCATTCGTCGTGGTTGCCCGAGTGTTTGCCGCAAAAGTCCGTGGTATAGAGCTTGCCGCCCATCACGTTCATGATGTCGTGGACCGTGATTTGGTCGGCGCTCCGGGCCAGTTGGTAGCCGCCGGCTTGGCCCCTCAGGCTGGTCACCAGCCCCCCTTTGCGGAGCAAGGCCAGGGTCTTGGCGGCGTAAGCCGGGGTCAGGGCCTCCGCTTTGGCGAGCTCCGGGATCGTCCCGGAGCCTCCCGGACCCTTCCGGGCCAATTGAAGGCAAAGCCGGATCCCGTATTCTTCTAATGGGGTTACTTTCATGGATCCCTCGCTAAACTGCGCTCTTGAGTCAATATTCAGCATACTAGACTTATAAGTCAAGTATCAATGCCTTGAAATGGGCCAATAATCAATAAAACAAGGATTTAAAGAAGGTTCATTAAACTGGTGGCTTGGTACCCGACGGGGGGAGCAAAAGTGCCATCGGAGAGGGACTTGGTCTTCACGGTCTCAATTCTCACATCAAATGGCTGTTGGGAACCGTCGGTCCAATCCGCCCCTAGGGGAAAACCCGGGACGCCCGGCCAAGAAACGAGCTTATCCGGGTCCGCGCCAAAAAAGGTCAACCCGCCACCCAGGCTGTCGCGAAGAAGGCCGCAGAAGGACTTCCAGGTTTCCCATTCCCCCTGGCCCAAGGCCAAGTCCTCGGGACGCGCCACCGTAAGGGAGAGGGACTGGCCCGCGTTGGTGTTGGACTCGTACCGGGCCCCGGTCTTCCCCGCCAAACGGACGGACCCAGTCGGGCCCTGGAAATCCGCAGCGAATACCGCCCGGACGGTGTTCCGGAGCTTGGCCCAGGCGTCCCGTTGCTGCTGCGGCGCCTTGTCCAACCGGCTTTCGTAGACCCCCAAACCCACCTGCAGGGTCTTTCCCATGAAATAACGTTTGGCGGCCCCGAATTCCTCGTAGCTTTTGGCGTAATGGTCCACCACGGTCAGCAGGCCGGTCGATCGGTCGTAGAGCAGGGTCCCATCCACGGGAAACGCCTTGAGGTCCAACCTCAGGCGGGTGCCCTGAAGGCTCAATTGGATGTTCGGCCCATTCGGCTTCAAACCTGGGGATTTGAAGGTGGCCGTCACCTGGGTGCCGGCGAAAAGCGGACCAGCCGACAAACCCGCGAGCAGGATCAAGGACCGGAAGGTTTTCATCTTCTCACCCGGATGGACGCGGCCGGGAAAGGTTTGTCCCTTCCGGTCCGCTTCGTTAAAATGGTTTTCAAATTCCGCCACAGGATACCGGCTTGTTCCTCCGAGAGCAATTACCCCGTCTTCGGGACCAGTGGGGCCAACCCTACCACCTCTGGATGACCCAGGAGTTCCAGGACTTTGGCTGGCAATTGGTCCAAAAGACCCTCAGCCAGGACCGGTCCCACGACGTCACCCTTTTCATCCAGGACCCCCAGGGCCGGTTCGCCCTGATGAGCAAGCATTCCTACCCCCCCGGGGTCTTCCGCTCCCCCTCGGGCGGCGTAAAACCGGGCGAGACCTGTGAGGCGGGCGCCCTCCGGGAGGCCAAGGAGGAAACCGGCCTCGATGTCACCCTCCAGCGGTTCCTCCTCCACATCACCCTCGACATCACCCACCGCGACGAGGTCACCCGGTGGGAGTCCTATATCTTCGACGCGTCGGGCGAGGGGCCCGATCTCCCCTTCACGGACCACAAAGAGGTCAAGGACGCCCGTTGGGCCACCCAGGACGAGATGGAGGAGATGGACCGGAGGATGATCGCCTCCGGGAACGGCGGGTTGGAATACCGCGGCCGGTTGGCCGACGCCTACCTTTGGGCCCTGGCCCACCCCCTCTCCATCCGTCCCGCCGCCGAGAAGGACCTTCAGCGCATCTCGGAGTCGCCGGCCGGGGACGACGAGCGGATTGGGTCCATCGATGGGGTGAAGTGGTGGGTGGCGGAGGTGGGCGGTCAATACGCCGGGGCCCTGGCCCTCAAGGCCCGTCCCGAGTGCCTGGAACTGGTGGGGCTGAACGTGGAGTCCCATTTCCGGGGCCGCGGCATCGGCCACGCCTTGACGGAATACGTGGCCGACCAGTCGCGGAAAGAATCGTTTCTGGAGGCCGCCGGTCCGGACGTGGCCAACGCCACCTCCGGCGGACTGTGGTTGTTGACCAAGACCCCGGGGTACTTCATGCCGACCGGGTTCAGCTTCAAGGCGCAGGAGGAACTGCCCGCCTCGTTCAAGGCCGGCCTCAAGCCTTCCCCGCATTACATCCCCACCGCCATGAAATACGAAGGCTGAACCACAAGCACTAATCCGAGAATAGAAAATCGAGAATTGACCGCAATGGCCTATTTTCCATTGTTCCATTGCTCTCGTTGGCGCCTATCGGCGCCAACGGGCGAACCACTTCGTTCCCGCCCAGGTCGCCAACAAGGTCATCAAGGCCACCGGCATGAGGTGCCCCACCATGACGTGGTGCATCTCCCAGGACGGGCAATGGAGCTGGATCACCGCTGTTCCCAAGAGGAAGGACGAGGAGCCGGCCCAAGCCCCGGTCCAGGCCGGGTGGAATGAGGCGTTCCTCGAGAGCAGGAATCCCATCCCGATCCAGGGCACCAGCCCCACGGCGGTACCGATGTAGATGCAGCCGCAGCAGCCGCCCAGTTCGGACCAGAAGCTCCCAGTGCCCTGCGCCATGGGAAAGAAGATGAGCGGAATCGCCAACAACCCCGCCAAGAGGGACCCCACGCCCACCTTGGTCCAAGGCGACAGGCTCCGGCCAGGGAGGCTGACCGCGATGGCGCCCCAGGCCGCCAGGGCGGAGGCCAGGAAAGTCATGCAAAGGAAGGCGCTGTGGGACGTCTCGGCCAGCACGGCCCGGAGCCCATCCTGGGGCCGGAGGAACGTGAGGGCGAGGACGGTCACCCCAACCGCCTGGGCCAGCCAGACCAGCCACTGGACCCAAGCGGGCCAAACCGGGCGGACGGGTTTCAGGCCCCGGGTCAGTTCACCGACGATCGATTGGTGGCGGGTGGGCATCCCGCCCTTCGGGGGGGGCGTCGAGTGGCGTTTCATTCGGTTTCCTTCTCCAGGAGCTTCCGACGCAGTTGGACATATCCCCGGTGCGCCCTCACCTTAATGGCCGAGACGGTGATCCCGATCTCGCGCGCGGCTTCCTCCAGCGAATAGCCCTTGATCTTCAGGAGGACCACCGCGCGGCGGTTGGCCTCGGGCAGGGACCGAAGGGCCATCAGCAAACCGTCGTCCAACCCCAGGTCCTCGGGCTCTTTCGCCCGGTCGGGGAGGTTCTCGGTCGGCAGTTCCCGCTCCACGAATTTCCGGTTCTTTCCCAGGGCGTCCAGGAGTGAATTGCGGGCCACCGTGAAGAGCCAGGGGCCGAAGGGGCGGGAGGGCTCATAGGCGTGGCGGGCCTTGTGGAAGGTCATCAGGACCTCCTGGTAGACGTCGTCCACCAGGGAGGGATTGAACACCCGCTTGCGGGTGAAGGCATAGAGCACCGGCCCGATCTCTTCGAGCAGGACCCGGTAGGCGGTCTCGTCGCCCGCCTGGACCCGGACCATCAACCGGGACCAGGACTCCCATTGCGCGTCGTCGTGGTGCAC
>CAYMOV010000208.1:0-3681 GCA_964392085.1 uncultured bacterium
CGGCGTTGGGACGCCGAGGGGATCCGGAGTTCCTCCCGGTACTTCGCCACGGTCCTGCGCGCGATCTGGATCCCCTTCTCCCGCAGGGCCTCCGTCAAGTGCTGGTCCGAAAGGGGCTTGTCCGGGGGTTCCAGGGCCACCAGTTCCTTGATCAGTTCCTTCACGCTCATGGAGGACACATCCAGCCCCTCGTCGGACTCGAGCCCCGAGGTGAAGAAATACTTCAGCTCGTACAAACCCCGGGTCGTCTGGGCGTACTTGTGGGTGGTCACCCGCGACACCGTGGACTCGTGCATGCCGATGATGTCGGCCACCTGCTTCAAGGTCAGGGGCTTCAGGCGGGATACGCCGAAATCGAGGAAGTCCCGTTGGATCTTGAAGATGGCCTCGGACACCTTGGCCAGGGTTTTGCGGCGCTGTTCGATGTTCTTGATGAGCCAGAGGGCCGACTGGATCTTGCCCTCCAGGTAGGCCTTGGTCTCGGACCCCTTCTCGGCCTTGGCCTTGAGCATTTTGCGGTAATAGGGCGAGATGCGCAGCCGGGGCAGGTCCTCGTCCACCAACTGTACGATCCATTCCCCGTCCACGGACACCACGGACACGTCCGGGACGACGTACTTGGTGCGCTCCGTGGCGAAGTTGCGGCCCGGCTTGGGATCCAGGGTGGCGATGCAGTCCAGGGACTGTTGCAGTTCATCCTTGCCGCAGTGCAGGGCCTTGGTCAGGTTGGGGAAACGGCGCTTTTCGAGGTCCTCGAAGAAGTCCTTCACGATCTCGTAGGCCCTCTCGGCGACCGGTCCCTTGCGGGCCTCGAGCTGGAGCAGGAGGCATTCCCGCAGGTTCCTCGCCGCCACGCCCACGGGCTCGAAACTTTGGATCACCAGGAGCACCGCCTCGACCTTCGCCGGGGTCGTTCCCAGGGCCGTCGCGGAATCCTCCAGGGTCTGGGTCAGGTAGCCGTTCTCGTCCAGGTTGCCGATGAGGGCGCGGGCCACGGCCCGGTCCTCTTCATTCAGCGGGCTCATGGACAACTGCCACTCGAGGCTCTCGCTCAGGGAGGGCTCGCGGGTGAGGGAGGCCTCGGCGAAGTCGTGCTTTTCCTGGTCCGTGTCCTCGGACCCGCTGCCGGACCCGGCCTCCTGGGCCCCGGCCGAGGTCTCGGAGATGTCGTAGCGCTCCCAGAAGTCCTCGCCCAGGTCCGTGGACTTCTTGAGCTGTTCCACCATGTCGTTGGACCGGGACTCAAGGGCCTTGTCCACCGAGGGGTCGCTCTCGGGCTCCAGTTCCTCGCGGGCCAGGACCTCGACGTTATCCGTCTCGGCGGAGTTGGAGAGCTTGTCCTTGGCGGCGAGGGCCTCCTCGTCCTCCTCGAGGACGGGGTTCTCGACCATTTCCTGGTCGATCCATTCCTTGAGTTCCAAGGTGGACATCTGGAGGATCTTCAACGCCTGCTGCAGCATCGGGGTCATCACGATGCGCTGCTGCATCCGTTGGTCGATTCTGAACTCTTGACGCATGATCCGTGCCAGGAATGGATTTAATGGGCTAGCAAAAATTATACGCCCCTCGCACCTCAAGAAACATGCCAGAAAAATCGATTCGGAATCTCATTATCATTTTGGAAGACCTCTCAACCGTCCCTGGGGAACCCGTCGGGCTGGGTACCAGATGCGGTAGGCGGAAGGAATAGTTGGATCTGTCCCAGCGGAAATTCCGAATCAGGGCTAAAAACAAATATCGTCCCGGCTATCCAATTTGCTGTCTTTGTTCGACAGATTCACATCCCCTGCATGAAGATATTTGGCATACCGCACCGTTGATATAATCATTCTGCTCGATATTAAAATCCGAAAAGCATTTTGTGACCAATACACCCATGAAAAAAGCACGGAACGCGAAATATTCGAAATTGCGATTATGGCTTAATACCGGAATGGTTTTAATATTGGTCTTAATGTTTTGGAATATCAGAATAACGTCGAGTGGATTTTATGTGCGTAGTGCCATAATAATTATCTTGTGGTTTGTTTATCTATATTACTATCTTAAAAATAATAAGTAGAAATGAAGTGCCGTCCTCAGACAGCATGTTATAAAGGCTTTCCCGGTTCAGTTTGTTGCCGGCCGCGACTTTTCCGATCCTACCACGGGCCTCGGCCACGGCTCGGAGCGCCTTCAGGAAATACTCCTTGTCGCCCTGTTCCATCGCGGCATCCTTGTAAACCTGAACAAAGGTGTCAGGCCCCACTACTCACTATAGAAAAATCCGTTTGGCTCTCCACACTCAAAGGTCCAAATGCCTTACACCAGTCTTCTTGAAGGACACCCCGAGGAAGTTCTCCGCCGGTCCGACCTGGTAGTCCGAGTCCTGTTCCGTCCCGTCCACCGCGACGTACTTGAAATGGTGCGGGCCCGGGGACAGGGACAGTTCCAGGACCGCTCCCAACCGATCGTCCTGGCCCGGCACCTTCTCCGTATGGCTTTTCATCGTCCCCAACCAAGCCCCATCCACGATCACCTTGGCGCCGATGGCGCTCTCGTCCCCCTTGATCACCACGGACGACTGCGGCCCTGATTTACAGCCCACGAGCACCAAAAGCAGGAATAGGACGGCCAACTTACGGATTTTCATGAAGGCTTCCCCTTCTTTTGTGTGGCTTCCCATTGGCGGATCCAGAAGTCCAGGTCGAACGGCGGCGGGAACTCCAGGTCGCCCGACGGGGTGATTTCCCCGCCTTTCATGGTCCATTGGATGGTGCGGAAATTCTGGGGGGTCTTGAGGGGGTCGTGGGTGTAAAGGGCCAGGTCCGCCAGCTTCCCCGCCTCCAGGCTCCCGGCCTTTGCCTCGGCGCCGAGGATCTGGGCAGCCTCCAGGGTGGACATCCTCAGGCACTTCTCGGGGGTGATCCCCGCCCGTTGCAGGTCCTTCCATTCCTCCACCGAGGCGCCGAAGGGCATGTGGGGGTTCCCCGCGTCGGTGCCGTAAGCCACCTTGCCGCCGAAGGACAGGAACCGTTCGAGGTTCGTCAGGGCCTGGTGGTAGCCCTCCCGGAATCCCTGCAGGCATTGGCACCCGAAGGGGTGGTCCTGCCGCCTTTTCCATTCCTCGGCCCAGCCCGCGTGGGCGTGGATCGTGGGGAGGATCACCATGCCCTGCCGGACGGCCTCCTTCCAAAGGTCGTCTGACAGCACCCGGGCCGGCAGGTGCGCGGCCTCGTCCACGCCGGTCTTGAGGCACAATTCGAAGTCCCGGGCGTCGGTCAGGTGGGCGGTCACGCGCTTGCCCATGGCGTGGGCCTGGTCCACCACGGCCCGCACCTCGGTCTCCGAGAGGCAGGGGCCCAATTCGTGCTCGAGGCCGATCTTGATGACGTCCATGTCGCCCAAGATAAGCTTGCGGACCTTCTCTTGGGATTGGAACTTTCCGGTCACGAAGGCCGCCACGTCGGGCCCCCAGACCGTCGAAGGATAGCCGCCCTCGCAGGTCACCACGGGCCCCGACACGTGGATCCGGGGCAGGTGGGCGGCGCCCCGGCGCTCGCGCATCTTCCATTCCACCGCGTGGAGGGAGGGGCTGGCCATGTCCCGGAGGGTGGTGACCCCGTTGGCGAGGAAGCTCTTGAGCGCCGCTTCGGTGGCCAGGGCGTGGACGTGCAGGTCGATGAGGCCCGGGAGGACCGT
>CAYMOV010000209.1:0-3678 GCA_964392085.1 uncultured bacterium
CGCGGTCAAAGTGGCGCTGGAGGTGGCCGTGGCCGTGAAGGTGCGGGTGGCGGTCGCGGTGGTTGTCGCCGTCGGCGTAACCGTTGGGGTCGAAGTCGGCGAAGCCGAAGGCGTAGGCGACCAGGTCGGGGTGAAGGATGTCGTGGGTGTGGCTGTGAAAGTACGGGTCGCCGTAAAGGTCGCGGTCAAAGTGGCGCTGGAGGTGGCCGTGGCCGTGAAGGTGCGGGTGGCGGTCGCGGTGGTTGTCGCCGTCGGCGTAAACGACGGGGTCGCCGTAGGGGTCGGAGTAAAGGTGGCGGTCAGGGTGGAAGTGCGGGTGGCCAAGGGTGTGGGAGTGGACGTCCACGTCGGAGTCGCGGTAAAGGTCGGCGACGCTGTTCGCGTCGCGCTCGGGGTCGAAGTGGGGGTGGTTGAAGCCGTAGAGGTTGGGGAGGCGGTGACGGTCGGGGTGGCCGTCGGAGTCCGGGTCCAGGTCGCCGAAGCCGTGGGCGAAGCGGTGGACGAAGGCGTCGCCGTACGAGTCGCGCTGGCGGTGGGGGTTGCGCTCGCCGTGAAGGTGGCGGTGGCTGTGGACGTCCGGGTAGCCGTCGTCGTCGGGGTTGCGGTCGGGGTGGTCGCCACGAGGTCGCCATAGACCACGCCGCGGCCGTTCGTCCCGACGTACACCCTGCCGTAGATGGCTTCATCGCCGCCGCACCAGGCGCCATAGCCGTATTGGTGGTTGTTGTCGTTGACCCGCACCCAACTTGTCCCCACACCGTCGTCACAGCGGTAAAACCCATAGGTGCCGCCGACGTTGCCCGTCAGGTAGACCGCCGGGTGCGTCTGGCCCGACGCGGCCCTACCGAAACCCACGGAATTGGCGGAAGAAACGTTCGCGATGGTCGTCTTGGTGGTTCCCGCGTTGGTGAACCGGAACAGGCCGTTCCCGGTGGCCACCCACACCTCCCCAGCCGTCCCGAAAACCGCCCGGGGCACCCCCGTTCCCGCGAAGCTGTTGACCGCGGTGAAATTGGCGCCGGTGTCGGTGCTCCGGTAGAGGTTGCCGCCATTGGTGGCGTAGATGGTCGTCGGGCTGACCCGGTCCGAGGCCAGGTCCGAACCGGAAGGGAGGCCATTACAGGTGGTCCAACCGCCGCCGTTGTTGGCGGTATAGGCCGGGTTGCCGTAGCCGCTGTTCGGGCAGACGATCACTCGCGAGCCGTCGGCGGCCACCGCGACCGTGCGAAGTTGCTGGTTGGTCCCGTAGCCCGGGGGCGCGGAGGTGCCCGGCGCCCAAGTCTGGCCGTTGTCGGAGGAAAAGGCCGTATCGGAGGTGACGGCGCCGCTGGCGCCCACCCGGGCCACGAGATTGGGGTTGTTCTCGGCGAAGTCGAGGCAAAAGGTGTTCCCGAAGGCTGGGTTGCAGTATTTATTCGGGGCGGGCTTCGTGAGGTCGGTATACCGCATCCCGCTGATGTCGCCTAGGGCGCTGAAGAACGTTCCGGGCTTGGAGGCGGCGTTGAGGAACAGGACCGCCGTTTGCTCGATGCCGTAGTCCGTGAAGGTCCAGGTCACGCCCGCCGGTTGGACCGAGGCCAGGATGTTCGTGCTCGACCACAATCCCCCGCCCGTGGTGTAAATGGCGCCGTTGGAGTTGAAGGGATCGATCTTCATGCAGTTCATGTACCACGCGCCCCCGTCGTAGGGGCCGCAGAAGCGGGTCCAGGTCACGCCGTTGTTGTTGTAGCTGGAGAAAGGTCCCGCGTCCCAGCTGTTCTGGGTGTTCACGAGGGTGGCCCAGGAGGAACCGCCGTTGGAGGTTTGGAAACACTTGTCGGGGCCGCCCCACCAGTCCATGGTCGTGACCACCGCGTGCTGGGCGTTCTGGGCGTCCACGCAGACCCCGCTGTAGCCGCCGCTCCCGCTCCCAGGGCCGTTGGAGGGGGTGACGTTGGACCAGGCGAGGGTGGAGGTGTTCAGTTTCCAGATCTGGCCGGTCTGGTAACTGTTGCTGTCGTTGTAGCTCATCCAGAGGTTCCCGTCGCTTCCGAGGGATCCCTGGGCCGTAATCATGCTGGTCGGCCCACCCGGGATGACGGACCAACCGGCCCCTCCGTTGGTCGATCGGTAGACGTTACTGTTGCCGGACCCCACGGCTTCCACCCCCACGTAGAGGGTCGCGGAGGCGCTTCCGGCCGTGCCGTGCGGGTCGAAGGCCACCCACGAAAGCCCGTTCCCCGAGTCGCCGTTCACCGGGAACGAGGTCACCTGGCTCCAGCTGGCGGCCGAATTGGTGCTTTTCCATAGGCCGTTATACCGCGTGCCGAAAAAGAGCGTCGTGGTCAGGTTGGGGTCGACCATGAGCCGTTCCCCCGCGTTGTTGCCGCCGTTGTTACCGGCGACCGTGACGGGGATGGAATACTGGTTCCAACTGGCGCCCTGGTCGGTGGACGCGATGACGTAACCGGTCGTCCCGGCGTAGGACTGGCCGATGGCGGCGTAGACGTTGTTGGCGTTCTTCGGGTCCGCGGCCAGGCTGTCGACCCCGTAGAGGTTCCAATCGCCCAACCAGTCCGTCAAGGGGACCCAGACCTTGTTGGTGTTGTCCCAGCGGTAGGCCCCGCCCATGTCGGTCCGGGCGTAAACAAGGCCTTGGGAGGCGAGGCTATATATGATTCCCGTGATGGTCCCCCCCGCGGGTGTGACGACGTTCTTCCAGGTGTAGGTCTGGGCGGAGGCTGTCGAAAACAGGCTTAAGCCGAGAAGCAGGAATAAGGCTTTGAGTGCGTTCCCCCCCCAGTTCGGGGGTAGAGCCTGGAGATCGATGCCCGTAACCCGGCCTGTCATTGTAGGCGCGCGCTTCCCCCTTCCGGAGCGGTCTTCGGGGTGTTCCACCGGTTGCACTCGCGTCATTTCAGCTTCCCCTTAAAATTCAACGCAAAACCAGGATCTTCACCCGTTGGGCCGGTTGGCCGGGTTCGAACACGACGAGGCAGTAGATCCCATTCGAGACGAGTCGACCCTTCTTATCCCGTTGGTTCCACCCGATGGTTTGGGTCCCGACGACTTCCACCTGGCCCTCCGATACCACCCGGTACGCCGAAGTGAAGATCTTCCAGTTCACCGACTTCGGACAGGGTGAAGCGAGTTCAACCCGGACAAGGGTGGCGTCGTCGAAAACCGGGTTTGGATAGGCGGCCGACGCCTGGATCGGCGGGCAAGACGAAAGGATGTCCGTGGACGTCGCGGTCGGTGTGGAGGACGGCACCTGGCTCGGGGTATCGGTGGGAGTCCAGGTCATGGTCGGGACCGGGGTAAGCGTTGACGTAGGGGTGAAGGTCGGCGTCGCCGTAGGCGTACGGGTAGCGGTGAAGGAGGCCGTAGCGCTGGGCGTGAAACTGTAGGTGGGCGTAAAGGTCGGCGACGCGGTGTGCGTCGCGGTCGACGTAGCGCTGCTCGTATCCGTGGGTGTCGGGGTTGAAGTGAAGCTCGCCGTCGGAGTCCAGGTGAGGGTAGCCGTCAGGCTGGAGGTGGAAGTGAAGGTCATTGTCCAGGTTGCCGTGGAGGTGTCGGTCCCAGTCGCCGTCCCAGTGGGTGTTAACGAATTTGTCGTGGTCTGGGAGGCTGTCGCACTGGCCGAATAGGTCGGGGTCGGGGTGTTGGTGGGCGTCCGGGTGAAGGAGAAGGTCGTCGTAG
>CAYMOV010000210.1:0-3619 GCA_964392085.1 uncultured bacterium
ACGCCGACGTTCACCCAGACGCCGACGTTCACGCCGACCCTGACGCCGACCCTCACCTCCACGCCCACCGAAACCCTGACGCCCACCGTGACGTTCACGCCGACGCAAACCGCCACCCCGAAGCCCCACGATGGGCCCTGCCAACCCCGGGCCTATCCGAACCCCTCCGACGGTGGGCCGATCAGGTTCGACGTGGTGGGCGGTCCCTACAACAAGGTGGAGTTCAAGGTTTATTCCGTGGCCGCGCGCTGCCTCCACCAGGAGGACCGGACCATCCGGAGCGCCAACGACGAGACCTTCCAGTGGAATTGCGGGGATGACCAGGGACATCCCGTGGGGAACGGCCTTTATTTGGCTGTTTTTAAGTGCCAGCGGGGCGAGAAGGCGGAGACCCATATCGCGAAAGTGATGGTTTTGAGGTGAAAGGTTTGCAATAAAACGGGGCCCCCGGATCTAGAAAACGACGGGGGTGAACCCGGAGGCTTCCGTCGCAGGCGGTTTGACGGTGTGGGACCGTATTCCGGGATTGTATGGGGCCGCGGGGAAACCCGCGGCCTTCATTTTATGTTGGACAGTGCACAGGGGGAAGAAGCGCCATGATGGAATGCAGGATAAAGCGGTGATGGAAGCCCTGTTCAATGGGTTTATTCGCCTGGAATAAAACGGTGGGAAAGTATCTGGATTGTAGGGGTATCTCCGGGCCGGGGGCCATCGATGCGTATTTTCAGGTTTTGCGCGGTATTGGGATTCCTGTTCAGCCTTTGGACCGGAGCGCTGTCCCAGACCCCTTGCCCGACCAGCGCGGGGGACTTGTTGGCGCAAAGTGTCGGCATCAGCGGTTGTGCTCTTCCGACCGGTCCCGCGACTGTACTTTCATTCACGGTTCAAAACGGTTATTACTATGGCTCCTCGCTCCTCGGTGTGGTTGTCATCCAGGGTTCCTGGTCAGGGGGTACAACCCTTACGAATGTTACAGCCGTCGAATTGACCCGGGGAACGACGATCCTCGCGACGAGACCATTCCCCCCGGGGGGGAACGCCGTGACTTTATCTGGCGCCTGGGACGCATCCGGTCCTGTTTTTACACAAGGACCGTTCGTCGTGAGGTACCGGTTGAACGCGGCACCTTTGGGGTCGGTCTTTCAAGCAAGGGTATGCTGCTTTTTCGGTAGTGGCCCTTGTGGTGCGAATTCCATTCGACTAGATCCGCTCAGCGCCTCAACCACGATCAATTCAAGCTGCAACACGCCCACCCCCACGCCGACCCCGACGAACACCCCGACCTTGACGCCTACCCCCACGCCGACCTTGACCATGACAGCGACCCTCTCCCGAACAGCGACCGAGACACCCACTTGGACGACGACCACGACCTTCACCTTGACGGCGACGTTCTCCCCGACGGAAACCCGCACCCCAACTCCCTCGGCCAGTCCCACGGAGAGCCTTACCCCGACAGTGACCCGGACTCCCACAGAAACCGGCACACCCACCATGACCGGCACCCCAACCGATACGGGCACTCCGGGCCCTCATCTCAACGCTTGCCACCCCCTGGCATTCCCCAACCCCTCCTCGGGGGAACCCGTTCGGTTCCAGGTTTATGGGGGCCCCTATGACCAGGTGGAGTTCGGCATCTATACCCTTTCTTCACGTTGCCTCTATAAGGAATCACGGGAAATCCGTAGGCCAGAGGATGAGGTGTTTGCGTGGGATCTTCAAGACAGGGTTGGGGGACATTGTTCCAATGGGGTCTACCTCGCTGTCTTTCACACAAAGCGAGGGGCCATCAACGGAACCCAAACGGCTAAATGCATGATCCTACGCTGACCGGCCGGCTGGGTCGATCCCGGGAGACGGATACGGGCCACGGGGAAACCCGCGGCCCTTTGTTTTGGCGGAATGGGAGTTGAAGCGGGTGGGATTAAAGAAGGGCGGCGAAACGACCGAAGGTGGCGTCGGCCCAAGCGCGCATCCGCCCGATATTCGCGTCCAAGCCGTTGGTGATCCGTTCCGGCTGGATCACGCCGCCTTGGTAGGTCAGTTCCCGGGCGTATTTTTGCATCCAATCCCGGGCCATATCTTTCGTGACTTCCAGGTGGAATTGGAATCCATAGGCGTTCGACCCGACTCGGTAGGCCTGGATGCGGCTCAGGTCGCTCCAAGCCAAGCGTTCGGCCTTCGGGGGGAGGGTGTAGGTGTCACCATGCCAGTGGAACACCGTCATTTCGGGGGGAAGCCCCATGAGGAGGGGGTCCTTCGAGCCTTCCGGGGTCAGGTAGATGGGGTGCCAGCCGACCTCGGGTTGGGCGCCGCGGAAAACCTGGGCGCCGGCAGCCTTGGCCAACAATTGGCTTCCCAGACAGATGCCAAGAATCGGCAGGCGGGATTCCAGCGCTTTTTCAAGGGCCGCCAACTCGGCCACCAACCAGGGATGCTGGGTTTCCTCATAGGCCCCCATGGGCCCCCCCAGGACCACTAAGCCGTCCCCCAGGTGTTCCGGGATGGGCTCCCCCTTGGCGGGTTGGACCGTCACGATTTCGACGCCCTTGGACCGGAGGATTTCCCCCAGGGTCCCGGGACCTTCGCACTCGATATGTTGGATGCAGGTGATCTTTGCCATAGGGCCATTATAAGGCAACCGCCCGACTTGAATATGACGCCAGTTGGAGAGGAATTCGGGGTTTAGGGGGCTTGACTTTGGCCGTTATATTAGTAAATTCTAATAAACCTGGAGGTCATCCATGACCAAAACCGCCACCCTTGAACGCTCGGCCCATTGCCTGAAGGCCATGGCCCACCCATTCCGTTTGACGATCCTGGCCCTTTTGGCCGAAGGTGAAATGAATGTCCAGGACCTGACCCGCGAACTGGGAACCACCCAGTCCAACGTGTCCCAGCACTTGTCCCAGATGCGCCTCCGGGACCTGGTGACGGCCCGGCGCGAGGCCAACCAGATGTTTTATTCGGTCAAGAACCCCAAGGTTCTCAAGCTCATCGGCTTGATGCGGGAAGTCTTTTGCGGTACGGATTGAGGGCGCTGGAATGGGAGGCCTCGGGTTTGGACACTTTTGGGGCATCGTGGGCGTGACCACGGTGACCACCCTGAACAAGCCCTTGCGGGGACCGGAGGGAAGCTGTAAAAACAGGTTTGACTCAAACGTTTGGCCCGGGACCGGGCGAAAGGATACGCCATGAAAGCCAACATGGGTCCGAAGGACCGGACCGTCCGGGTCTTGCTGGGCCTATTGATCGGTACGACCGGATTGATCATGCGCCAATGGTGGGGTTTGATCGCCTTGATCCCGCTTGGGACCGCGGCGATGTCGTTCTGCCCGCTTTACCTGCCATTTGGGTTCTCCACGAAAAAGTAAAGCGTTTCGGTTAGCTGGCCGCCTGGGATATGACCGGCGTTAGGTCGGTGACTTGTTACGGTTATGAGCGGCATCGCATTCCGGGAGAAACGATTGCCTTGAGGTAAATCATAATGGCCCCGGTGGGGGCCCTGTAGGCTTCCACTATTGAAGGTTCCTGTTCTGACCCCGCAAGGGGTTAGGGGGCAGCGGTCCCTTTCAGGGCCTTCATGCTCCGGTGAGTTCCCTCCACCGGAGCTTTTTTT
>CAYMOV010000211.1:0-3613 GCA_964392085.1 uncultured bacterium
ACATCGAGAAGGGATCCTTCCTGTTTCTCGGGGAGATCCTCACCGACGCGGAGATTGCGGCCGACGCGCCCGTCGAATCCCTCTGCGGATCCTGTACGCTTTGTTTGGAGTCCTGCCCCACGGAGGCCCTGACCGAGCCCGGCTTCCTGGACGCCCGACGCTGTGTCAGCTACCTCACGTTGGAGCACAGAAGCGAGATCCCCCCGGCATTCCAAGGCAAGCTTTCGGGTTACGTGGCGGGGTGTGATCTCTGCCAGGCGTGCTGCCCCTACAACAGTTCCGCCCCGGCGGGACTGGAACCCGCCTTCCAGCCCCGGGAAAAGGTCCTGGGACTGACTTTGGAGGCGATGCGGGGGTGGGGCGAGGGGGACTTCAAGGAACTGGCCGAACAAAGCGCGTTGGAGAGGTTGAAGCCGCCCATGTGGAAAAGGAATATCGAGGCCAACTCATAAGGCGCGGTTACGCGTTCAGACGCCAGCCCCCATAAAAATAGGTTTTAGGTTCCGCATTTCCTTCGCCGTCATCTTCAGGCCCAGACCGCCGATCTTCTTCAAGTGGTCTTGGATGAGCGCCTTGGGGTCCACATGGATGCCCGGTCCCGGCGGCAACCCCAACGTCAGCATGATGAAAGCGTCGTTGATTTTCGATGATTCAATCCGGCCGATCTGCTCGAACACCTCGAGGAAGTTGTCCCCCTCGCAGGCGACCGCCTGGTCGATCAAGTGGCTCAGTTTGAACAAATCCTCCAGGACGGCCGACAGGGCCTCATGGGTCCAGGAGGTCGGGTGGGCGGCAAGCCTCATTTTTTCCAGCAAGGCGATGTGCTTCGTCTCATCGACGGCCATCAAGCTGAGGAAATCATGGATGGGGAGCGAATTCGAAAACCGCTTGGCCATGGTCCGGTAGTAAGCCCTCATGGAATGCTCGAGGACCAGCGACAGCTCAAAGCATTCCGCCACCAACGATTTATTCGGCATGGCTTTTGCGGCTCCCAGGTCCTGATTCAATTCGATCCCCGGCGAAAGCCGAATTCCTCGGTTTTGCCGGACAGCCCGACTTCATCCAGTTCAAACCTACGCCCTTTATCTTAGGATTGCCCGGTTTTTGACCGGTCCCCCCTTGCCCTACACGGTCCCTCGCCCAAAGGGGCCGTTCTAAAGGTTTTATCGGGACGCGCCCGGACAAAACACCCAGAAAAACATCGGGTGGACTTGGCGAACCGGCGGAGAACGCCCAAGAATGGGCGAAGACGGGCGCTCGGAAAACGGATTGGGGCGGCCGTCCTCGGTTTATCCTTGGGCGCGATTAGGGGTTGGGGCGAGGGGAAATTCAAGGAACCGGCCGATCACAGTTCGCCCGAGCGCCTGAAACCGTCCATATGGAAGCGTAATATCGAAGCCCAATAGACCGCCACGGCCCACCGACCCGTCATCCAGTGGCCGGCAAAACCATTTTCATCTCCTCCCTCGACATGACCTTCACGAATCCCTCCACGATCTCAAGGTGGCCCTGGATGAGTTCCTTTTGGAGGCCGGGGGTGGTCCCCCCCCGCATCAAGCCAGAGGTCAGGAACACAAAGGACCCGTTGACCTCAAATGTTTCGATTCGGCGGATGGTTTCATAGACCTCGAGGAAATTCGCGCCCGCCAGGGAGAATACCCGGTTGAGGTGCGCGTCCCACTTCAACAAGTCCTTCAGGACGTTTCCAAGCGACTCTTGGACCCAAGCGGCGGGTTTCGCGGCGACTTTCGCCCGCTTCAACTCGGAGATGTGCTTCGCCTCGTCCAGCGCCAACGAGCGAAGAAAGCCATGGACGGGGGGGGACGACGAGTAAATTTCCGCCATGGAACGGTAGTAATGCATCATTTTGAACTCGAGCATCAGGGCCAACTCAAAACACTCGTCCGCTTGGTCCGTTTCAGGCATTTAAGGCCTCATTAGCGGATCAACTCATAGGGTTGGGTTTTCAAGACTTCCGCGATTTGATGGAGCACATGGAGGGTGACGTTGCGGCCGCTTTCAAGGCTTTGCCACCAACGAAGGGAACAGCCATATTGGTCAGCGGCCACTTGTTGGGTCATCCCAAGGCCGGATCGGCGCTTCTGTATTTTTCGCCCAAGGTTTTTTTCATTGAATTGACTCACGCGACATAATCCGTAATAACAGCAATAAATAATACGATGTGCGCGGTACGTAGATCACGCCCCAGAAGGCCATCCATCATCACAGCACCCCGAAAGATCGGTCCCGCGGAGCGAAAAAAAACTTCCCCAAACCGCGTAAACCAAAGGGCTCCCGGCCCTCTCAACATCTTTACAGTTCAAACCTACGCCCATTCGGTTCGGATAGCTCGCCTTATACTGACTATCGTCCTTCCATCGATGGAAGCCGAACCAACAGGATCATTTTGCGACGAAGGAAACGCGGCTTTCCCGAATTGATTCATTTCGCGCCATCATCAGAACATGGATTTGCGGTTGTTATCCCCAGCCAATTCTTGGAATTTGAAGACAAGCAATAGCCTGATCGCGGTTAACTTAAGGCGATTCTATATTCGAACGGATAATTTTTTGAACCTTCGATTCCAGCTTCGTTTACCCGCTTGAGGAACCCCTCCAACCCCACTCGGAACGCCTTCACGTCCAAGTCCCAAAAGGGGCTCGGAAGGACATCCCACTTTTCGAAAGCCTTTTGGCTGAGGCCCCGGAAGCCGTTCAGGTTGCCGGTCTGGTGGTGGCGCAGGGCCACGGCGGCCTGGATCAGGGACTGGAGGAACAGCTTGGGTTCCCCCTCTTGCCTGTGCCACAGGCTTTCCCAAACCTCATGGGCCTCGAAGTAGTCACCCCGATTGAACAGGCGGATCCCCTCCAGGTACTCGACGGGATGCTTGCCCTCGGCGAAGAGGGACTCGGGGTCGATACCCGAGAGTTCCTTGATCAATTCCGAATCGGCGTCCGGGAAGTTGTACTTGTGCAGGTCACCCGGGGGGGCCCAGGTTACGGCTTGGCACTCGATGGGGGTGGGCTCCCCGAAAGGCAGGCGGCAAAGGAAGATGTTGAGGCGCACGGTTCGCTGGGGGTAGACGTAGGAGATCACCCGAAAGAACCGGACCACCGTGACGTCGATGTCCAGTTCCTCCTTGAGTTCCCTCGCCACGCAGGTTTGCAGGGTCTCCCCCGGCTCCTTCTTGCCGCCCGGCAGTTCCCAGCACCCGCCGAAGGAATCGCCTTCCTTGCGCTGGGCGATGAGGTACTTGCCGTCGCGGACGGTCAGGGCCGCGCCGACGTCGAGGATGGGGGAGGTGGGTTCCATGGGAGGCTAAGTATAATTGCAATGGGACTACATTAAAATGAAACTTGTTTGTTACTTATGGGTGATCTGTCATTCCGAGCGAGGGCCACGGAGCGGGCCGACGAGGAATCCGCTTAAAGGCCACAACAAAAGCGGATCCCTCTCTAGCGCTCGGGATGACGCTATACGTCAACCTCTCCCTCTAGCGGCGCAAACAGGCTCTTCACTTCCGACCCCAGCAGGAAACGATAGAACAGTTCGGACCCGTCCTCGGGGCGGTCGCCCTTCACCTGGTGCAACAACATCTTGCGGAAGACCCATT
>CAYMOV010000212.1:0-3607 GCA_964392085.1 uncultured bacterium
GCGGCTGGGCCCAGGGCAAGGCCGACGTGCTGTACGTGGCCGACGCCTTCAAGGTCGTGGAGGAACTCAACAAGCTGATTTAACCCAAAGGGGTCAGGCCTGAAAATCGACAATTGAGGGAACAGATGGGATTCGGAGCGCGCGAAAACCGCGTCTTGAATTCAAGGGCGCGCTGTTTCATGTCCTCGCCCGTGGAAACCGGCGGCAGAACGTCTTTTGGGATGATGGGGACCGGGTCCGGTATTTGAACCTGTTGGCCGAGCGGTTGGAGGACCGGGACTTCCATCTATATGCCTATTGCCTCATGGGGAACCATGTCCACCTGCTCCTCGAGCAGGGGGGTGGGTATCCCCTCTCGAAATTTATGCAGCGTCTTCAAAGCGCCCACCCAATCCCCGCATTGTAATCGCCGGCCGTTCGGCCGGCATTTGAGGATTGGGTCACCCTCGCGTCAAGCCGCCGGCTGCAAGCCTGCGGTTCGCAAAATCGAAGGGTGAGGGTACACGACTTTCTTCAACATCAAACACCGCAAAACCGGCCACCTTTTCCAGGGGCGATATAAGCCCATCCTGGTGGATCGGGAACCCCACCTCCTGGCGCTGGTCCGCTACATCCACCTGAATCCCCGCCGATCCGGCATGCCCGAAGCGGAATCCTATCCTTGGACCAGCCACCGCCAATATCTCGGACGCGACCGTTACCCGTTGGCGCCGGTGAAGTCGGCGGCGGTCTTGGCGCGTTATTCCCGGACTGCGTCCATTGCCCGGGCGAAGTACAAGGAATTCATGCGGGAAGAACCGCCCGCCGAGAAGTTGGGTTTATTCGCCGACCTCCGGGGAGGAAGGATCTTGGGAGACGAGGATTTTGAGGCGGAGGTCAGCGCGAAGTCCGGGATTCCGACGCGACCCAGCCTGAAACTGCGGTTGGACCTAGACGAGCTGTGGAAGGCAATCCTCCGACGGGAAGGAATGGCCCAGGAGCCGACTGGGTGGCGCCGAAGCCGTTTGTTGGCGGAGGCCGCTTGGTTGGCGGTCGAAAGCGGCCAAATCCGCCAGAAATTCGTGGCGGACTTTTTCAAAGTGGAGCCCACGACGGTCAATAAGGCGGTTCAACGGCTCGAGGCGAGGTGGGAGAAGGGCGAAGGGTCCGGGGAGAAATTGGATCGTTGGGCGAGGGGCCTGTAAATTGTCGATTTTCAGGTCTGACCCCTTTTTTGGGTTTTGGGGGGAATAAACCGGTTCGGTCGAACCTCAGGCAAGTAGGGCGGGAGAGCGCCCCCATCCCGGAGGCCGACCATGCGACGCTTTTTCCCGCTAAACCCCGCGTTTTCATTCGGATTACTGCTATGGGGAGGGGTCCTCCTGGCCGGCCAGGGTTGCCGCAATCGAATCACCACCTCCCCCGGGAGCCCGAATACCCCGACCCCCCATGCGACTTCCACCCTGACTTTGGCCCCTTCCCCGAACCCGACTCTGACTCTGACCGGTTCGCCCATCCCGGCCACCAGGACCCCCAGTGCGACCGGGAGCGCAACCGCCTCCCCGTCACCGAGCCGAACGGCGAGCGTGACGCCCACGCTCACGGGCTCACCCACCCCGACAGCGGGGTTCTGGAGCTGCAACACGGTCGTGGTGGGCGCGTGGCTGATGGGTGGAAGCGGTAACCTCTTGAACGCCCAGGCGGGGACCTGTTATTTCCAACGCTATACCGCTGTCAGCTCGGACAACGCCGACAGCCTATGGGTCGCCTTTTGGGGCGTCTCCGGTCCATTCCAACTTGCGATCTACAACGACGCTTCGGGCCGACCCGGGACCAGGTTGGGCCTGTCAGCCGCCGTGACGGGCGGCACCGGCATCTTGGCCGGCAACCTCGGCTCGCCCGGCAACCCCGGGCCCCGGTTAACGGCGGGCCAGGGCTATTGGCTGGCCCTTTACGTGCAGAACGCCGTCCAAGTCGACCTGGCGGGCGCGACGACATTCGCCGGCGACCCGGGGTACCTGTCCTCCCCGGGTTCGCTCCCGGCGGTCTTCACCGACCCGAGCCCCAGCCAGGGGACGGGCCAGGTCCAGTTGGCCGCTTTTCTCTGCAGTTATTACCCCACGCCCCATTTCACGCCCTCTTCGACCTTCACGCCGACCCTCACCGGTTCGCCGACACCGATCCCCTGGACCAGCACGCCCACCCTGACGGGTTCGCCTGTTCCGCCGACTTCGACGCCGACCTGGACCGTGGGAACGATGACCATGACCGCCACCCCCACGCCCACCCGCACGATCACGCCCAGCGGCCCTCCCCCGACGGCCACCCTGACCCGGACCGGGACGCCCAGTGCGACCTTCACACCGACCCCTACCCTGACCGGATCGCCCATCTGGACCGCCACACCGACCGCCACGGCCTACAACACGCCCTTCCTCGGGGGGGCTACCCCGGGAATCTTCTGGTCCTACTCCGCGGTCTTGGGCTCCGGGACCAACGGGACCGTCGGAAACGCGACCCTCATGATGGCGGTCAACCTGGCCGCCGAGACCACCGCCGGGGTCACCCTGACCACGTCCCTGGGCGACGTGCCCCTCACCTACGTCGGCTCAAGCAACTACGGTTCCTACCAGCTCGCCCAATTCTCGGCGGCACCCTTCACCTACCAGCCGGGTGACACCTACACGATGACCACCGTGACCTCGATCGGGGCCGCCACCGCGGTGCTCCAGGCGCCCGGCGGCGGCGTCTCCCTCACCGCGGATGGGAAGACCGCGACCTGGGCCTACGACGGCAACCGGGACTTCTACTCGTCCTCGCGGATAACCCCCTCCTTCAACACCTTCTTCTCAGGCAACCTCACCGCCGACGTGGATTCCCCCTTGACCCTGGACCCCGCGGCGTACCCCACGGCGGGGACCTATTCGGTGCAGATCCACCCGCAAAGCTCCCTCGACTCGATCACGGGAGGGACCCTCGGGACCCCCTTCACGATCCAACAGGTCGTCACTTTCCCCGTCACGATCCAATAGTCCGCCAGGACGGCCGGGGGCGGGTCCCATTCCCAGCACCCAACCCATGTCCGCTGTCCATGGGTCAGGGACTAATGGGTCACCCTCATGTCAAACCACAGGTTTTGCCTGCGGTTCAAGATTCGAAATGTGAGGGTACGCGAGCCTACGCGGCCCGTAAACCCGGACCGTTGGGCGGGGGGCCTACCCAATGTCGATTTTCAGGTCGGATCCCCTTCATTAACGCCGGGAGGGAGGCCCGCACCCGAAAAAGCCCATGAAAAGGCCGCTTTCAGGGGGCCGCCTCCCCCCAGGTAAAACCTTTGCCCTCCATGAAATCTGGGTTTAAACTACCTTCGGCTGAAAAGCCAACATTCGAAGGGAGACTCTAGATATGAAGACCGCTTACCGTCCTTTGGCCGTCGTTTCGGCCGCGCTTATGCTGACCGTCGCCTCCATGATCCCCCAAAAGGCCCTGGCGACCGAGGGTTCCCTTTCCTGGACCGTCTCGGGCCACAACGCCTTCGCCCGCGGCAACGGCAAGTCGGCCGTCGGCGTCGGATCCTACCTCTTCGGCGACATCCAGATCACCCCTTGGATGTCCTGGGGATTGGGCG
>CAYMOV010000213.1:0-2051 GCA_964392085.1 uncultured bacterium
GTTCGGGTTCGTCATCACATTTCAGGAGGATTGACATGGCTAAGACTCAAGAACAATCCCTGGTCACCAGGGTATTGGACTGGAAGGGGGCCGCCACCAACGCCATGGCCTTGATCGCCCCCGGCGCCTTCCTTTGGATTACATACCAACTTCAGGCGGCAGCCGCGACCCCGGACGGGGCCGGTTGCTCCAACGACATGTGGGCGGGGATCCTGGTGGCCACGATCCTTTGCTTCATGACGGCGATTTCCTATTCCGAACTGGCGAAGATCTACCCGGAAGCCGGGTTCGCCAGCTGCATCTACTTCGCGGAGAAGTCCTTCATCGACAGCCAGAAGCTGAAGCGCCCCGGACCCGCCTCCATGGCCCGCGTCGCCAAGCTCGTCACGGGCTGGGCCGCCCACCTCTTCTACTGGGTCTACCCAGGGGTCATGGTGGCCTTCATGGGCAACCTGGCCTCCTACGTCTTCACGGCGGTCACAGGAAAGACCATGACCCTGACCTGGATGCTGATCATCGCCTGGGTCTTCGCCGTCGTGGTGGGAGTGATCGCCCACCGGGGCGTGCAGGGGTCCACGAAGACCAACATGTGGGGCAACGTCATCCAGTGGGTCACCATCGTGCTCTTCGGCCTGCTGGCCATCGCCTACCGCATGGGCAACCCGGATCACGCCACCACCTGGGCCTTCAGCGGGGGCTTCGACATCGTGAGTTTCCACGCCATCAAGGGGATCCTCATCCAGTCCACGATCGCCATCCTGATCCTGGTCGGTTTCGAGAGCTCCACGGCCCTGGCGGCGGAAACCAAGCAGCCTGAGAAGAACATCCCCAAGGCCATCATGGTGGCCCTGGTGGTTCAGTGCGTGATCGCCTACCTGTTCGAGTACTTCTGCGCCAACCTGGTGGTGAGCGAGAAGCTCGTGGGCTCGGTGGCCGTTCCGGCCGTGGCCGCAGTGGCCGCGGTGCCTGAAAGCGTCACCGCCGCCGGGGTCACGGTCCAGGCGGTCGCGGCGGTCGCGGCCGCGCCGGCGACCACTAAGGTCGTTACCGGCATGGACGCCATGGTGGCCTCCTCGGCCCCCATCGGCGACATGGTGGTTCGCATGGGCGACGCCTTTTTCGGGCACCTGGGACAGACCCTCATGCTCATCATGGCCGCCACCGTGGCCATCGCGGTCATCGGGACCACCCTGGCCTGCTTGAACACGGCGGTCCGCGTGACCACCGGCATGGCGGAGGACCGGGAACTTCCACCGGTCATGGGGTTCATCAGCGACAAGTTCGCCTCGCCCTATACGTCGATCTGGTTCCTGGTGGCCTTCTCCTGCGTCATCGCCACCGTCGGCCTCCAGTCGGTCGTGGGGTTGACCGGCATCACCCTGGCCTCCAACCTGGGGACGTTCGTGCTTTACGGCCTGGTCTGCGTCTGGACCATCGTGGCCTACAAGGACCGCAAGGACTTCAGCTTCCTCAAGCACGGGCTCATCCCGTTCCTGGGGCTGGCCTTGAACGTGCTGATGTGCTGGGGGGTCATCTACCTCTATACCATCGGTAACGCGGACTCCCAGAACGAGGCGCGCATCTGCTTCTATATCGCGGGGGGTTGGGCCCTGATTTACGGCCTGTGGGTCATGGCTTCCTCGGTGTTGAAGTCCCATGGGATGAAGACCATCTCGGCGATCATCCGGCCGGACTCGTTGGACAGCCTGGCGGACGCCTTGAACAAGGAACAATTGGTCCAGGGCATGACCGTCATCGAGGTGAAGGGCTTCGGCCGCACCAAGGGATCCAAAACCGACGATGAGCCCGTCAAGGTCAAGTTCCTGCCGAAGCTGAAGGTGGACGTGGTGGTCAACGAGTGGGACGTCCCGCACGTCGTGGAAGTCATGCAGAACGTCCTGAACACCGGCAACAAGGGCGACGGCAAGATCTTCGTGAGCAAGACGGATGAAACCATCCGGGTCCGGACCGGGGAGACAGGGGTCAGCGCGGTTTAATAAGCGGAAGAAGTTACCCGGGGCATCCAACCCCGGCGAACCCAGGGGCCGGCC
>CAYMOV010000213.1:2151-3593 GCA_964392085.1 uncultured bacterium
GTCGCCCGAAGCGAGGCCTTCCTGGGAAACATCGCCTGGGCCCAGGGCGTTTACGCGAAAGCCTCCGACCTGATGGGTAAGGCCCTCCAACATTACAATGGCGTGGGCGACCGGTCGGGCCAGGCCTGGGTGACGGACATGATGGCCAACCTCCAGCTGGCCCAAGGCCGTCCCACGGAGGCGGAAAAACTCCACCGCGCGGCCTATGCCCTGGCGTTGGAGATCGGCGACAATCCGGTGGGCCGGGCCTGGAATGACTTCCACTTGGCGGCCGTCGAGCTGGAACGCGGCGACCGGGAACAGGCCCAGGCCGGGTTCGAACGGGCGCTGGAAATATTCCACGGCCTGGGGGACATCCTGGGCGAAGTGGCCTGCTGCACCCACCTGGGCGAGATCGCCTGCGCCCGGAGGGATTTCGCGGCGGCGGAGCGATACATCCTCCATTCCCTCCGGCTCGCCCTCCCGACCGGCTGCAAGCCCCTGTTGATCGACGCCATGACCAGCCTCACCCGGCTCCTCATGGGCCGTGGCGAGAACGATAAGGCCCTGGGGATCCTGATGTTCGTCCTGTCCCACCCCAACTGCCGGCGCCAGACCAAGGACCGGATGGTGGCCTTGGCCAAGGCCTTGGAGGCCAACTTTTCCCAGAAGGAAATCGCCGGGGGCTTCGACTGGGCCAAGCATTTCACCCTGGAGGAAATGGCCTCCGCCTGGGTGAAGAACCTCTCGCCCGAACCGGTCCCCAAGGCCAAGGCCCGCAAAAAACCCAAGTCCTGACTTCCCTTCAACTATTTCGCCATCCTGTTATACTTCCCATGATTTGATCCACCCCGAGGGCGACCTGGTCCCAATAACAGCCGACCTTACCCAATACCACGGGGAAATGACCCGTGAATTGACGGATCGCCTCCTCCCCTTCTGGCTGGGAAACGTCCTCGATTTCAAATCAGGCGGCTTCAACGGGTCCGTCAGCGGCCGTGACGTCGTCGACCCGAAGGCCGACAAGGGCGTGATCCTGGCCACCCGCATCCTCTGGACCTTCTCACGGTCCTATCGCGCGGTGGGCCGCGCCGAATACCTTCGGGTCGCCGACTTGATGGCCCAATACATGCGTGACCACTTCCTGGATCGGGAGCATGGGGGCGTCTTCTGGCGGTTGGACCACCTGGGCAAGCCCCGGGATACCACGAAGCGGTTTTACGCCCAGGCCTTCGCGATCTACGCCCTTTCCGAATACTCCCGGGCCTCCGGCGATCCACAAGCCTTAGCGGAAGCGTGGGAGCTGTTTACCCTGGTGGAAAGGCACGGCAGGGACCCCGTCGAGGGAGGTTACCTCGACGCCCTGGGCCGCGACTGGAAGCCGACCGCCGATACCCGCCTGTCCGAGGTGGACCTCAACACCCCCAAGTCCATGAACACCAACCTCCATGTCCTGGAGGCCT
>CAYMOV010000214.1:0-3576 GCA_964392085.1 uncultured bacterium
CCACGACGGGCGCGATGGCCACGTCCACCCGGCCTTCCTGAAGGGCCTGCCCCATTCGGCTGGGAGGCACGGTCACCAGGGTATGTCCATCCTTCAGTCCCCACAGCAGGGGCTGGACGTTCAGGAAGGGGATGACCCCGATCCTGTACTTCTTGCCGGGGACCACGGGCGCTGCCACGGGGGCTGTGGCTTGCGCGGGAACCGGTGTGGGTTTCGGAGTAGCGGGCGCCGGTGCGGCGATTGGGGCTGCGGCTTCGGACATGAGGTTCCCTCTTCTTGCTTCTGGTTTAAACCCCAACCAACGCGGGTTGGGGCTTGAGGTTGCGGTACAACGTGTCGCGTTCGACCGGCTGGCGGCCCGCCTCACGGATCAAGCGCTGGAGGTCGGCCACCGACAGCGACTGGGGCGTCTCGGCCCCGGCCATGTGGTAGATGGTCTCCTCCAACACGGTGCCGTCCAGGTCGTCCACGCCGAAGGCCAGGGACATCTGGGCCAGGCGGAGCCCCAGCATGATCCAGTAGGCCTTGATGTGCGGGAAGTTGTCGAGGAAAAGCCGACCGACCGCCAGGGTCTTGAGGTCCTCAATGCCCGAGGGCCGCGCGAAACGGTCCATGGCGGTGTGCTCGGGGTGGAAGGCCAGGGGGATGAAGGTTTGGAACCCTTTCGTCTCGTCCTGCAGGTCCCGTAGGCGTCGCATATGATCCACCCGGTGGGCGTAGGTTTCCACGTGGCCGTACAGCATGGTGGCGTTGGTTTTGAGGCCCAGGCGGTGCGCGGTGCGGTGCACCTCGATCCACTGGTCCGCGGTGGCCTTCCCGGGGCAGATCTCCTCCCGGACGTCGGGATGGAAGATCTCGGCGCCGCCGCCCGGCATGGAATCGAGGCCGGCCGCCATCAGGCGCTTGAGCACTTCCTCGTTGGACAGGTTGTACTTCTCGGCGAAGAAATGGATCTCAACCCCGGTGAAGCACTTGAGGTGCACCTTCGGGAGGGCGGCCTTGAGGCTCCGGAGCATGGTCTCGTACCACTCGAAGGGATACTCGGGATGGAGGCCCCCGACGATGTGGATCTCGGTGAGGCCGGTCTTCGCGTGGGCTTCGACGGACTTCTTGACGATCTCCGCGTGGCTCAGTTCCCAGGCGCCCGCTTCCCCGGGAAACCTCGAGTAAGCGCAGAACTTGCAGGTCGTGGAGCAGACGTTGGAATAGTCGATGTGGAGGTTGATGTTGTAGTACGTGTCGTTGCCGTTGAGCTTCTCGCGGACGTGGTTGGCCATGGCGCCGAGGGTGAAGAGGTCCTGGGTCTCGAATAGCCGGACGGCGTCCGCCTCGGACAGGCGTTGACCCGCCATCACCTTGTCGTGAAGGTCTCGGATGGGGGATTGTTCCAGGTGCCGCTTCAGGACCACAACGCCACTCCTACGATGAGAAGGTAAAGGACCGCCACCCAGCCGTTGGTCTTCATCAAGGCGGGGTTCAGGCGAAAAGACGCCTCGTCCTTCCCTATTCCGAACCCATATTGGGTGCGGTGGAGATAGAACAAAACCCCTCCCAGCAGGGCCACTCCCGCGTAGTAAACCGTCGGGAATCGCAGTTGGGCGCCAAAACCGGAGAGGAATCCTAGCATAAGGGCATGGAGGATTCGAGAGGCCGCAAGGCTCCGTCGGACGCCCCAGGAAACAACCAGGGAATGCAGGTGGTGGGCCCGGTCGAAGGCCAGGTCCTGCGTGGCGTAGAGGATGTCGAACCCCGCCACGAAACAGAGGACCCCCGCCAAAAGCCAGAAGGGGGCCAACTCCACCCGGCCGGTGGCCGCGATCCAGGCCGCCACCGGGGCGATCCCCAGGGCCAACCCCAGGAAAAAGTGGGAGGCCCAGGTAAACCGTTTGGCGTGCGAATAGAAAAGCACCACCGCCAGGGCCGCGGGCGAGAGCTTCAGGCAGAGGGGGTTGAGTTGCCCGGCGGCCAGGACGAACAGGAGACCGGAGGTCCAGACCAGGACCCGGACCGTCCCCCGGCTCATGCGGCCCGAGGGGATGGGGCGGTACATCGTGCGGGGGTTCAAGGCGTCCACGTCGGCGTCCACCAGGCGGTTGTAGGCCATGGCGGCGGTTCGGGCCAGGACCATGCAAACCACCACCCAGAAGACCAGCGGGAGGGACGGGCGCCCGGCCGTGGCGGCCAGGAGCGCTGCCAGGGCGAAGGGCAGCGCGAACACCGAGTGGGGCAACACTACCAAGTCGCTGAATGTTTTCAACCACTTAATCAAGGCAATCTCCCCAGGAACCTCGTTGTTCACGAATCGATAAGCGAGCTTGGCGGAGATGGATCAGTTCGTTCATTTTCGGCTTAAAAGCCTGGTGAGCACGAGGAGGAACGTCACGAAACCAGTCGCCAAAATAAAGAGTCCACCCACCAAAAAATATTTACCGGTTTCAAACGTCATGCTCAGCTTTAATTGGCCATGATGAATCCCGATCGGGTCAAAATGCAACTTGCAAGCCCCACGATTCCAATCGTTCCGGAAGTGCAAACTCACCTTGCCGGGGCCCAAAGTGGTTTTCAGGAAAGGTTGGTCGGAATCCAGGGGCAGGACCGCGAGGGTCCCCTCCCCGTCGAGTTGCCCACTGACATCGACGGCCAGGTACTTCGCAGAATCCCCCCCTGGAACATTGAAATCCAAGACCACCGGTTTGGTCGCATCAGGAATGACTTGCCGGTCTTTCTTCGCTAAAACGCCGGCACCCAGCAGAATATAAAAAGTGATCAGGGTGAATCCAATGGACGCGAAGAGACTGATCGAGGCGTTTTCAATGACTGACAAACCGGTTTTCTCGCGGTAGCTTGTTTCCTCAAATCCACGGCTCTTCATGACCACCTCCTTGGTCCGCCTCCCTCGAGCTCAATCGGGGTTTTTCCAGCGTTTCGTGATGTCAGCGTCGATGCCGGCGTGGTCATACACCCGGGCCACCACGGTGTCGGCGATCTCCTCGGGGGTCTTGGGGTTGCCGTAGAAACTGGGGGTGGCGGGAATCACGTGCGCCCCGGCCAGGGTCAGGGTCTCCATGTTGCGGATCTGGATGAGGGACAGGGGTGTTTCCCTAGGAACCACAATAAGCTTGCGGCGTTCCTTGAGGAACACCTCGCCGGTTCGGGTCACCAGGTTGTCGGCGATCCCGTGTGCCAACTTGGCCAGGGTGGCGGTGGAGCAGGGGATGACCACCATCGCGTCAAAGACGTTGGACCCCGAGGCGCAGGGGGCCGTCAGGTCCATCTCATCCCATTCCTTCACCTGGGGCGGCAGGTTCAGCCCCCCCTCGTGGGACGCCACGATCCGGGCCGCCTTCGTCACGATGGCGTGCACTTCCCACTGGGCGTAGGGCAGGTGCTTGAGGAACTCCCGGGCGTAGATCGTGCCGGACGCGCCCGAAACGGACAGGACCAGTTTTTTACGGGGCCGATCCATCAGTTCGGCTTCTTCTTATAGACGTTCAGGCCGATCTTCTCGTCGCGCTCCGGCACCGAGATGTTGCCCTCGGTGGAGGCCACGATGATGGTCTTGCCGGACGCGGAGGG
>CAYMOV010000215.1:0-3552 GCA_964392085.1 uncultured bacterium
CGGGCCGGGTGCCGGCTCCCCGAACCTTATTCACCTTTTTCGTGGTGGCCGTCACTTTCCTTTATAGTTTGGCCGTGGGGTCCCATCCTCCCGCGGAGGGTTTCCTGGAGGCGGTCGTCCCGATCCACCTGATGGTGGCCGTCACGGCGATTTTCCTCATCCCAACCCTTTCCGGTGGATCGAAAAAACAAAATTGATTTCACCACCAAGTTCACCAAGAACACCAAGGTAATTGGGAACGGCCAATCACAACCGAAACGGCCTTACAAAAGGAATTTGAACCACCACCCATCAGCCTTCGGCTGAGGGCGTAAACGAGCTCACCAAGAACACCAAGGTAAAGTGAAACCACGTCTTACTGTCCGCACAACCATCTTGGTGAACTTGGGCTTTTATGGTTCTGTCGTTGTTTTTTTGTTTTGATCAAAAAGTTGTCTTGGTGACCTTGGTGTACTTGGTGGTGAAAACCTTTTTTGTCTGGGGTTTCAATGATCTTGATTGTGATGGGCGTGGCCGGGAGCGGCAAAAGCACCGTGGGGGAACTATTGGCCCAAAAACTGGGCTGTGATTTCCTGGAGGGCGACGATTTCCACCCGCCTTCCAACCGGGACAAGATGGCCCGGGGCCAGGCCCTGACGGATGAGGACCGCAAGCCCTGGTTGGACACCCTGGAAAGGTTGGTGGCGGGGAAGCTCGCCCTGGGCCAGGACGCCGTCTTGGCCTGTTCAGCCCTCAAACAGGCCTACCGGGACCTTCTTTCCGGGGGCCGACCTGGGGTAAAGTTCATCTACCTGAAGGCCGATCGGAACCTGATCCGGACCCGCCTGGAGGCCCGGAAGAGCCGCCACTTTCCCCCCACGCTCATGGAAAGCCAGTTCGAGGCCTTGGAGGAACCGGTGGGAGCCTGGGTGGCCGACGCGTCGGTCCCGCCTGAGGCCTTGGTGGATGAAATCATGACCCGAATGAGGAGATGACCTTTGGACCACCTTTGGACCATGGACGTATCGCTGGCCGACAAGTTGTTCCGCACCACGATGGTCTACGGCTTTTTGCTGGTCGCCCTGCGGATGGCGGGTAAGCGGCAGGTGTCCCAGATGACGCCCTTCGACCTGGTGGTGCTCCTCCTGATCTCCAACGTGGTGCAGAACGCGATCATCGGCCCGGACAATTCACTCGCCGGGGGCTTAGTGGGGGCCGCCTTCATCCTGCTGTTGAACGCGGGGGTCTCGGCGATAGCCTACAAGTTCAAGTTCGCCCGGCGGGTCCTCACCGGGGAACCGACCCTCCTGGTCCACAATGGAGTGATCCTCAGGGACAAACTCAAGCGTGAACGTGTGCCGATGGACGACCTATTGGCGGCCTTCCGCAACCATGGGGTGGCCGACGCGTCCCGCGTCCGGGTCGCGGTTTTGGAACCGAACGGCCAGATCAGCATCATCACCCGGGACCCGGACGCGAAACCCTTCGTCCCCAATGACCCGGGAACCGCGTGACGCCCCCCCGACCCTACGTCCCGACGGTGGGTCCCGTCCAGTTGCTCCTCTGGGCCGTCGCCATCGGCTTGATCACGGCCCTGATGGTATTCAAGGAGCGGGTGGCCGGCCATGAGCAAACCCTCCAGATGCTCCTGGGGGTTTGCCTGGCGGCCATGGGGATCGAGCGGTTCGCACGTCTCCAACGGTCGGGTTGGTGGAAGGGTGACTTGAAGATGACGATGCGGGCCCAGACCCGGGAGGAGGGCGCCGCCTTCATGGTGGCCCTGAACGTCCTCGTGATCGGCGTCGCTGTCGCCTTTGCCGCGATGTGGCATGGCGGCGCGTTGTTGAAATAGAGGCGACGGAAAATACGAATTCGCCACGGATGAACACGGATTCACACGGATACAATTTAAGGGTTTAAACCGATTCGATTGGCCAGCATTTCGGTTTCTGTTTGGCCTTATCTCGTGTATCGGTTTGAATCTGTGGTTCCAACATTTCGCTTATTTGAGCGAGGCTTGCTCAATTAAAAATAAACATCCGAATCAATGACGCGGCGGGTCGGTCCGGTGCCATAATTCCCCCATGAAGTTCCGCGAGAACCAATGGCTGGACGACCAAATCAAGTCCTGGGCGAAGGACGGCCTCTTGTCCCCCTCCCAGGCCGACGCGATATTGGCCAAGCGGCAGGCCGACGCGAAAACAAACATCCTCAACGCCACGAACCTTTTGGCGGCCCTCGGCGGGCTCTGCGTCCTCCTCGGTGTGGTCCTCGTCATTTCCTACAACTGGGACAAGATCCCCCATTTCCTGAAAATCGGGACCTATCTCCTCCTATTGGTGGGGATGGGCGAAGCGACGCTCCACGTCCCGGAGGAATACAAGGTCGGCCGAACCGCCCTCCAGGTGGGATGGCTCCTCATGCCCCTGGCGGGCATCGGCCTTTGGGCCCAGATCTACCAGCTCTCCGGCGACCCGCTGAAACCCATCCTCATCTGGCTGGCCTTGGGCCTGCCCTTGGTCTGGAAGGGCAAGGATGACGCGGTGGCGTTCCTCCATGCCGCTGGGATCGGCTGGGCGGCCTACACCGGGGCCTTTTCCCAGGATACCTGGTTGACGATCGTCCAACCGGGTTGGAACTACCAGTCTTGGGACGGTCCTTGGCGCGACTTCCTCGTCGGCTATTCACTCCCGATGTTGGGGGTGGGGCTCCTTTGGGCGCTGGGTTTCCTCCAGGTGAAGCGGTTCCTCCAGGATAAGGGACGGTGCCTGTTCACTGTGGCATTCCTCCTGTTCCTGAACACCCTCGAGTGGACCCATTCGCCTTTCTATTGCGATGGCGGAGCGGGAGGGTTTCTCCATGTTTCCGCCTTGGTGATTCTCTATTGGGGATTGTCCAAAATATTCCGCGTGGAAGCTGGGTTCTGGCGCGCTTGGGGTTGGTACGGGTTGGCCTCGGTGCTTTACGGGATGACGTTCCTCTGGCATGAGACGACTCTTGGCGGCTGGTCCGCCCCCCTCGCGATCCTCACCCTGGTGGAATTGACCGTGGGGACGCTCCTGCTGGTCCGCCCTGACGACGGGGGTCTCGGGTCCGACAAGGGTGGGGTTTGGTCCTTCAGGGCCCTTCTTTTCTCACCAGCGGTCCTGTCCTACCTCCTGGTCCTGGACGCTCCCCCGAAGGCTGTCTCCATCCTGGCCAACCTGGCCTTCCTGGGATTGGCGGTCTGGCTGGTGCGGGAAGGCATGGTGTCGAACCGTCCCAAGCGCATCAACGGCGGGGTGGCCCTGGTTGGCATCCTGGTCTTTACCCGGTTCATCGACTATTTCGGCACCCTGCTCCAGAGCGGCTTCGCCTTCATCGTGATCGGGCTGGTGTTCGTGGGGCTGGCCTTCGGCCTCAACCGGGGCAGGCAAGAACTGATCGCCCGGGTCCAGGGAGGCAAACCATGAAATGGGTCCGGTGGACTTTAGCCCTCCAAGTGGTCTTCTTCCTCGGTTGGGCCTTGAGCGAGGAAATGAAACGCCAGGATGCCCCGACGGTGGTATTGGAGACGGAACCCTACGACCCCCG
>CAYMOV010000216.1:0-3545 GCA_964392085.1 uncultured bacterium
CATCTAGATGGAATAGATGCCGTGGCAAACGTCTATAAAGCATGGATTGCAACCGCTTTCTGAAAAGCCCGGCCGGCTTTTCCGGAGGACATGGGGAACATGACAAAAGCGGTTCAAAACGTTTTTAGGAATTGGGCGTGGCTGATTGCCGCGCTGTTATTCCTGTATCCCCTCCGGCCCATTCAGGCGGCGGTAGGATCCGGTAACGGGCTTTGCGCGGACTATTACTCCGGGGAAAACTTCGACGCCTTCGCCTTCAACCGAACCGACCCGACGGTTAATTTTTACGAAGCCGACGGTTCAATCCCCCCGCCGGGTGTTCCCACCAGCCCCTTTTCCATCCGATGGCACGGCAAGGTCCAACCCCTCGACACGGGCCCCATCACCTTCTGCGTGGAGGCCGACGACGGGGAGCGGCTATGGGTCAACGGCGTCCAACTCCTCAACAACTGGGCGGACAAGGGCGCCAACCCCGAT
The DNA here is from genome assembly GCA_964392085.1 of uncultured bacterium. GTDB lineage: Bacteria > Oederibacteriota > Muellerivitia > Muellerivitales > Muellerivitaceae > CAYMOV01. Next base: position 478 of record CAYMOV010000216.1, read on the forward strand.
TGCGCGGTCATCAACCTCGTCGCGGGCCAGTACTACGACATCGTCCTGGAATACTACGAGAACGGTTTCGGCCCGGCCCAGGCCACACTCCTCTGGTCCTCCGCGTCGGTGCCGACCTCCACCGTGATCCCCTCGACCCAACTTTATTGCTCCTGCCTCACCACGAACAAGTCGGTCAACACCAGCGTGGCCGCCGTGGGGGACAACGTGACCTACACCCTGGTCACCCAGAACTGCGGCAGCGCGCTGAGCGGGGCCCAAGTCTGGGATACCTTGGCGGCGAACCTGGGGTTCGTCTCCTCCAACCCCGCCCCCAGCGTCAGCACGCCCCCCTTCTACCTTTGGAACTACGGATCCATGTCGGCGGCCTCGACCCTCACGACCACGATCGTGGCCCACATCAATTCCGGCGCCAACGGCCAGGTGGTGGACAACACTGCCTCCAACCTGGCGGCGGGACTCCCGCCCTTCACCTCGAACGACGCCCAATTCACGATCTTCAACCCCGGGACCGAGCTCACGAAATCCGCCAACCCGACCACCCGGAACCCCGGGGAGACTACGACCTACACCCTCACCTGGTTCAACCCCCGGCCCACGCCGGTCAACATGAAGCTGAACCTGATGGTGGAGTCCACCCAGGTGGACAACCAGAACATCTCGTATCAGTTCAGCGTGGGAAACTACACGGGGGCCTCCATCGACATCTCGAAGCTCACCATCGCCTATTGGATCAGCGACAACATCACGCCCTCGGCGATCTCCTACTCGAACGACTACGGCGGCAACACCACCCCATTCGCCGGCTGGAACGGGCCTGGGATCTCCATGGCCCTTTCTCCCCTGTCGTCCCCCATCACCCTGCCCCCCAACCGACAGGCGGCCCTCAAGGTGGCGTTCACGTCCACCGTGGCGGACCTGTTGCCGAACAACACGACTTGGGACGGCATCAAGGAGCGGTTGGTGGTCGGTTACCCCGTCCAATTCCTGAACCGGGCGAACTACTACAGCTCCGACCCCGGAACGACCTATGTGAATGATCCGCATTTTGTCCTTTACTACAACGGCGTCCCCGTCTCGGAATGGCTGGACGCCAATACCCCGGACCCCAACACCGGATGCGAACCGGGTTACGTGGAGGTGGACGACACCATCCCCCCCAACATCACCTACGTGGGGAGCGCTCCAGGCGCCACGGTCGCGGGGCCTACGACGGTGTTGTGGCAGACCTCCTGCGTCCCCGGCGGGACGACCCTGACCTTCCAGTGGTGGGGAAAAGTGAACCTCGGAACGGCGCCGGGCACCGTGATCCCCAACCGGGTCACCTACGATTACCATTCGGCCATCGGCCTGCTCCAGGGCTTGTCCCCTTACGCCAATGTCACGGTTTTAGGGGCGCCCACACCCACTCCCACCCCGACCTTCACCAGGACCTTCACACCGACCTTTACCTTCACCTACACGCCGACGCCCACCCCCACGTTTACCTTCACGAATACCCCGACGTCCACCTTCACCCCGACCCCGACCAAGACCAACACACCGACCTTCACCTATACCTCCACTCCGACCCCGACATTCACTTTCACTCCCACACCGACCCCGACGAGGACCAACACGCCGACCTTCACCTACACGTTTACGCCGACCCCAACCCGGACTTTCACGCCCACGGCGACAGCCACGCCGACATCCACAAAAACCCCAACACCTTCGTCGACGTACACCGATACCTTCACCCCAACCCCCACCCCGACTAAGACCAACACACCGACTTTCACCTTTACCTTCACGCCGACGGTGACCGTCACCAACACCTATACCTTCACGAACACCCCGACCAACACCTTCACCGCGACGCCGACCCCGACCAAGTCGCCGACCTCGACCCAGACACCCACCCCGACGCCCAGCAACACCTTCACGCCCACCCGGACCAACACGCCCACCAATACCTATACCTTCACGCCGACGACCACCCCGACCGACACCTTTACGAACACCCCGACCCCCACGAAGTCCCCAACCCCGACCCAGACCCCCACGCCTACGCCGACGGTCACCATCACCAACACGCCGATCCCCTCGGCGACCGCGACCCCCACCCCCACGAAAACCAATACCCCGACCGACACCACGACACCCACCTTCACCCCTACGAAATCGCCGACCCCGACCCAAACGCCTACCCCGACGTCCTCGCCCACCTCCACTTTCACGGTGACCTTTACGCCGACCTCGACCTATACCCGGACGAATACCCCCACTCCGACCCCGACTCCGACGAATACCTTCACGCCGACCATCACCCACACGCCGATCCCCTCGGCGACGGCGACCCCAACTCCGACGAACAGCGCGACCCCGACCTTCACCTCCACGAAGTCGCCGACCCCGACCCAAACGCCCACCCCGACGCCGTCGCCTACCGCGTCCTTCACCGCCACCTTCACGCCGTCCACGACTTATACCAGGACGAACACCCCCACTCCGACGCCCACTCCGACGAACACCTACACCCCGACGGCCACCCTCACGCCGGTTCCCTCGGCGACCGTGACCCCGACCCCCACCAACACCTTGTCTTCGACCCCGACGAACACCCGAACGGCCACTTCGACATCGACAAACACGACGACTCCGACCGCGTCCAACACCTGGACACCCACTTCCACCCCCACCAGCACCAACCAAGCTACCAACACCCCCACCTATACCCTGACGAACACCCCGACGGTGACCAACACCCCTACCAGCGCGTTCACTTGGACGCCCACCATGACTAAATCCCCCACGCCGACCCAAACGCCGACGCCGACCGGGACGCCGACATGGACGTTTACTTTCACCGATACGAACCAACCCACGGCCACATGGACGAACAGTTCAACCGCCACTTCCACCCCAACCCAGACCCTGACCCCTACCTCAACCTGGACGCCCATCCAAACCAGCACACCGTCCAACACCAAGACTTCCACCAATACACCGACCAATACCCTGACGCCGACGGATTCCTTGACGCCCACTTGGACAGGGACACCCACCAACACGAAAACGCCGACGAA
>CAYMOV010000217.1:0-3542 GCA_964392085.1 uncultured bacterium
GAAGAACCTTGAAACGGTTGCAGGAATCACGTTAAACGGTAATAATGAGGTCCAACCGGAAACCGTTCGTCCACAAACCCAAATGCCGAAGCCGAACGAGGGGTTCAATGTGACGCTTCCGGTGAATTTCCAGGTCGCGGAGCCCGGTTTAGAGCCTTTCGCCGTTGTTTCACCGAATCCGTTGGCCACGACCTCCACCTTTTTAAGGGTTCGGGCGAGTGTTCAGCCTACGTTTCAATTGATGGACATCGTCCTTTAATTAAGGAGCCAGACATGAAGGGGATTCTCCGAGCGTGGGTTGTCCTGGCGTTCCTTTCGGCGGTACCCGCAGTCGCCCAGACTATCGACTCCTTCGAAACGGGAACGGCTAATTGGGTGGTTGGCGGAAATTCTTCGGTTACTCTAGTCCAAACAACCCAGGTGGGAAGTGTCGTTCCGACGGATTTGACCTACATGGCCAAGGTGACCTGCCCCACTTGTTCGGGCCCAATGACCGTAACCTATACCCTCACGTCGCCGATGGCCCTTCCAGTGAACCAATATGTCGCCGTGGACATGTTTTCAGTTGGAACTCCTTTGAGCCCGATTCTCATCAGTTTAAACGGTGGAGTAATCCAGTCCGGATCCAATAACACCTCCTGTGGCCCCGGCGGGAATCCCGACGGGGTCATTGACCAAACTATTTGGGAATCCGTTTATGTGAAGATTACCTCGGCCATCTCGTTGACGACCGTTTCGGTGGTATTCCCGGGTCCCGTGGGTGGTGGTTCGCCATTGTATATGGATTACCTCCGTGTGACGCCAGGTCAACCGTCCTGCGTGAACCCCTGTTTCCCAGCGGCCTGCACCCCGACCAACACCCCGGTCTTCGTGGGGGACTCCTGCGCTTCAGCGCCCGGAACCCCGACCTGCACCCCGACCAACACCTTCGCGGCGGATGTCTGCGCTTCAGCTCCCCTCACGCCGACCTGCACTCCAACACCCACCCCCACCTTCATGCCGGATGTCTGCGCGGCCAGCCAAGGGACCTTCACTTGCACGCCGACGGCCACTCCCACCAATACGGGGACCCCTACGGTCACGACCACCTTTACGCCTTCCGCCACCCCGACCCCGACGGCATGGCCGATCACGGTCTATCCGAACCCGATCGACTTCCAACAAACGGATGTGGATTCCTCTGGCAAGACCATTGACTTCCAATGCCACGGGCCGAATGCCCATCCCATCCCCTCGAACTTGGTGGGTTGCATCAAGATCAACGGGATTGAGCACAACACCACTTTGAAGATCTACACCCTGTCCCTATCCCACGTGAGGACCTTCCTGGCTGAATCGGACGCGGACTTCAACGTCCTCAATAATCCCAACGCGGGCCAAATCGTCTGGGACGGCACCAATGAGAACCGGAACCCGGTGGCGCCGGGCATGTACTTCTATACGTATGAGGGCGGTGCGGCAGGGAAGGTGATCGGGAAATTCGCCATCAAACGCTCGAGGAAATAGCCTTGAAAAAAACCATTCTGGCTTTGATGGCCCTATTCCTGGGGATGGGGGCCGGATCGCTTTTCGCGGCTGATAACGGAACCGGGGGGCGTGGGGCTTTTGACTTCCTGAAATTGTCGCCCATCGCCCGGGCCCTCGGGATGGGGGAGGCCTATACGGCCGCCGGGGATGATGTCGGGTCCATCTTCTACAACCCGGCGGGTTTGGCCAGCATCCTGACCAACGAGTTTAATTTCACCTACCTGGACCTCTACCAGGGTGTGAGCGACGAGTTCATCGCCTTCGCCTATCCCCTGGGCCCCCAAGCGCCGAAGATCGGAGGGGTCCTGGCGGCCAGCGTAAACCTGCTCCAATTCGGGACCAGCGACCGAACCCTCAACGATGGGACCGCCAGCGGGACCTATTCCTCGGGCGACAGCGAATTCACCCTGGCCTACGCCCGGGAATTTGGGTCCTATGTCCACGGGGGAATTTCGGGTTCCTTCCTGCGGCAACAGATCGATACGGCGTCCACCTCGAAGGTCGGGGTCAACGCCGGTGTGGTGGTCCTTCCCCCCGTTGAGGGGATGCGGGTGGGGGTGGCGATCAAGAACTTGGCCGCCCAGGCCGATGGGTTTGACCTTCCTATGTCCCTCTCTACGGGCATCTCGTACCGGAGATACCAGCTCTTCGGGTACCACGGGGATGGGGCCATCGATTTCGACGGGGATTTCGCCATCAAACCCATTGAGGACAGGACCGGTCTCCGGGTGGGGCTCGAGTACAACTACAAGTGGGTCGGCCAAAGGGCCACCTTGAGGGTGGGTTATAAGTTCTTGGACACGGATGTGTCCGGGGTGGGCCTGACGGTCGGCGGCGGGTATGGGATGGATTGGGGAGGGACGGTGATGGTCCTGGACTACGCTTTCGCCCCAAACGGGGATTTCGGGGCCACCCACCGCATTTCGCTCTCGACTAAATTCTAGGTTGCGGGTCTAGACTGAAAGGGCCCTGAAAGGCCCCACGAGGTTTCGAATGAAAAAGCACATCCTTTCGGGGGCCTTCGCCCTGTCGCTGGCCCTCACTTCCGGGCTCCTCCAGGCCGGGACGGTGGGGACCACCACCGCCGACATCCTGAAGATCAACAACGGGGCCCGACCCGCCGGTATGGGAGGGGCCTATACGGCCTTGGGCGACGATTCGTACTCGATCGACTACAACCCCGCCGGGTTGGCGGGCATCAAGGTGCCCCAGCTGGTCCTGATGCATTCGGACCACTTGGCCAACATCAATTATGAGTACTTCGTCTTCGCCGCACCCTGGGGAGCCAATCGGGACTTGGCGCTCCACCTGAACTACCGCCACACCCCCCCCATCGACAACAACAATAACCTTCCCCCGGTCACCACCAGCGACATGGTGGCCGCCTTGACCGCCACCCAACGGTTCACGAACCTCAACCTGGGCCTGACATTGAAATACATACACAGCAGCCTGGACGTGGTTTCGGCCTCGGCTTACGCGGTGGACCTGGGGGCGACCTATTCAGGCCTTCCCTACAACCTCAAGGCGGGCTTGGCGATCCAAAACCTCGGGACCCCCATGAAGTTCATCGAGCAAAGCGACCCACTTCCGATGTTCATCCGCCTGGGTTTGGCTTGGACGACCTTGATCAAGGGGACGAGGCGGTTCAACGCCGCGGTGGATGTCTTTAAACCCAGTGACCAACCCCTCAAGATGGCGGTCGGCGCGGAGTGCTGGCTCTTCGAGAAGCTTTTCGCTGTGCGCGCCGGGGTGAAACGGGAGGGTATCTCGAAGAATCCCGGCAACCTCTTCCAGAACTACTCCCTCGGTTTCACCCTGACCCGGCCCATCGGTTCCAGCGACCTCTCGGTGGATTTCGCCTATGACCCGGCGGCCTATGACCTCACGACCGAGGACACCTATTTCGTGGCCCTGAAATTGGATTTCAACACCCTGAAGGTGTTTTAGCCCCCCACGACGCGTGATTGACAACCCCGGCTCCCGCCTGTTAATCTTTCGTTCCCACGGCCCCT
>CAYMOV010000218.1:0-3529 GCA_964392085.1 uncultured bacterium
CAAGCACCCCCTCTTTCGAGGATAATGGTGTTGCGTTAGGAACTTGAGCCCAAGTAATTTATAATGCACAATGATAAAGCCGGATATGCAAAGGCCGATGAATTTGGTTAGGACGGCGAGTCCGATTTGCTTGAGCCGATTTCCCATTTAGGCAATCCGTCATTGTTCATTATGCATTCAAAATTATGAATTGCCGTTCGGATGTTACTTCGTCGTCTGCTTCTTCTTCGCGATTTCCTGTTGGACCATCGAGATCCAATCCTTCACGTTGCCCTTGGCGGCGGAGGGCTGGCTCGGAAGGAGGGGCCGGGGAGGCGCGGGCTTGGCGGGGGCCGGGGTGGCGCCCTTGTTCAGCTTGGCCTTGTCCACATAGGTGTTCTGCAGGTCGTCCAGCACCTCACGGAGCACCTTCTTCTCCTCGTTGTTGAGGTTGCCGGCGCTCTTCTTCACGAGCGAATTGATCATGTTGATCGTGGTGCGGGCGCGGGGAATATTCTCCGACTTGTCCTTGTAATAAGGGTGGATCAACTCGCCCAGGTCGATCTTGGCGGAGGAAGCCAGCATCAGGACCAAGTCGATGAAGTAATAATCGGTGACACCGAGGTCTTTGTTGGATTTGTAGGGGTGGATGGCGCCCAAAGTTCTCTCCCGAGGAATACGGCCCTTCTATTATGACCTGATCAACCGATTCGACAAGACCCAATCTCCCGATCCGGCTTCAACGTGAAAAGCGACCTGAAGGAGCGGAATTTTCCCCTCCCCTAAAAACAAAAAGGCCCCCAGGAGACCTGGGGGCCTTCGAGGGAATGTCTCAACCCTTGCGGCGCTTCTTCGAGACGCGGGGCAGGTTGCTGCGCTGGGCGAAGAAACCACTCACCGGCGACAATCCGCCTAGGGGCGGGGCGGGGCGGACGGACGAACCGCCGAGGCCATGGGTGTTCTCGCTCTTCTTCTTGTTCCAGTAGTACCAGCCGCCGACGATGGCGGCCAAGAGGAGCAACAACCACCAGAGCCAGCTGTAACCGCCGGTCGAGGCGGTGGGTTCCACGGGCGGCGGGGTTTCGGCTTGGACCGCGGCGGCCACGGGGGTGGGAACCGGGGTGGGGACGGCGGTCGTGGGGGTCGGTTCGACGGTGGGTTGGGTCTTCGCGTCGGCCACCACCAGGGACTTGGCCGGCTTGTTCTTGCGCTTGATCTTGGCTTCCTCAGCCTCGGGATCCGGGTCCATGGAGACCGAATCGGGGACGTAGGAGTATTGCGACGGGGTGAGGGTGGGCGTGGGCTCGGTCGCCATGGCGGTCTGGGTGTTGCCGGAATCCGTCGATAGGCTCGAGGTGGGGGTTTGGTCCGCGAGGGTCAGGGTGTCCGAGACGGGGGTCGCGGTGGGGACCGCCATCGCGTCGCTACGGATGGATTTTTTCCCGCAGGCGGGGAGGAACGCCGAGGCCAAAATGAATAGACCGGCGAAAGCCAGGGCCGGGGAGTTTTTGGGATGTCGCATGGCCTGTATCCTTCAGTTGGAGTTGTAGGTCGTCGTGGGGGTTATTTTACGAAAAACCCGGCGCTTGTGGGGCCTCCGCTTGAGGTTTCACCGTCCCGAATGGGGGAGCCGTTCTATCCCTGGGGGATGGGGCCCCCAAGCTACCAGACCTAGAAGGCCCAAGACCGGAAATGAAAAAGCCCGCCCCGGAGGGCGGGCTTTCATCAGGGCGGATTAAAGAAGGTTGTAGGCCAACCCGAGGCCCAGGCCTTGGCGGATCTGGCGTGCCTTGGAAACGTGGCCGTCGTAGAGCAGTTCGAACTCGGCGGACATTTCCAGGTATTTCGTGGCCTTCACCGTGAGCCGGTTTCCCCACCGGGTGTAGATCTGGTTCATGGCCTTCATGTTCGAGAAGACCTCCAGTTGGGTGTCGAAAAGCGAATGGGAACCTACCTTGAGCTTGTACTCCGTCACCGAGTTCACGCCGGGCTCGACTCGGGTCTTCTCAACGGCGGCGGTCTTGGGATTGTCCGCGTAGCCGTTGAATCGGCTCGTGAGGGTCTCCTTCACCGCGGCGCCGAGGCGGCTGGTGAAGCCGTTCTTGCCGTCATACGCCAAACCGACGGCCTGGGTGAAGTAGCCGGGGTCCAAGAACTGCGACGTCTGGGCTTGGGGCGTCACCTGGGTGTCGAAACCCTTGTCCATCTGGGTTTCGACGTTGGCGCTCACATAGGGGTTGACCCACTTCCGGACCTTGAGGGTATAGACGGTCTCCAGGAAGAGGTCGTCGGAGGTCTTGAGGGAGACTTGGTCACTCGACTTGGTCCGGCCATATTCGACCCGAAGGGTGTTCTTCCAGTCGCCCTTGGCGCCGTCCCGCTCGAACAGGGCGTAAAGACCCGCCTGCCAGGCGATCGTATCATTGCCGCCCTGGGCCCAATTGTCGAAGTGGGCCTGGTTGAGGTTGAACTTCGAAACGACCTGCTTTTTCCAAGGGGAGGGTTTCGGCGTCGGGGCCGCGGTGGCCCCGGGTGTCGGGACAGGGGTCGCCTCGACGGTCTTTTTACTGGCGGGAACCGCCCAGGTCAGGGTGGACCCGAGGAGGCAGACGGTGAGGAAACTAAGGAACGTCTTCATGGTCGTTCGGCTCCTTCGGGTTATTTGTTCTTCAACAGGTCGCGGATCTCGGTGAGCAGCTTCACGTCGGCGGGCAATTCCGGGGGAGCGGCCGGGGCGGGCTCCTTCCTGTTGATGGCGCTGGCGAACTTGACCACCATGAAAATCACGAAGGCGATGATGGTGAAGTCCGCGAGCTGTTGGATGAATAGGCCGATGTTGATGGTGACCGCCGCGTGCTTGAGGGCGCCGGTGGGGTCGAGCGCGGACGGGAGCAGGGTGATCTTGAGGTCCTTGAAGTCCACGCCACCGACCAGGTAGCCGATGGGGGGCATGAGGACGTCGGACACCAGGGACGAAACGATCTTGCCGAAGGCCCCGCCGATGATCACGCCGACCGCTAGGTCAAGGACGCTCCCCTTAGTGGCGAAATCCTTGAAATCCTTGATGAAGCCCATGGCGCGACTCCTTATTAAATGGAGTTAAAGGCGGATGGCATTTTGGCGGAGTTACAGGATCAAATCAATGTCAACCTGATGGTGATGCGGGAATGAGGGAACGGGTTCGAATCCTAACTATCCAAAAATAAAAAACCCCGCGTCCCACCTGACGATGGGATGCGGGGTATTTAATGGCGGAGAGGGAGGGATTCGAACCCTCGATACGGAGTTACCCGTATGTCGGTTTAGCGAACCGGTGCCTTGAACCACTCGGCCACCTCTCCGGCTTCTCAAGGAACGGCATGACGATCAAAAAAACGCCTAATCAGCTTGAGCAATCGAGGATAGAAAATTGGCCACAATGGCTCTTATCTATTTTCGATTGATCCATTGTTCTCGCCGATTTTCGGTCAGCGAAAATTGGCGGAGGGTGCAGGGCTCGAACCTGCAAGGGATTTCTCCCGGTGGATTTCAAGTCCACTGCCTTACCATT
>CAYMOV010000219.1:0-3516 GCA_964392085.1 uncultured bacterium
CCCGCGACCCCCACGGTCACGCCGGCCAAGACCGCCACACCCGTGAATTGCTCCGGCAACAACTCGCCGGAAATTAACTGGCAGGGCCGCCGGTCGCTCACCTCGGCGCGCCATTCCCTGGCCGTGGCACCCCTCAACGGCCTGCTGTACGCCGCCGGGGGCGAGGACAGCAACGGAAAGGCCGTCTCGCTCTTCGAGGGTTACAACCCCACGTCGGACGGCTGGTACCCAGCCGCGCCGATGCCCTGGGGCCTCTCGGGGCTGGGGGCCGCGGCGCTGAACGGCGCCTTTTACGCCGTGGGGGGACAGCTCCAGAACGGAGCCGTGACGCCGAACCTTTTGGCCTATTACCCGGACACCAACTCGTGGGACAGCCGCGCCCCCATGTCCACGGCGCGCAAGTACCCCGGCGTGGGCGCGGCCTCGGGCAAGCTCTTCGCCCTCGGCGGCACGGTCAACGGTTTCTCGTCTTCCAACGTGGTGGAGTCGTACGACCCCTCGGCGGACGCCTGGACGGTGAAGACCCCCATGCCCACCGCGCGATTCGGCCTGGGGGTCGCGGCGATCGGCGTGACGCTCTACTGCGCCGGGGGCCAAGACAGCATCGGCGACGTCTTCGCCACGCTGGAGGCGTACAACACCTCCACCGACAGCTGGACCGGCCTATCCCCCATGAACACCCCGCGCTCGGGCCTCTCCCTGGCGGCGATGAACGGCAAGCTGTACGCCGTCGGCGGGTCCGACTTCGTGGGCCTCCCCCTCGACAGCGTGGAGGTCTACGACCCGTCCACCGACAAGTGGACCGCCCTCTCCGGGACGCTTCCCTCCGCCCTCACCAACCTGGCCCTGGGGACGCTCTCGGGCCGCCTCTTCGCCTTCGGCGGCGCGGACGACTCGGGGGCCGTAGCCCAAGCCCAAGAAGCCGTCGCCTTCTGCGCCACCAACACCCCGACCGTCACCGCCACCTTCACCGACAGTCCCACGATCACCCCAACCTTCACCTTCACCCTCAGCCCCACCGAAACCTTCACCCCCACGGCGACCTATACCAACACCCTCACCCCCACGGTCACGAACACACCCACGATCACCGACACCCCGACCAACACCCCGACCCCCTCGGCCACCCCGACCTATCTCGTCTGTTCGGGCCAAGGCGAAGGCTTCGCCTCGGGCTGGACCGCCCAGACGGCCCTCGCGGCGGGTTGGCTCAACGGAAGCGCGGCTTCCATCGGCACCACGATCTACCTGGTGGGCGGGGGCGGGGACCCCTTCAGCGCCACGGCCCGCCTCCAGGCCTTCGACACGGTGTCCAATACCTGGGTCTCGCCGGAACCGGCCGCCATGCCCACCGCGCGGCGGTACCTCGGCGTGGCGGTGGTGGGCGGCAAGCTTTACGCCGCCGGGGGCGACGGCGGGTCGACGGCCATGGAATCGTACAACCCCGCCACCAACAGCTGGACCAGCCTGGCGCCCATGCCCACGGGGCGCGGGCAGTTGGCGCTGGTGGAGGCGGGCGGATTGCTCTACGCCTGCGGCGGGTTCGGGCCGGGCAACGTGGTCTACGACAAGGTGGAGGCCTACGACCCCGGGTCCAACAGCTGGACGACCAAGGCCCCCATGCCCAGCCCCCGCTTTTACGTCTGCGGCGCCAACGGCGGCGGCAAGGTCTACCTCTTCGGCGGGGAGGACATCAACTTCTCGCTGGTCAATACCGTGGACGCCTACAACCCGGCCACCAACAGCTGGGCCCCCAAAACCTCCATGCCCGGCACCCGCTACTGGTTCGCGGCGGCCACCCTCAACCGTTTCATCATCTGCGCGGGTGGCGGCACTCCCGTGGCCACGGTCCAAGCCTACGATTTCACGCAGGACGCCTGGATGACCCTGCCGAACCTCACCGTGGCGCGCTGGGGCCTCTCGGCCGCCTCGGTGGGCAATCGGTTCTACGCCATCGGCGGCAACAACTTCGGGGGCACGCAGACGACCAACGAATCCATCCCGCTCGCCTGCGTGGCCTTCACCGCCGTCCCCACGGCCTCGAGCCCCACGGCGACCCGCACCTTCACGCCCAGCTATACCCCGACGTTTTCCACGACCGGCACCTCGACGCCGACCCCCACCTTCACCTATTCGCCGACGGCCACGCCTTCCTTCACCCCCACTTTCACGCCAACGGGCGACACCTACACCTTTACGCCTTCCAACACGCCCACCATCACCCCGACCCCCACGATCACCCTGACGCCCACCCAGACCTACATCACCTGCCTCTCGGGCCAGGGAGTGGACCTCCAGTGGGCCAACCGGACGGGAATGCCGACGGCCCGGTCGAATGAGTCCTGCGCCGAGGCGGGGGGCCTGATCTACGCCATCGGCGGCCGCACCGGCATCACGGGCACGATCAACACCGTGGAAGCCTACGACCCCTCGACCGATACCTGGACGACCCGCCACGCCATGCCGACCGCCCGCCAAGACCCGGCCCTGGGCAACCTGAACGCCATCCTTTACGCCGTGGCGGGAAGCACCGACTCCAGCATCGGGCTCACCAACGTCGAGGCCTACAACAGCGCCACGGACAACTGGACGATCCGCGCCGGTCTTCCATTGCCCAACCGGACGGGCATGCGCGCCGTCGGCGTGAACGGCAAGCTCTACGCTTTCGGCGGCGGTTGGTCCCTCGCCACGCTGGGCGACAACCTGGCCTACGACCCCACCAACAACAGTTGGACCCCCGTGGCGGGCATGCCCACCCCCCGGGCCTATTTCGCCGCCGTATTGCTCAACGGCAAGATCTACGCCATGGGCGGTTGCGCCTACAGCCTCTCGGGCGAGTCGGGCGCCTACAGCGCGCTGGAAATCTACGACCCCGTGGCCAACAGCTGGAGCGGCGGGGCCCCCATGCCCACGGGCCGCAAACACCTGGCGGCCTTCGCGGACAACGGCCTGATCTACGCCGTCGGCGGCCAGGACGCCGGAAGCAACGCCCTCAACGTGGTGGAGATCTACGACCCGGTGGCCAACACCTGGGCGACCGGCCACGGCATGCCCCAAGCCCGGGGCCGCGGGTTCGATGGCGCCGCCACGGGCCTGGTGAACGGCAAGTTCTACGCGATCGGCGGCTACCAGTTCCCCAACACGCTCACCACCAACCAAGAGGCGTCGCTCGCCTGCTTCGGCAACACCCCAACCTTCACGGCGACCTTCACCCCCAGCCTCACCTTCACGGATACCCCCACGGGCTCGCCCAGCTACACGGCGACCATGACCCCGACCATGACCTTCACTCCCACGGACAGCCAGACCCCCACCCCCACGCCGACCCTGATCCCCTGCGCGGCCGGTTCGGTGCCGGTCCTGGGCTGGACGGGCAAGGCCTCGATGATCTCGGGGCGCCAATACCTGGCGGGCGGGGCGATCGGCGGCAAGCTGTATGCCGTGGGCGGCGAGACAGCGGCCAGCAGCGTCCCCCAAGCCGGGTTACAGATCTACAACCCCACGGCCAACAGCTGG
>CAYMOV010000220.1:0-3513 GCA_964392085.1 uncultured bacterium
TGGAAAACGTTGGGGTCTTGGAGGCTGTCGCGCTGGGTGTGGGCGTTTGGGTGGGGGTCGGGGATTTCGTCGGGGTCGGCGTGAAGGTGACGGTGGGAGTCGGGGTTGATGTGGCGGATGGGATCGGGGTGGGGGTGTCCGTCGGGGTGAAGGTAGGCGTGAAGGTCGGGGTGTCGGATGGGGTGGGTGTGGGCGTTTGGGTGGGGGTTGGTGACTTCGTGGGGGTTGGGGTGAACGTAAAGGTTGGGGTCGGCGTGGGGGTGGGAGTATAGGTGAGGGTGGGGGTGAAGGTAGGCGTAGGAGTAGGAGTATTGGTTGGGGTCGAAGTGGGAGTTTGAGTGGGTGTCGGGGTCTTCGTCGGCGTCGGGGTGGGGGTATTGGTTGGGGTCGGAGTGGGAGTCTGGGTGGGGGTCGGGGTCTTGGTCGGCGTCAATGTGAAGGTCGGGGTGGGCGTCGGGGTGGGCGTCATCGTCCAGCAGGGGCCCGAATAAAGGAAGGCGATGTCGGTGAATTGGACCGTATCGTTTCCCGAGGGGGTGCCCCCGTCATTGAGGTCGATCTCGCTGAAGGTCGTCGGGTCAAAGCCCGTAAACGCGCTCAAGGGGATGACCACCTGTTGCCAAGCTCCCGTGACGACGCCTCCGGAAATGTAGCCGGACACATCGACGCGGTTGGAGGTGGCGCCGGCGGCGTCCCGCAAGGACACCTGCAGGTAGGTCACCGGAGCGCCGGTGCTCCGGACCCAAAGGACCAACGCGTTGTAGGGCGCCAGGTTCAACGCTTGGGCGGGAATCCCGTTCGAGAAATTCCAGCCCATGCCGGCGTAATAACCCGAGGGCCAGTTGAAGTTGACCTGGAGGGATTTCTCGCCCGTCAAACGGCCCGGACTGACCTCCGACACCGTGGAGGAAACCGTCCAGGTATAACCCGCCGACAAGCTGGTGGCGGGGGTCAACCCGTTATAAAGGTAGGTCGGGGGACAGGCGACCGTGGGGGTGGGTGTGGGTGTCCGGGTGGGGCTCGGGGTCGGCGTGGGCGTTATGGTCGGGGTGTTGGTCTTGGTCGGCGTCAGGGTTTGGGTGGGGGTCTTGGTCGGGGTGGCGGTTTGGGTCGGCGTGCCGGTGGTGGTGCAGGTGTATCCCATGATGTTGGTCACCGCGTTGGAGGTCAGGACCCCTTGGGTCAGGAGGCAGGTGCTGAAGTCGCTTTCCGAGGCACGGTTCACGATCGTCATGGCGCAGGCCCCGGTATCGATGAGCGTTACGGCGAAGGAAAGCCGTCCGGAAGCCCCGGGGGCCAGGATCCCCAGGTCCCATCCGAGGACCCGCCCATTGAGGAAGGTCGCGGGCATGTTGGGCACGCTGGCGACGGAGTTCGGCACCAGGTTCGCGCCGGTCGGGATCGTGTCGGTGATCACCACCCCATCCGTGGCTTGGGTGGCGCTGTTGTTCCGGTAGTTCAGGGTGTAGGTGACGGCCTGGCCGGGTGCCAGGGTCCCGGTGGGGCTGTTGGTCTTGGTCAAGGAAATGGGGGAAGGTGCGCAGGAGGTCCAAGTCGGACAGTCGAAATACCCCCAGCCGTAATGGCCGCTTTGGTCGCAGTTGTACATCGTGACTTCCATCGTGATCTGTTGGCCGGCGTACTGGCAAAGGTTCAGGTTGTAGGGGGTCCAGGGCATAACGCCCCAATCCGTCCCGTTGTTGGGGTTTACGACGCATCCGGTGGAGGCCCCATAGGACCCGGCATTGTTCCCGGTCAAACCGTCCAGGGTGACCAAGCCCGAGCCGACGAGGTAGGTCCAATTGATCAGGAGGTCGTAGATCACCGGGTTGGCCGGCGGCTCGGCGGCGCAATTGGCCGTGCCCAAGAGGATCCGCACCTCCAGGTAGGAGTCCGCGTTGAGGTTGGCGGTTTGGGTGTAGTGGTAGTCCTCGAAGACGCCCGCCAACGAGAAGGCGAGGCAGGTGTTGCCGTTGGTCGGAACGACGGTCGTTTGGCAGACTCGGGCCCAATCCCGGTGGTTGTCATCGCCGTGCCCGGAAAAAAGCTGGATGGCGTTGGTCTGTCCCGGGGGGACCATCGGCAGAGTCCCGTTCGAGTTCGGCGCCCGGCCCGGCGCGGTTTGCCCGGGGTAAACCGTGGTGTTGCTGACCACCGTGACGTCCCCGGCGCAATTCCCGGCCTGGGCCACCGCCGGACCTGTCGCCGTCACGGGGGTCCAACCGGATATGCCGTTCGTGAAACAGGGGTTGACCCATTGGGCCCAACTGCCGGTTGTGGCGAAGAATAGTAGGAGGAAAATAGGAACGGCCGCCCCGAGGGATCGGCCTGATCGCGTTGGGGGCTCGGGTCGGACCTTAAAACGATTGAGTGCCGGCCGACAGGGTGGTTTCCGCGTGAATTTTGTTTTCATTCTTTCGCGGGCCTTTGTCGAAGGGCTCCAGGAGCCGCATGGACGGATTCGTCATCAGGGTTTTACAAGGTGGGGTTGTAGTTGGTGGTCGAAGGGATGCTAACACCCGGTGGGTTCAAGGTCCAATGATTGGCGGAAACGGTATTAAATATCCCGAAAAGTTCATAACGATTTCAGGGATCGGTTTGGCTCGTTTAACATTGTCTTATTTTGGACACAATTGAAACGTTTACCCATGATGCGGAAGTTTCGGACCGCGTCGAAGACGGGAGTGCCGGACCGCGTGGATTTCTGTTTGAATGGACCTGGGTTCCCGTTTAACCCGTTTTTTTGGAACCGGTTTTTTGAAGTGGGCTTTCAGCGGCTTGGGCAACGTTTTACCCTTGGCCCGCCCTATTTCTGTTTTTCCGGGCTGGGAGGTCAAAACGAATAAACCCTGGAACCGGATTCGCGGGTTCAATCCGGTCGCGGGCGGCTCCTGCCGCTCCCGGGCCCCTCCGAACCGCCGCCTGGGTTGGAGGCCGAGGTTCCGGTCTCGACGGTCGAGAACCGGTTCGGGAACTGGCGTTCGGTCCTCAGATCCCTCTTTGTCTTGATGATCATCCTGAACGGGTTGGATGGCTTCAGGGACCCTCAACCCAAGACCCAGTCGGTGGTCCTGTTTCGGGCCCTGGTCCCATGCGTCGGTTTGGCGGGGTTGCTCGTCCTTTGGCTGTTGGACCGGTTCAAGAAACCCAAGGATTCCGTCCCCCCAAAGGCTTGAACGAACCTGGGGCCCCCTGAATCGGGTTGATTTAACCCGATTGGCATCCATATATTGACCCCCCTAACCCCAAAGGAAACCGACATGAACCTCAACCAAGACCAGATCAAGCGCTACACCCGCCACATCCTCCTGCCCGACATCGGGGTCGAGGGACAGAAGAAACTCCTCGCCGCCAAGGTGCTGGTGGTGGGCGCGGGCGGCCTGGGCTGCCCGGTCTCGCTGTACCTGGCAGCCGCGGGCGTGGGAACGATCGGCCTGGTGGACTTCGACGTCGTGGACTTCTCGAACCTCCAGCGCCAGATCCTCTTCACGATGGAGGACGTCGGCAAGCCCA
>CAYMOV010000221.1:0-3510 GCA_964392085.1 uncultured bacterium
TCCGACGGTGAGCGGGACAGCGACTTCGTCCGGCCCCTGCCCGAACCTGTTCCTCGCGATCCCAGTGCTCTATCCCAACCCGGTTTGGACCGGCGATGAGGCCGTTCATTTGCGGTTGGACCTCTGCAGGCCGGTCGGATCCTTAACGGTCAAGGTCGTCACCACCGCGAATCGGCTGGTTCAATCCTGGGACTTTGGGCGCCAACCCGCCGGGACCCGGGACATTGTCCTCAGCGGCCTGGTAACTCAATCCCTATCGAACGGCCTTTATCACCTGAGAGTGGAAGCGGAAGGTGATGGGACCTGGTTATCCTTGTTGATCCTGCATTGACGGGTTTTGGCGACGAGGGGAACTGAAACCGGTTTTTCACTTTGAAACTAGGGCCTGAACGACCTTGAAAACCTCTGTTCTTCAGGGTTTCTTGGAACCGGGTGGTAAACTGTAGGGGATCGTTGGCACCGGTTTAGTCGCTTGCGCGGAAAGCCTCGAAATCCAGTCAAGGCGTTTCATGAAACTCCAGTCCAAAAACTTCGTTCTTTCGGCCCTTTTGTGGTCCCTCCTTGGAACGATATCCGGGGCCGAGGCCGCCGTGACGATCCCGACCCAGGCCTGGAGTCGGGACATCGCCGCCACCGGTTATGGGGACGGGGCCCCCATCGGCGGGTTCGGGGCGGGAACCATTACCTGGAAGTACAACGGCGCTTTCTATAAAACCCGATTGAACATAGGGGCGGGAAACGACTCGGGTTCTGCTTTCACCGAGGACGCCACGGCCAAGTTCTACCTCTATTCCAAACCCGCGGGCGGGGCGGTGACGTACCGGAAGCTGGACGCCGCCACCCTGGGGGCCGGGCAGGCCACCTACTACGGCCTCTTCCCGAAGGCCTGGGTGGATTATTACGGCAGCCAATTCCCCGTGAAGGCCCGGGTCACCCAGTTCTCCCCGGTCATCCCCAACGACTACCAAAGGGTCAGCTACCCCGTCGGGGTCTACGAGTGGGACCTGACGAACCCCACCGCCACCTCGCAGGACGTGGCCATCATGCTCACCTGGCAGAACAACTTCTCGGGGGCCTCGGCGGCCGCCACCCAGGTCGGCAACCACGTGGGGATCGTGCTCCAACGCAGCGGCACGGGATCCGCCACGGCCTCCAACCAGGGGGAGTTCACCCTGGCCTCGGACACCACGAACGGCGTCACGGTGACCTACGAATCCGCCGCCGCGGTGGGAACCCTGGAGACCGACTTCCAGGCCGACGGCCTTTTGAACGACGCCGTGGGAGCCAACACCATCGGCGCGGTGGCCTTCAAGGTGACCCTGGGGGCCGGGGCCAATATCCGGGTGCCGATCGTCCTCTCCTGGGATATTCCCCAAGCCCAGCCCGGCGGCACGGGCCGGTGGTACCGCCAGTACACCCGGTATTTCGGCAACAGCGGCCTGAACTCCTGGGCCATCGCCGACGAGGCGCTGACCAACGCGGCCTCCTGGGAATCGCAGGTTGACGGTTGGATGAACGGCATCCTGACCAACGCCACCTACCCGAACTGGCTCAAGACCATGCTGTTCAACGAGATGTACATTTATTTCACCTCCGGCACCATGTGGACCGCGGGGCCCGCCTCGGGCCAGGCCTACACCGTGCCGTCCGAGTCATGGTTCAGCCACCTGGAAAGCTACATCTATTCGTTCTACGGCACGTCCGACGTCCGGTTCTATGGGTCCTGGGCCCTTTTCCTCAACTGGCCGGACATCGACAAGCAAGCCGTCAAGATGTTCTGCGACAGCGTTTGGAACAACCGCTCCGACCGCCCGGCGGGGCTCGGCACCACGGCCCACGATTGCGGCGACCTGAACACCCTCTGGACCAAGTGGAACGCCTACACCTACCGCGACTCCACGACCTGGAAGGACCTGAATTCCAAGTTGGTGCTGATGGTGTACCGCGACTACAAGCTGACGGGCGGAACCGACACGGCTTTCCTGAACTACTGCTACAAGCCCGTGACCATCGCCATGGCCAAGGTGAAGAGCCAGGATACCGACGGGGACGGATTGCCCAACTCCTCGGGGATCGACCAAACCTACGACGACATGGACCTGACGGGCAACACGGCCTATTGCGGCGGATTGTTCCTGGCGGCCTGCCAGGCGGCCAAGCAATTGGCCTTGGCCATGGGGGACACCGCGACGGCCAACCAGTACCAAAGCTGGTATGACCTGGCCCAGCCGAACTACGAGAGCAAGCTCTGGACGGGGAGTTACTACCAGATCGACACGGGCAGCACCGTGCCGAACCGCATCATGAGCGACCAATTGTGCGGGGAGTGGTACTCCAAGGCGCTGGGACTGGGCGGCATCGTCACCGACGCCCACGCCCAAACGGCGTTCAACACCCTCTATTCCAACAACTTCCAGAAGTTCGACACGGGCAACCACGGGATGGTGAACGTGATGACGGCCGCCGGGGCCATCGACACCTCGACCTCCCAGACGCAGGAGGCCTGGGTCGGGCCGACCTGGGGCGTGGTGTCGGGCATGGAACAGTTGGGGATGTCGGCGCCCGCGAGCGCGGTCGGTTACAGCCTCTTCAACACCATCTGGAACACCAACCAGTTCTGGTACCGCACCCCCGAGGCCTGGACGACGGGCGTCAACAACGTCCGGGCCTACTATTACATGAGGGGTTCCACGATCTGGGGCGTGAAGCAGGCCCTCGACCTGGTGAACCCCCAATGCGGGGCCCTGACCTGCACCCCGACCCGGACCCCCACCTGGACCAACACGCCCACCATCACCGCCACCCCGACCCGCACCTCGACCCCCAACCCCTGCGCGTCCGCCATCCGCCGCGTCAACTGCGGCGGGCCCCAGGCCACCGATTCCCAGGGCCTGGTGTGGTCCGCGGACCAGGCTTATGCGGCGGGTGGATGGGGCTATATGGCGGGGACCAACGAGACCGCCGTGGCCAACGCCATCGCCAACACCACGGACGACGTCCTTTACCAGACCGGCCATTACGGCTCGGCGCTGGAATACCGGTTCACGGTGCCCAACGGCACCTACAACGTCACCCTCAAGTTCGCGGAGATCTACTACGGGTCGGCGAACAGCAGGGTCTTCAGCGTGGCGATCGAGGGCAACCCGGTGCTCACGAACCTGGATATCTTCACGGCCGCGGGGGGCGAATTCACGGCCTACGACCGGACCTTCCCGGTGACGGTGTCCGACGGGGTTCTCAACATCACCACCACCAACGGGACCGACAACCCCAAGATCTCGGCGATCGAGATCATGGACCCCAATACCCCCTGTTCCCCCACCCCCACCCCCACCCCCACGGGGCCCTTGCCGACCGCCACCCCGACCCCCTCCCCGACGCGGACCTACACGGCAACCGCCACCTCGACCCCGACCCCGACCCGGACCCTCACGGCCACTTCCACCCCGACGGCTACGAGGACGGACACGGCCACAATGACGCAGACCCCCACGCCGGGGTCCCCGACCG
>CAYMOV010000222.1:0-3497 GCA_964392085.1 uncultured bacterium
AACAAAAAGACCGTTCCGGCCGCTGACCCCTCGCTAAACCCCAAATGGGGACACCTGATATTTGGCCCGATCTTTGCTTATGCTATGGACATAAACAGCCAACCAGGATTTCCACGATGCCCAAGAGACCCCCCCATGGCGTATCCCTCATCCGACTACTCGGGTGGGTGGTTCTCCTGACTCACATCGGAATCCCTTCGGGCCAAGCGGCCGTTTCCTCGGTCATCCCCGGGTTCTATTTCGGCAACCAAAGCGCCGTGGATTCCCATGCCACCACCATCGGTTTAACCGCCGCCGTCCAAACCTCGGCGAGTTTCTACCAACGGGTGGACGACGTCATCACGGCCGTTTGGGTCCATGGGACTCCCCATGGGACTTGCCCGTCCTATTCCGCCTTCATCGAGGCGGATGATGGGGGCGGTTTACCCGATGGAACGGTCATTGGTGGCGATTCCAACAGCATGTCGACGGGATGGACCAAGATCTCCTTCTTGGGCACGGCTTCGGTGACGGCCGGCAACATCTACCATATGGTGCTTACCAGCCAGGGAGGGTCCGACAGCAACAATTATTACTCCTTGGACGCCTACACACTGCCATTCACCGAGTGGATCCCCTTCGACCAATATAACGACGGTTACCTCTATGCCACCGTGGACACGGGCGGCGGATTCAGCCAAATGAACGCCGAACCGGTTTACGTCATCGAAGGCGGCGGAAGCGGAACGGACTACGGGAACCCTTACGTGGACCCCGTGACCGTCCAGGTCGCCGGCGTCACCGCGGTGGGGGAATCCTTCGGGGTCCCCGCCGGAAACCCGTGGGTCAACAAGGTGGGGGCCTACCTCCTGAGGAACAGCAGTCCCAGCGGCGCGCTCCAGTATAAATTGGTGGACCTGACCACACCCGCCACCCTCTCCACCGGGACCCTCGCCACGAACGGCACGGCCGCCACCAGCTTGGGTTGGATCGACGTCACCCTGGCCAACGCCCCAATCCAACTCAATTCTTCCCACCAATATCGGTTGGAATTTTCGTCCCTCACCACCACCGGGGGAGCCAACTACGTCGTCGACGCGCCACGAAACCCCGACCCGGGCCAGCAATTCGGTGACCTCACGTTCGATGGGTCCAATTCCTATGCCGTATCCTCGGTCGATAGCGGGGCCACTTGGTCCCCGCTGACCGAAGTGGACCTGGCCTTCCGATTCACGGTTTCTTCCGCACCTACGGTGACCCCCACCGCCACGACCACGGCCACTTTCAGCAGGACGCCCACGGTGACGTTCACCCCGACGCCTTCCCGGACCGCGACCTTCACGCCGACTTTCAGCGCCACCCTGACACCGACCGCCACCCTGACGGCCTCGCCCACCTGGACCACGACCCTGACCTCGACCCCTTCTCCGACGGCCACCGCGACGTCCAGTTTCACCTCAACCGTGACTTTTACCCGGACAGCCACACCGAACCCCACTTCGACGGATACCCCGACCGCCTTGCCGACATTCACCCTGACCCCCGCGGCGCCAAGCATCGCCGGGCTTACGCCCGGAGGCGGTTCGGTGACGGGCGGATATCCGGTCACAATCCAGGGGTTGAACTTCCTGGGAAGCCTGACGGTCACTTTCGGCGGCACCTCGGCGTCCATCGTCAGTTCCTCGCCTGTGTCCATCCTGGTGACGGCTCCCCCTGGTGTTGGGGCCGGGGTACCGGTCGTGGTGACGGCGTTGGGGGGGACGAGCGCTCCCACCCCTTTCAACTACAACGCCCCCCAGATCACGGGGGTGGACCCTGCTTCGGGTCTCCAGGCCGGGGGTTACCCGGTGACGATCGTCGGAACGGATTTCGCCTCGGGAGCCGCGGTTTTCATCGGCGGGGCGACCGCCCCGGTTGGTTCGTTCTCCTCGACCCAACTCATCGTGACGGCGCCTCCTGGGACGGGGACGGTTCCAGTGTCGGTCATCGTGGGGGGGCAGGCCTCCAATTCGGGATCCTTCTCTTACCTCATCGCGACCGCCACGATGACCCAGTCCCCGACCTACACCACGACCTTCACCCCGGTCGCCACCTTCACGCCGACCGCCCCGCCCACGGCCTCCTTCACCCCGGTCAACACCGGGACTGCCACGTTCACCGCGACTCCGACGCCGTCCGTGACCCATACACCCACCCCGACTTGGAGCGCGACCAGGACCTTAACGCCTATTCCGACAACGACCCTCACCCCGACGCCATCGGGGACCTTCACACCGGTTCCCACCCCATCCTCGACGCCCACGTGGACCCGGACATCGACGCCGCCGCTGACCTGGACGCCGACTATCACCCGGACACCGACCGCCACCTGGACACCCCTGGTTTCGCTCACGCTCGACGCCAATGCCTTTAACCCCCGGCAGGGCCCCCTTGGAATGGATATCCGGATGTTCAATCCCGGCTCCTGTCACATGAGGGTCTATAACGAGGCGGGGGACCGGGTTGCTGATGGGGAAACCCAATATGGCTCCGCGGGGAACTACCGGATCCAATGGGACGGGACCAACGCCCACGGGCAAATCGTCGGGAACGGCTTATACCTCGTCGTCATCGAAACTCCCTCAGGCCGGGAAGTCAAGAAAGTCATTGTCCTGAAATAGGACTCGTGTTTCCCGACGGCCGCGCCCATTTCAAAACCGCCCCGTTGTGATAACCTGTGGCCCTTCCGGGGCCGGCACTCCCCGCATTCCACTTCGTCGAGAGGTCTTCCATGCGCAGCATGACGGGTTTCGGCCGCGGCGCCGGACAATCCAAGTCCGTGAGGGTGGTGGCCGAGATCAAGACGGTCAACCACAAGTTCCATGACCTCGCCATGAAACTTCCCGGTTCTTACCAGTTCCTCGAGCCCGACCTCCGCGACCTGGTCCTGGCCTCCGTGGCCCGGGGAAAGGTGGATTGCTTCCTCAAGGACTTGGGACCGTCCGCCGAGAAGGCCATCACGATCAACGAGGAAGTCCTCGGTGGATACCTGAAAGCCGCCCGGGCCGCCGCCAAGAAGTTCAAACTGAAGGGCGATATCTCCGCCGAGGCGATCCTACGGTTTCCCGACGTCCTCCAAGTGGCCGAGACGGAGCGCCCCGAACCGGACATGCGGAAGGCGGCGCGCGCGGCGGTCCAAGAGGCGTTGAAGGCCCTCGACAAAATGCGGGCGGCCGAAGGGGCAAGGCTGGGTAAGGACATGGCCAACCGATCCCATGAAGTCCAGAAGCTCATCCTCCAGGTCCGAGACCGCCATAAGGCCCTCATGGGCGAGAAAATCAAGCTGATGAGGGACAAGATCTCCGAGCTCCTCCCGGAACCCCTCTTGGACCAGGTCCGTCTCGCCACCGAGGAGGGAATCCTTCTCCAGCGGCACGACATCGCGGAGGAACTGACCCGGTTGGGAAGCCACGTCGAGGCCCTATTGGAGGCCCTCAAGGAAAAGGGCGCCATCGGGCGCCGGTTGGATTTCCTGCTCC
>CAYMOV010000223.1:0-3460 GCA_964392085.1 uncultured bacterium
TTCGGCGCGATCCGCGAGCGCATCCTGGCCTTCATGATGGACCTGGACCGCGAGCTGTGGCGCCTCGGTATCCCCTCGAAGACCCGGCACAACGAGGTGGCCCCGGCCCAGTTCGAGCTGGCGCCCATCTTCGAGCGTTCGTCCCTCGGCGCGGACCACAACATGATGGTGATGGAGCTGATGAAGCGCATCGCGCTCCGCCACGACCTGGTGTGCCTGCTCCACGAGAAGCCCTTCGCCGGCATCAACGGCAGCGGCAAGCACAACAACTGGTCCATGTCGACCGACGAGAACGAGAACCTGCTGGAGCCCGGCAAGACGCCCCACGACAACGCGCAGTTCCTGGCTTTCCTCACCGCCACGATCTCGGCGGTGGACGAGTACGCCGAACTGCTCCGCATCGCGGTGTCCGGTCCCGGCAACGACCACCGCCTGGGCGCCAACGAGGCCCCGCCGGCCATCATCTCGGTGTACCTGGGTTCGCAGCTTGAGGAGATCGTGGAACAGCTCGAGACCGGCAAACCGAGCAAGACCTCTCACGGCGGCGTCATGGAGCTGGGCGTCACGACCCTGCCGACCCTGCCGAAGGACACCACGGACCGCAACCGCACCTCGCCCTTCGCCTTCACGGGCAACAAGTTCGAGTTCCGCGCGGTCGGATCCACGGCGCCCTGTTACTGGCCCCAGACGGTCCTCAACACCATCGTGGCCGAGGCCGTCAAGGACCTGGCCGACGAGCTGGAGAAGGGTTCGGGCGACTTCAACAAGCGCCTGGCCGAGGCCCTTCGCAAGCGCATCAAGGCCCACAAGAAGGTGGTCTTCTCGGGCAACGGCTACAGCGCCGACTGGCACAAGGAAGCCGCCAAACGGGGCCTGCCGAACCTGAAGGACACCCCGGCCTGCCTGAAGGCCGCCCACAACCAGAAGTACATCGACCTTTTCAAGGGCCATAAGGTGGCCAATGAGATCGAGTACGAGAGCCGCGTGGAGATCGGTTGGGAGCGCTACGTGAAGGTGATCAATATCGAGGCCAACGCCACGTTGGACATCGGCCGCAGCCAGATTTTGCCGGCGGTGCTGGCGTACCAGAGCAAGTTGGCTGGGGCGCTCCGCGACACCAAGATGGCGGGCGTGTCGGTGCCCCCGACCGAGAAGGCCATGCTCCAGGCGGTCGTGAAGGGCGTGGTGGACCTGTCCAACGCCCTGGACGCCCTGGAGAAGGCCCTCACCAAGGCCAACGCCACGGACGCCAAGAAGCAGGGCGAGACTTTCCGCGACTCGGTCATCCCGGCCATGCAGAAGGTCCGCGGCTTGGCCGACGGCCTGGAAGGCGTGGTCGAGGACGACCTCTGGCCGCTTCCGAAGTACCGCGAGATGCTGTTCCAATACTAAGTCGATCAAGAAAAAGCCCCGGTTCCCGCGAGGGAACCGGGGCTTTTTGATTGATGGTTTTGGGACCGGGAATTAGTTGAGAAGGATCTGGGTCCCGAAAGTGTAAGTAGGCCCGACAGTTTGGACCCCGATCAAGTCCGTGATCGTGGGGATCTGGACCTTGGCATAGAGCGCCGTCGATCCGCCCACGTTCCACCAGAGGCCCGGCGTGAGGTCGATCACCGCCCCCCCGGTGTTGGGGGTGTCCACGATGGATGACCCGTCTTCCGAGAGTTCGCGGTCGGCCTTCGCGTAACGCCCCTCCATGGCCCCCAAAATCGCGAAGCCCCCCGCCAAGTTCCACCGGCCCTGTAAACCCCCGGTGAAGGACGTCCCGAACTTGTAGTCATAGACCGGGGACGTCGTGTCGTTGGTCAGCGCCTTGGTCCTCGTGATGACGTTGAACTGGGCGCTGAGGGTGAACCGCTTCACCCGTAGGTCGTACAACAATCCCCCATAAGCCCCGACGGCCCCGGTCCCCAACTGGGAATGGGTGTCGAGGAAATCCCCGGTGATCAGGGAGGTGAGCCGGGTCCCCCCCGTGGGTAGGTACGCCCCGGCCGACAGGGCGAGGCCCTGGTCCCGTCGGGCCTCCAGGTCGGACCCGCTCAGGATGAAGTAGCGCGCCCCGACCATGAGGTCCCCCAAACCGAACGCGGTCCCCTCGTCGTTGGCGCCGCCCAGGGAAAGGTCCAGGGGCGACGAGGTGTAAGTCCAGTACTTCACCACCAAGGGAAAGAGGACGGTGACGGTCAACCGGTCCGTGGGGCAGTAGGCCAACGTGGTGTTGAGGTTGACCTGCCGCACCGCCTCGGTACTGCCGGTCCCGTTGTCGCTTTGGGCGCTGGCCGTCAGGTAAATGTTCTCGAAGGTCAGCCGCCAAGACCCGGCCGCCGGTTGGGAGGTCCCTGCAGAAGCCTGGGGATCGCCGCAACCGCAGACTGAGCAGGCAACCGCCCGGGACATGGGCGACCACACGGATAAACCCACGAACAAAATGAGGAGTTTTCGTCTTAGGGACTTCATGGAAACTTCCCTCCTGGAGAATGGGACGTTGAAAGGCCACGCGCAACCCCGCGCCCGCGCGGCGGTTCGATTCGAATGGGTCGGTTGGAAAGTTTAGGCTTTGGGGGGAGGGACCGGCGGGCAGG
Source organism: uncultured bacterium (assembly GCA_964392085.1). Classification (GTDB taxonomy): domain Bacteria; phylum Oederibacteriota; class Muellerivitia; order Muellerivitales; family Muellerivitaceae; genus CAYMOV01. The sequence continues at coordinate 2,583 of CAYMOV010000223.1, forward strand.
CGTCATATTCGTGGATCGGACAGGTTCGGATCATCCGTCGACTTGCGACGATCCTCGGCTTGGCTAAGATCACGGTTTGAGGTAGCACACGGTGGGGCAACGAAACACCGCCTTCCAAGCCCTGGGGATCCGCATGGCAACCCGCCGCCGCGATCCTTTGGTCCGGCAGTTCGTCGTCTGAGGGCTTGCCGCAGAGGTGCTCGGCGGCGCAGCAGCATTCCACTCCGCAGGTATCCACCATGCCGCAAGTGGCGCAGATTTGGGCCGTGGGGTTCCGCAGGGAAAGCGCCGCGAGGGGTGCCTCGAGGGCCAACAGGCCTACGAGCAGCCAGGCCGGGAAGGAGTGGGTGGTTTTCATGACGATACGGTCAAGATGCCCGATCCCGGGCCCTAAAAGCAACCACCCCATCGATCCCCTTAAACCAGACCCCACCGTTTGAGCCGGTCGTGGTCGTTCGTCGCCTCGGCGAAGGTACCCTGGAACGCAACCTTTCCCTTTTCCATCACCACCGCCCGGTCGCACAATTTTTCGGCGAACTCAAGGTTGTGGGTGGCCACGACGAGGGTGGAATGGAAATCCCGGAGGAGGCCCAGGAGTTCGCGGCGGCCCCGGGGGTCCAGGTTCGCGGTGGGCTCATCCAGCACCAGCAGCTCGGGATCCCCCACGAGGACCGTGGCCAGAGCCGCGCGGCGGCGCTCCCCCAAGCTGAGGTGGTGGGCGGCCTTGGCCGCCTTCTCCCCAAGCCCCACGCGCTTCAGGGTCCCCAGGGCCCGCCCCTCGGCGGTCTCCCGGGGCACCCCCGCGTTCAGGAGGCCGAAGGCCACGTCCTCCAGGATGGAGGGACAGAACAATTGGTCGTCGGGGTTTTGGAAGACCA
>CAYMOV010000224.1:0-3350 GCA_964392085.1 uncultured bacterium
TCGTGGGACACGGTGTCGATGAAGTCGTCCCGGAGCCGGCCCAGTTGGCGGAGGGAATCCGTAGCCCGGGTGAGGGCCCGCCGTTCCTGGGCGTCGGACAGTTCCCGCTGGAGGACGGGGATCAGGCGCGACAGGTTGCCCTTGGTGATGAAGTCGTGGGCTCCGGCCCGCATGACCTCGACGGCGGCTTCCTCGCCCACCGCGCCGGAAATGACGATGCAGGGGAGGTCGAGCCGCAGGGTCTTCAGGATTCCCAGGGCCCCCGCCGCCGAGAAATTCGGGAGGTGGTAGTCGAGGAAAACCACGTCCCACGCCTCCTCCTCCAGGGCCCGGTACATGCCTTCGGTGTCCTCGACCTGGCGGGAAACCACGTTGAACCCCCCTTGGTCCAGGGCCCGGACGAGGAGTTGGACGTCGTCCGGATTGTCCTCGACGACCAAGGCGCGAAGCGGCGTCCCCGCGGGTTGGACGCCCGGGAGGGAAACGGGGGCCGCCAGGGCCGGTTCGGGGGGGTGGAGTGAGGGCGTCACCAGGAGGGGTCCCTCAACAGGAAGGCCTCCGCGTCGGCCGCGGGAAGCGGCTTGGAAAAGAGGTAGCCCTGGCCCTGGGAGCAGCCCATCTTACGCAGCAGGTCCAGCTCGCCCTTGGTTTCGATCCCCTCGGCCACGACCTCCAGCTTGAGGTTCCCGGCCAGGAGCAGGATGGTCCGGACGATCTCGGCCCGCTCGGCGTCCTGGTCCATGTTCGATACGAAGGACCGGTCCACCTTCAGGCAATCGAGGGGGAAGCGGTGGAGGCGGCTCAAGGAGGAATAACCCGTCCCGAAGTCGTCCAGGGAGATCCTGCACCCGAAGGCGCGGATCTTCTTCAGGTCGCCCAAAACCGAGTCGGGGTCCCGCATGGCCTCCGATTCGGTGATCTCCAGCGAGACCTGCCGGGGGGAGACCTTTTGCAGGCTGATGGTCTCCATCAGGCGGTCCGCCCACCCCGGTTGGATCATTTGCCGCCCCGACAGGTTGATGCTCATGGTGAGGGGGTTCTTGCCGGCGGTGATCTGGCTCCATTTCCCGAGTTGGCGGCAACCCTCCTCCAGGATCCATTGCCCCAAGGGGAGGATGAGGCCCGTGGCCTCCGTGAGCGGGATGAAATCCAGGGGGGGGACCAGTCCCCGGTCCGGGTGGCGCCAACGGACGAGGGCCTCGAACCCGTTGATCCTGCCCTTTTTCAACGAAAAGATCGGTTGGTAAAAAAGCTCGAATTCCGACCGATCCAGGGCCCGGTGGAGGTCGGTCTCCATCCGCACCCGTTGGTGGCTGTCCCGGTGCATGTCGGGGGTGAAGACCTGGAACTGGTCGCGGCCCATCGTCTTGGCTCGGAACAGGGCGTCCCGGGCGTTTTCCAGGAGGAGGGCGGGATTGTCAGGGGCCTCCAACCAGGCCACCCCCAGGCTGGCGGTGATGTGGACCTCCATCTCCTTGACCTGGTAAGGGGCCGCCAGGACGCCCATCACCCGTTCGGCGGCGTTGACGGCCTCCGCAGGGGACACGAGGCCCTCCAGGAGAAGGGCGAAGTCGTCGCCGGCGAGCCGGGCGGCGGTATCGCCGGGTCCGGCGCAATGCTCCAGCCGCTTGGCCAGGGCCACGAGGAGTTCGTTGCCGGTTTGGGAGCCCAGGCCCTCGTTGAGGGTCCGAAAACGGTCCAGGTTCAGGCAGATCACGGCGGGGGGCGCGGACCCGGCCCGTTGGGCGCGCTCGACCGCGCCCTTGAGCCGGTCGAGGAACAACACGGGCTTGGGGAGGCCGGTCAAGGGGTCGTAGAGGGCGCTGCGCTGGAGGGCCTCGGCCGCGGCGCGTTTTTGGGTGATGTCGGTCATGGATCCGGCCATACGGATGGCCTTGCCGGTCGCGTCCCAAACCGCCAACCCCCGGAAAAGCATCCAGCGGTCGGTGCCGTCCTCGTGCCGCATCCGGCACTCGTGGTCGAAATGGTTCGCGTCGCGGCTCTGGTGGGAGGACACCTTCTCCAGGAGCCAAAACTTGTCCTCGGGATGGATCCGTTTAAACCACTCATCGGGGGAACCGACGGATTCCGTCTCGGGAAGCCCCACCAGTCCCCGCCAACGGGGGGAAAGGTAAAGCCTGTCCGTGACGAGGTCCCAGTCCCACAACCCGTCGTTGACGCCCATGGCGGCCAAGGCGTAGCGGGCCTCGCTGGCCTTCAGGGCCTCCAGGTCCCGCCGGTGTTCCTGGTGCAGGCGTCCCTCCTCGAGGGCGCGCTCGATGGCCGGACCCAACCGGCCCAACCGGTCCTTCAGGAGGAAATCATTGGCGCCGGCCTTCAGCGCCTCCACGGCGGTATCCTCGCCGACGGCGCCCGAGACGAGGATGAAGGGAAGGCCGGGATGGCGGCCCCTCACCATCCGGAGGGCGTCGAGGCCGTTGAACCCCGGGAGGTTGAAGTCGGACAGCACGGCGTCCCACACCCCCGAACCCAGGGCTTGGGCCAGGCCCGCCGGGTCCTCGACCCGTTCCCATTGGACCGGGACGTTCTGGCGCTTCAATTCCCGGGCGATGAGGGCCGCGTCGTCCGGCGAGTCCTCCACCAGGAGGACCCGGAGCGGCGTGGCGGGGTCGGCGGTCGCGGTGCTCATAGGGCGGGGGGGTACTCGTTCAGCACCAGCCAGTAAAGGCCCAGGGTCTGGATGGCATGGACGAACTGGTCGAAGTCCACGGGCTTCCGGATGTAGCTGTTGGCGCCGTTGGTGTAGCCCTCCACCAGGTCCCGTTCCTCCTTCGAGGAGGTCAGGATCACCACGGGAAGCAACCGGGTGTGGGTCCCGCTGGCCCTCAGGGCCTTGAGCACCTCCAGGCCGCCGATCTTGGGAAGCTTGAGGTCGAGCAACATCACCGCGGGGAGGTCGTTCTTGTCCCGTCCCGCGTGGGTCCCGGTGGCGTTCAGGAAGTCCAGGGCTTCCACCCCGTCCCGCACCACCTGGACGTTGTCGACGTAGCTGTTCTTCTTCAGGGCCCGAAGGGTCAGGGCCTCGTCGTCGGGGTTGTCCTCGACCAAAAGGATGTAGCGCTGCTTCATGATCCCTCCCTCGTGCCCGGCTCGGCCGGGATGTCTTCCAGGGTGAAGAAAAAGGCGGCCCCGCCGCCCACGGTCCCCTCGGCCCAGATCCGGCCGCCATGCTTGTCCACGATGCGTTGGCAGATGGCCAGCCCGACCCCCGTCCCGGGGAAGTCCTTCTCGCTGTGCAGGCGCTGGAAGGGGACGAACAGCTTGGCGGCGTAGGCCATGTCGAATCCCGCGCCGTTGTCCCTTACGAAATAGGCCCCGGCCTTGTCCTT
>CAYMOV010000225.1:0-3342 GCA_964392085.1 uncultured bacterium
TACAGCTATTGGCGCAAGCGCGAACGGTTCCTCATCTATGACCGGGGCGACCGGAAAGGCGCCACGGACATCGAGGACTACCATCCGGTCTTCATCCGGGTCAACGAGGAGTTCAAGAACCTCATCCTGTCCACCTACCGCCACATCTGCGCCCACATCATGGGTGAGTGGTTCCGGGTGTACCGCCAGGTCCCCGCGGGCGGCCACGTGGCCCTGTTGGTCGAGAAGGCGCCCTGGGACAACCCCGGTGGGCCCTACGCCAAGCTCTCGGCCATCCCCTTCATCCAGCTGTCCCTGATCTACCCGCCCCTCATCTACTACATGAAGAGCAACAAGCGCCGGGGCAAGTTCGGTCCCCTTCCCCGGAACCCGATGATCGACGCCAAAGTGAACCCCGAACAGTGGATATGCTTCCCGGCCAAGGTGGGCACCCTCGTCATCTTCATCTACTTCCACAAGGATTTCCTCTCGAACGTGGCGGGCCTCTCGAACCTGTTCGAGCTGGCCGCCATGGAGGACTTCAAGGGCAAGCGCCCGGACGGGGTGGTGCTCTTCGGCGTGGACCCCAAGGTCATGGATGACGCCAACGTGGGCTATTGGGAGGACAAGGAAAACCACCTGATGGTCGGCGCCGTGGCCCACAAGGACGAATGCGACTATTTCGGCTACTTCAAGAAGACCACCCTGACCCTCCACAACCTCATCATGATCTCCCGGGGACGCCTGCCCATCCACGGCGCCATGGCCAAGATCGACTTGAAGAGCGGTAAAAGCGCCCATGTGGTGATCGTGGGGGACTCCGGCGCGGGAAAGTCGGAATCCCTTGAGGCCTTCCGGGTCATGGCGGACCAGTACATCCGCCAGTTGACGGTCATTTTCGACGACATGGGCTCCTTGGGCATTGAGAAGGACGGGCGGGTGACGGCCCACGGAACCGAGATCGGCGCCTTCGTGCGGCTCGACGACCTGCGGCCCGATTACGCCTACAACGAGATCGACCGGTCGGTTTTCATGAATCCCCACCTGGGAAACGCCAGGTTGGTGGTCCCCATTTCCGAGTACCGCCATGTGGTGGCGGGGTATCCGGTGGACCTGTTCCTTTACGCGAACAACTATGACGTGACCGACGATGAACGGCCCGCCCTTGAGCCCATGATGGACATGGAAGAGGCCCTGGAGGTCTTCTCGAACGGCGCCCGTCTCGCGAAGGGCACCACCGACGAGAAGGGCCTGGTCCACACCTACTTCGCCAACCCCTTCGGCGCCCCGCAAATGCGCAAGGAACATGAGGCCCTGGCCCGGGATTTCGTCGGCCAACTCATGCGGAACGGCAAGGTCGTTGGGCAATTGCGGACCAAGTTGGGAATCCAGGGCTTCGAGGCCCAGGGGCCCCAACAGGCCGCCCAGGCCCTGTTCGAATACATCACCAAAAACCTATAACCCCTCAAAACGGCCTATAAATATCGAACCACCAAGTACGCCAAGACCACCAAGAAAAATTTGGGTATGCTGAGCGTTATTCCCACTAGGTGTCCTTGGCGATCTTGGTGGTGAAACAGGCCGTACTTCGTTCCTTACCCCTTGGAGGAATCCCATGAAACCCCGCATCGAGCATGATTCCATCGGCGACCTGGAAGTGCCGGGCGACGCCCTCTGGGGCGTCCAGGCCCAGCGCGCGGTCCTGAATTTCCCCATCAGCGGGCTCAAACCCCACAAGGCCTTCATCCAGGCCACGGTCCACATCAAGAAGGCCGCCGCCCGGTTCCACGCCTCGGCGGGTTGGCTCGATAAGAAGAAGGCCGCCGCCATCGTGAGGGCCGCCGACGAGATCTTGGACAAGGGCCTTTGGTTGGAACACTTTGTGGTGGACGTCTACCAGGCCGGGGCCGGCACCAGCCACAACATGAACACCAATGAGGTTTTGGCCAACCGAGCCGTCGAGATCCTGGGGGGGAAGCGTGGGGACTATAAGACCGTGCACCCCAACGATATGGTCAACATGGGGCAGTCCACAAACGACGTGATCCCGACCGCCATCCGCCTGTCGGGACTGCTGTTGACCCGCGACTTCCTGCCGGTCCTGAAGGCCCTTTCGGGGACCTTCCGAAAGAAGGCCAAGGAATTCCGGATCGTCTACAAGTCGGGCCGGACCCACCTCCAGGACGCCGCCCTCCTGACCCTGGGGCAGGAATTCGGGGCCTACGCCGAGAACCTGGAACGGCACCACCTCCGGATCGCCCGCGCGGCGGAGGACCTGGAGGAACTGGGGATCGGCGGCTCCGCCGTGGGCACGGGTCTGAACACCCACCAGGGCTATCCCAAGGGCATGGCCAAGCTCCTGTCGGAGCAGACCGGGTTCAAGCTCAAGCCCCACCCGAACCTTTTCGAGGCCATGCAGAGCATGGCGCCGTTCGTCGGCCTCTCGAACGCCTACCGCAATCTGGCCCTGGACCTGACCCGGATCGCCAACGACTTCCGCCTGATGACCAGCGGTCCCGCGACGGGGTTCGGGGAAATCCTATTGCCCGTTATGCAGCCCGGTTCCTCCATCATGCCGGGGAAGGTGAACCCGGTAATGGCGGAGTGCCTAAACATGGTGAGTTACCAGGTGCTGGGGCACGACGCGACCGTGGCCCTAGCGGCCCAGGCGGGTCAGATGGAACTCAACGTGATGATGCCGGTCCTGGCCTACAACCTGAACCAGGAAATCACCCTCCTCACCAACATGCTCCGGGCTTTCGACGAGAAATGCGTCCAGGGCCTGAAAGCCGAGGAGGCCCGTTGCCGCCAATACGCCGACCAGAGCACCCAGGTGGCGACCGCCCTCAACCCCGTCATGGGCTATGAAAAGGCGGCGCAAGTGGTCAAGGCGGCCTTGAAAGATGGCAAGACCATCCGCCAGATCGTGCTTGAAAAGGGCCTTTTAACCCCCGAAAAGTATGACCAGGTCGTCCAACTACAAAAGATTGTGGACCCCCACGGGAGGAACCTACCCCGTTGATCCATGGGGGGCGAAAATCGGCCTTTTTCAAGGGGTTCTTCCTTGACAGGGGGGGGACCATCACTAAAATATGCGTTCCTTACGCCGCCTTTCCGCCCAAGTAGCTCAGTTGGTAGAGCACATCCTTGGTAAGGATGAGGTCACCGGTTCAATCCCGGTCTTGGGCTCCATTCCAGAACCCGGGCCTCCCTGCGGTTTGGTGGATGCGGCGATGAGTGATGCCTGGAAGCGTTGATTCGAAGCGGATGCGTCAACCAACCTTAAACGCCAATGAAGGAGCGCCAGCGATGTCGAAGGAAAAATTCGTCCGGAACAAGCCGCACGTGAATATCGGGACGATC
>CAYMOV010000226.1:0-3321 GCA_964392085.1 uncultured bacterium
GATAGCCTGGACCAAAACCAGGTGACTTACCACTTGTCCACGTCCCAGTATCCCGACCAACATTGAACGGCCCATATTTATAAGACCGAATCCTCTTTGGCGCAAGCGTCTCCCGTCAGCTTTTGCCGTCCAGGGGGTGGCTCCACCGAAGGCCCGGAAAACGGGCAAAACCCCGGTCGGTGCTCACCATTTCCCCACCCGTTTCAAGGGCTAGCGCCGCCAAATAGGCGTCCGAAACCAGGTTTCCCTTCGCGCCCGCCTTCCTGCACAAACCCCTGAACAGTTCCCAATGGTGTTCCCCCGGACCGACTTCCAGGTAATTGGGGCAGGCAAGGAGGTGTTCAATGAATTGAAAGGCCTGGTCCACGAAGGTCGGGGTCTTGTAAACCCTCGGGTTAGTGGCGATCCGGATGAATCCCGACCGGACGGGGGCCGGAAGGGTGAAGGAACGGTCCGACCCGCCGAGGGTCTCCAGCCATTGGAAGTAATCCTTGTGACGAACGGATTCCTGTCGGTGGGCGTAAAGCAGGACGTTAACGTCGATGATCAGCATCCAACCCCTCATCCATGAGATCCGCCAATGCCGAGTTATCATCCAAATCAACCCCGGGCATCAAACCATCCCCCTTGAAAGTGATGATCTTGAAGGGCTTCCGGGATTTCTCGGAGGACTTCCGTTGGATCAAGTACCGCAGGCCTTCCTCCAGGACGGCCGTCAACGTCTGGTGGCGTTCGGCGGCGAGGTGTTTGGCCTGCTTGTAGAGCTGGTCGTTCAAATCCACGGTGGTTCTCATGCATAAAAGCATATGACTAAGGCATAAAGATGTCAATGGAAGGTCCGGGCCCATCTTGCGGCCCCAACCCGGCCTGTGGTATGGATGATCCATGCCCGAAGAACCGAACCAGCCTTCCCAACCAAAGGTCATCCATCTGCCGTCCCTCTTGGACGTCAAAGCCCTCTCAGGGGGGGCCTACGCCACGCCGGAGGAGGCACTCTTTTATACCTGCCCTCAATGCGGCGGGCCCATGGTCACCAAGAAATGCAAGATCGTCTGCCACAAGTGCCACTACTTTATAGGCTGTGTCGAATAAACCACCCGTTAATGTTTCTTGGGGACCGGCCTGTGGGTGATCGTCCGCACCGTCAGGGCCCGCTCCCGGGCGTCTTGCGCCAATTGCTTCTTGAAGTGGTCCTTCAACCCCGAGAGGAACTCCAATACGGTCTTCTCGTACATTACCTTGAACGACTCATAGGTCTTGTCGTGCACCGCCTGGGGCACATACACCAGCCGCTTGAGGTGCGTGGGCGACCGGTCGAACAGGTCCTTCATGGCGTCCCCGCTCACGAGGTCGTCCTTCTCCCCCACGAAGTAAAGCACCGGCCGGTTCCCCAGGGCCTCCACTACCGGCTTCAAGTCCAGGTCCTTGACCGTGAGGGCCTGGCCCGTCCGGCCGTTGTAGGCCGAAAGGCATCGGTCGAAGAACCCCGGGAAGGCAAGGAACCACTTGGCGGATGTTCGCTTCGACACGTAGCTTTCGGCGTTCGGAAGCGGGCTGTCGGCGATGACGGCCACGTTCATCGGCAACTGTGCCGCGGCCCGCAGGGCCGCCATGGCCCCGAGGGAGAGGCCGTAGAACGCCAGGGGCTCCCGCAGGCGGTCGGTCCCCTTCAACCAGGCCAGGGCCCCGAGGAAGTCCCGCGATTCGGTCAGGCCGCCCGACAGGGGCGCCGGGGCGCTTTCGCCGTGGCCCCTCAGGTCGAAGAGGAGCACCTGGTAACCCGCTTGGTGGAGGAACACCGCCCGGGACAGCATCTGGTCGCGGTTCCGGAACACGCCGTGGGACAGCACCACCGTACCGGCGGGTTTCTTTTCCGAGGGGATCCACCAACCCTTCAGGTCCAGGCCGTCGGGCGATTTGAAACCCACGTTCGCGAAAGGCACTCGGGACGACCCGGGATCCAAGACCAGTGGCTGGGGATGGAGCCCCTTATCCACCAAGCCCTGGGCCACCCGGCCCGGCAGGATGCCGTAGGCAAAGACCAGGACCAGGGCCACGGCCGAGGCGAGGGCCAGGAAGATCCGTCCCAGGAAATGGAGGGACTTATGGGCAGGTTTACTTTTCATGTCATTTCCCGTTCGGAGAATCCAAAGGAAAAACGCCCAAACCCAAACCTTTGAACCACGGGGAAAGCGGAGGACACGGAGGCAAACAGCCTTTAATTTTACGGTGATCAATACGAAGCCGAAACTCCATGAACTCCGTGTCCCCCGTGGTTAATATCGGTTTCCTCCAGCTTAAGACGGTTGAATCAGCGATTCTTCCATTCTTGATAACGCCGTTCCATCTGGCCCAGGTGGTGGCGGGTGTGCCAAAGGCAGGTGCCGACCACCCGGTCGAGGGTCATCATACCGAAGTCAGGGTGACGGACCTTCCGTTTCCAATGGGTGGGCGGCAGTATCGCCGCCAACGCCCGGTTGGCTTCCCGGAGGGTCTTCAAGACGGCCCAGGCCCGGTCGGCGGGCTGTTTCGTGTACCGCCCCTCCAGGGCCCACTTCCCCTCGTCCCAGGGCGAGACGGAAGCCCCCGGTTCCGCCGCGGCCCGGCGGATGCGCACGTAGTAATTGGCCTCACTGTCGGCAAGGTGCCAAAGCACTTCGCGGATACACCAATGGGTACCGGGCTTGGGGGACCAATCCCACATGCGCTTGGGAAACACCCGGAGGCGCTTCTCGATATCCCTCATCCCGGAGGCCAGTTGGGCCAGTTTTTCGGGGCGGGACAGGCGAAGGTAGGGCGCGATGAGGGGCTTTTCGAGCCGCGCGAGGACCCGGTTGGGGCCTTGGATAGGGCGAACCGCCGAAATGGGTTTGGGCTTCACTTTTCGTCCCTTTCGTTTGATGGGGGCGTTTATTTTTTGGGGGCGGCCGTCGGGGAAGGTTGCGGCTTGGGGGACCCCGCCGTCTTGCCGGGGACCTTGGTTTTTTTCTTCGGCGCGGCTTTGGGCTTCTTCTTTTTCGCCTTCACCGGTGTGGGAGAAGGGGCGGGGGTCGGAGTCGGGGCCACGTAGGCCGGCAGGCCCAGCTTCTCCCGCAACTTGGCCTGGGAGGGATCCAGTTCCACCGATCGGTTCCACTGCGCCTTGGCGTCATCCTCCCGGCGCAGGGCCAGGTAGATGTCGCCGAGGTGGTCGAACATGATGGCGTCCTCCTTGCGGGGGACTCGGACGCCGGCGATGGCCTTTTCCTGGATTTCCTTGGCTTCCTTATATTCCTTCTTCTGGTAAAGGACCCAGGACAGGCTGTCCTGGTAATAAGGGCT
>CAYMOV010000227.1:0-3308 GCA_964392085.1 uncultured bacterium
CAGCTGCACCTTGCCGGCCTCCAGGCGCGACAGGTCCAACAGGTCGTTCACCAGGTTGTAGAGCCGGTCCGAGTTGCGCAGGACGGTCTGGATGAACTCCTTCTGGCCCTCGTTCAGGGGCCCCATGGCCCCGCCGGCCAGGAGTTTCAGGTATCCCGTGATGGCGGTGAGGGGCGTGCGCAGTTCGTGGGACACGATGGAAAGGAAGTCGCTCTTCATCTGGTCGAGCTTGACCAGCTTCTCGTTGTCCTCCGAGATCTTCATCAGCAGGTTGTTCACGATGTGCTGGGCCTTGCGCCGCTCGTCCACCTCGCCCTGGAGCTCCCGGGTGCGCTCCCCGACCCGGACCTCCAGCTCATCCTTCACCTTGATGAGGGCCGCGTCCCGGCCCTGCACCTGGGCCAGCATCTCGTTGAAGGAGTCGACCAAGACCCCCAACTCGTCGTCGGAGCGCTTCACCACCCGGAACCGGTAGTTGCCCTCCTGGGTGATGAGCCTCGAGGCCAAAACCAGCTCTTGGATCGGTTGGATCAGGAACCCCTGCATTTTCCGGAGGATGAGCCAAGAAAGCAGGAACGAGGTCATCAGCATGGCCGCCATGATCCCGCCGATGGCCCCCATCCTCCGGTGGTAAGCTTCCAGGCTCGTCCAAAGCACGATCCAACCCAGGACCCCGTCGTCGTTATTGACCGGGACCGCCACCCGCATCATGCCTTGGTCCCGGTCCACGGTGGGCGCCTTAACTTCGGCGGGCATCTCCAAAAGCCGCCCTTGCCAATCCACCTTGGAGTAACTGGCGAACAGCGCGTGGTTTTTCCCCAACACGTAGGCGGCCCTCACGTCGGGTTTCCGCTCGAGGGCCTGGAGGACGTTCTTGGCGGCCGTGGGGTCGTTGAAGACCAGGGCCGCCTCGCAGCTCCGGCCCATGATCTCCGCGAGGCTGAGGGTGTTTTGTTGGAGCAGCTGGCGGTATTGGACCAGGTCCAGGATGAAAAGCGCGGCCGAGACCGTCAGCATGGCGGTCCCCACCACGGTCAGCATCAGGGCCAACATTTTCCCCCGGAGGGTCCGGGGCGCCTGGAATTTCATGGCTCATCCGTCATTTCAGGATTTCCACCGCCAACTCCATGAGCTTGGAGCTGATCTTGACGCCTTGTTTCCGGGCCGCCGAGCGGTTGACGGCGAACCGGATCTTGGAACCTTCCGGGACGAAGGCCAACGCGGCTCCCCATTCGACCGCCAGGGGGTCGTCCCCCACGGTCAAGAGGCCCCGACCGGAGAGGGACTCCACCTCGTCTTGGACGGTAACCGGGTCCCTTCCCGACAGGAACACCACTTCCGCGCCCTGGAGATCCTCGGTGGACGTGAGTTCCACCACCCGCACTTCCCGTCCGTGGATCCGGGTGGCCCGCGCGATCCTCTCCAGCTTATTCCCGAACGGGTTCTTTCCCAGGACGCCGATCACCAGGGGACCGGTCCCCGTCGGGGCCTTCAGCCCGGTCCATTCGGTGTAACGGATGAAGTTCAACAGGAAGGCGGCCTTCACATCATACTCGCCCACGCCGCCGTTCTCCCCGGCCCGGAGGAAGGGGGCGGCCACCAGGGCCGCCAGCAGGATCGTGGTTCGGAGGGCGCGGGTCACGTCACCACCCCCAACTCAGGCTGAGGAAATAGGACCGGGAGACCTCGGAGGTGACCGGCGCGAGGAAGTCCGTGATGAACTCCACGTGCCGGGGCGCGAAGAGGTTGCGGCCCGTCACGGCGATTTCCCAGGCCTCCATCGGGCGCCAGGCCACCCGCGCGTCCATCGTCTGGTAGGCCGGGACGCTGTTGTTTTTCAGCGGGTCCACGTACCGCCAATCCGCGTCGAGCTTCAACCGCTTCGCCGCGTCCCAGGACGCCTGCAGGGAGCCCTGCCACCTCGGGGTCTGGCCCATGGAGTAGCCGGAACCCGTAAGCGGGTTGATCACCTCGACCTCGCGGTAATAGGAGGCCCAACCCTTGAGGCGGAGGGAGCCCATCGGTTGCCATTGGGACCAGGTTTCCCCGCCCCAAAGGTGGGCGCCGCCCGCGCTGGTGGTCGAGTTGGTGACTTCCAGGTGGGGGATGGGGTCCATGACCAAAACCGGGTCCCCCGTCAACAACCCCAAGAGGTTCCGGTAATGGTCATCGTAAACGGCAAGCGCGGACATCCACTTGGGGTTCGGCATCCACCGGACACCCGTCTCAGCCGAATCTAGGATGATCGGCTTCAAGTCGTCGATGCCGTTGACCTTGACCAACACCGGAAGGACATCTTGTATCACCTGGTAATCGAACCGCACATCCTCCTCGGCGCGGGAGGGGATCCGGTCGGCTTGGGACAGCGCGGCCCAGGCGTTCCAATGGTCGGAGGGGTAAAGCCCCAACCGCAGGGTGGGCTGGGCCAGCCAACTTTTTTGGCCGTCGAATTCCACCTTGGTGCCGGCCGTCACGACGACCAGCTTATCCCACAGGTCCTTTTCGGCCTGGAGGTAGGCGCTCATGCGGTGGGTGGTCTCGGATTGCCCATCCCAACTCGCCCGGCTGGTGAACAGGTTGTCGGTGTTGACGCGTCCCTCCAGCCCGCCGAGGACGCGCAGGCTTCCCCCCGTGTCGTGTCGGACATCCAGGGACAGGTCCCCGGTCGCCCAACTACCGTTGAGCAGGTCCCCCTTCCTCTGGTTGGTTTCGCCGTAGGCGGACGCCGCCCACTCCCAAGCTTGTCCCTTGGGGGACTTCCACCCGAACTGAAGGCTCCCATCCTCCACCCTCGTATCCCCCGGGATCGCCACGGTCCCTGGCGGCGAAAGGACAGGGTAATAAAGGTCGTCCCCAACCACCCCTTGGGACCCCTGGGCCTGGACCGTCCAGGTCGCCCCCGAGGGCCTTTCCCCGTCGGCCCGGAACCCGCCCCGCCGGTATTGCCAACCGTCCGACGAATCGGCGGGCAGCCCCGGCTGGGTGGTGGGGTCCTTCTTGAAGTATTGGCCCCAACCCTTGATCCAGGAGTTCTTCCCCAACGGCTCTCCCCACTCGATGGCCAGGTCGGCCTTGTTGTCGGTGCCGGAACCCACGGAGGTGTGGAACCCTTGGACCTGCTTCGCGGACCTCGTGATGATGTTGATCACCCCGCTGACCGCGTTGGAACCCCAGAGGGAGGCCCCGGGGCCCCGGATCACCTCGATGCGGTCCACGTCCTCCATCAACAGGTCCTGCTGGTCCCAAAAAACGCCGCCGAAGAGGTGGTTGTAGATCACCCGGCCGTCCACCATGACCAGGAGCGAGTT
>CAYMOV010000228.1:0-1141 GCA_964392085.1 uncultured bacterium
TCGACAGCCCGTCCTCCTACGCCGAGCTCCACCAGCGCTGCCCCGACTGGTAACCTTACTCCTTGGGGTCAGGCATACACTTTACACTTTTCGGATTCTAGGCTCTTCCGAGTTTTGGTCCCGTAGGTGTAATATAAGTGCGCTCGAATATGTTCTTGATCATGGTGGGGACCCATGGCCAGACCAAAACGAATACTTTATGAAGGGGCTGTTTATCACGTCACGACAAGAGGCAATGAACGCAAGCCGATCTTTTTCAACGATAACGATCGTCGGATCTTCCTGAGAATCCTCCGGGACACTTTGGCCGAAGAGAAAGTCGTATGCCATGCCTGGGTATTGATGGACAATCACTATCACTTGTTGCTTGAAACGCCGCATGCGAACTTATCCAAAACTTTAAAGCGCTTAAACGGCCTTTATACCCACAAGATGAATTTTGAACATAAACGGGTTGGGCACCTATTCCAGGGGCGATACAAATCGATTTTGGTGGAGAAGGACAGCTATCTTAAAGAACTTTGCCGCTATATCGTTTTGAATCCGGTTCGGGCTGGTTTGGTTAAACGGCCGGATGAATATCCCTGGAGCAGTTATCGGGCGACCGCGTATCCATCGTCAAAGAACGACTGGTTGGAAGTGAGTTGGATTTTGGGGCAGTTCGGGAAAACATTGGGACCGGCCCGTTTTGGTTACCGACGATTTGTGCGGGCGGGAATCCGGCAAACGGAAAATCCACTCGGCGAGGTGACGTCGCAGATCTATTTGGGTGGTCGTGATTTTCTGGATGAGATGGAATCACGAATGGAAGGCGTTTCGGGCGTTGAAATCCCTTTATACCAAAGAAAATTGGTTCGTCCGAAGCCCGAGCAGGTATTGGATTGTGTCGCGCTGGAATTTAAAACAACCGCTTTTGAGATTCTTAAGCCGAGACTTCATGGAAACGACGGGGGCGCAGTGGCTGCCTATCTTCTCGGACGGGAGGCTGGATTAAGTTTGAGCGAGATCGGAATCCTGATGGGAGTGACTCATTCCGCGATTGGGAATAAAATCACCCGGCTGAAGCGGCGATTGGCGGTGGATCCCGCTTTGGCAAGACGGATCGAAAAGTGTAAAGTGTATGCCTGACCCCACGGAGTGA
>CAYMOV010000228.1:1241-3285 GCA_964392085.1 uncultured bacterium
TGACCCCACGGAGTGAAGGAGGCGGTATGGCGAAGGACGAGAAGAAGCGGAAATGGGCCAAGGGCGCCCTCTGGGTGCTCGGGGTCCTTCTGACCCTGGCCCTGACGGGAGGCCTGGTGTCCATGGTCCACAAGGCCCAACGGGTCCGGGACCTGTCGCCCTTCGTGGGCGTTTACCGTTTCGACTCCGTCCACGACGCCGGCGCGTCCAAGGTGGGGGACCTGGTCAAGATGGACATCCTCGACGACGGGCTGGTGGCCCGCGTGGAAAACCAGGTGGGCGACGTCCACCTGAGGCAACTGTCCGAGCAGGTGTTCGTGGTGGATCCCCCCGGTTACCAGGTGTTGTTCCTCCGCTCCAGGGAGGGCAAGGTGATCGGCATGAGCCCCCGCCCCAACCAGGTCAAGTTCGACTTCACCCTCACCAAGCTGGAGGGGACCGACCTGGAGGCCGTGAAGGACAGGAAAATTTAAGAGCCGCCGTTGGCCGACGGAAAAAACGGAACCGAAACTTGTCAAAACCAAAAGGGCCGGGCGCTTCGGCGCCGGGCCCTTTTGGTTTTAGCCACAACCGGTTCAGAGGCTGCAGCTGAAGCCGAAACGGTGGTGGATGAATCGGGCGTCCCAGGAGGTATGCCGGATGAGGTTCGCGTAGGCGTAATCGAACGTGAACCCCCGGAACCTCAAGCCGAAACCAAGGGACCCATTTTCCGAGGCATGGTACCGTTGTTGCCGGAACATTCCCCCCCGGAGGGCCACCCGGCCCTTCCAGACTGTCCACTCGGCCCCGACATCGTTGTTCTCCAGGATGAAATCCCCGTTGTAGTTATTGATGAATACGGTGTGGTTAAAGGCCCAAGCGACGGAGAGGTTATCCAGGATGTAATAGGCCAATCCCACGTTTTTTGTGGCGGGGATTTTCTCGTGGACCCCGTAATCGTATTTCACCGTTTCACCCTGATTCAGGACGGACAACCCAAGTTGGAGCGCCTGTCCATAACCCTTGGGGAGCTTGAGCCGGGCCAGGAGGCCCAGGTCCAGGCCGAAACCGTGGGCGTCCATGCCTTGGACGCCCGAAAGGGTCGCCGACAGGACCTTAAGCCCCTACCCGCCCGATACCCGGAGGGCGTGGTAATCGAACGCCCGGACGGCGGCCCCCAGGACAAACTCATGGGATTGGATCCGGATGTTGTAATGTTCAAAGGTCGTGGTCCCCATGGCATAAAGGGTCCAACGGGACGCTAAGGGGTAGGTGACGACGGTTTGGTAGGTTGACTCCTGTCGGACGGGCGTGACGACCGAGAAGCCGATGACGGGTCGTCGCAGGGTAGCCAACCCGGCGTTGTTCTCCCCGGCGGCGTCCACGGAATCCGCCATGCCGGTGAACGCCCAGCCAAGACCGGTGACCCGAGCGTCATAACCGGTGTCAGCGTTAAAGTAGGCCCGGGCCGACAAGGGGAAGAAGGTCATCAAGCCCAATAGGCCGCCGACGAAATGAAGGCTCTTTTTCATAGGAACTCCCTTTGTTTATAGACTCGAGGATGATAGCCAAGCGCCCCCTGGACCTGTATGGGGCCCGTCAAAATGAGGCCTCCCCTCAGACCTTTCCGTCGCAATCCCTGATCCCTGTCATAAGCCTCCGCCCGCCTCCCCGCTACATTTAGGACGCCCCGGGACCGCATCCTCAGGGCCTTCGGCCGGGAGGGAACCCGCCCTTTGCCGCTATTTCCCGCTTTCCCTAGAAGAAAGGAATGTTCCATGACGACCGCCCAAACCCAGGCCGAGCCGCGCCCGACGCTCCAGACCCTCCCGGGGGATGATGTCCGACAGATCCTCTGGCGATACAGTGACCGCTTCGACCTGCAGATGCTGGTCCAATCCGCCCGCTCGGTGGCCCGCGGCCCCGTGGCGCGCCTGGTGGCCCAAGGCGAGCGCAACACCCACGAGTGGACCGGTCCCAAGAACGACCTGCTGAAGGTGTACGACGAGTCCGGGATCACCGGCGCCTTCCTCGACCCCGAGCACGGCGGCATGATCGAGGGCCC
>CAYMOV010000229.1:0-3281 GCA_964392085.1 uncultured bacterium
CCGGCCTCAACGATTCCAAGCAGATGACCCATGAGAAGCGCGAGGAACTCTTCGGCCTGATCCACCAAACCGCCCTGGGGGTGGGGGTGGGCTTCGCCCAGGCCGGGGAGATCGACCGCATCAACATCCGCGAGGCCTCGCGCCGGGCCATGGAGCGGGCGGTCATGAAGCTCGTGCCGCACCCCGACTGGCTCCTGATCGACGCCATGACGATCGAGGGATTCGCCTTCGAGCGGCAACAGGCGATCATCCACGGCGACGCCCTTTCCCTGTCCATCGCCGCCGGGTCCGTGGTGGCCAAGGTCACCCGCGACCGGCTGATGGTCGAGATGGACGCCAAGTTCCCCGGGTACGGATTCGCGAAGCACAAGGGTTACGGCACGGTGGAACACCTGGGGGCCCTGAGGCGACTGGGGCCCTGCCCCGAGCACCGCAACAGCTTCGAACCCGTGACGCAGTTGAAGTTGGGGGAGTTTTAATCTCAGAAAAAGAACCAATTCACCACAATGGACACAGAGGCCTCAGTGTACAAAATGGTTAAACCATGAGTTTTGATCGGTTCTCGTTTCAACATCATGCCATTGTGCCCATAGTGGCCATTGGGGTTAACTTTTGTTTTCTTTGAAGGCGCCTATGACCGAAAAACAAAGTACGCACCAGCGGGGGCGGGCCTGGGAGGACCAGGCGGCGGGGTACCTCCAACGCCGGGGTTGGAAGGTGCTGGAACGCAACTTCCGGACGCCCGTGGGCGAGATCGACCTCATCGTCCGCCGGTTGGACGTCCTGGCCTTCGTCGAGGTGAAGGGCCGCAAGACCCGGAAGCAAGGAAGCCCCTTGGAGGCCGTGTCGCCCCGGAAGGTACGGCGCGTCAGCGCGGCGGCGGCCCTGTACATGGCCCGGGGTTTGGAGAAGGCGAAGGCCTACCGGTTCGACGTGGTGACCGTGGGCCCCGACAAGGGTTGGTGGGGAAGGCTCCAGGTGCGCCACCTGCCCAACGCCTTCGAGGCGGACGGTCCTTTCACCGTTTAACCCAACTGAAGGGCCCTGTCGTAGGATTGGCGTCCAACTGGCGTGGTGGAACGGGCCCTCAGGTGGCATGCTCCGGTGCAACTTTCAGCACCAGGAGCCGATACAATGGAAATGGACATGAAGACCAACGCCCGCCGCCTCAAGCGACTTCGCGAAGAAAAATCCTGGTCCCAGGAACACCTGGCCGAGGCCTCGGGATTGAGCCTGCGCACGGTCCAGCGCGTGGAGACCGAGGGCAACGCCTCGCCGGAGACCCGGTTGTCCCTCGCGGGGGCCCTCGGGGTGGACGTCTCGGATTTGGCCGCCGCGCCCGCCCCTGTGCCGCCCGCCGCCCCCGCCAAGGGATCCCGTCCCAGTTATAAGAGGAACAAGTTGTTCCGCCATCTTCTCGTTTACCTGGTCATCTGTTCCTGGCTGGCCTGGATGGACTGGCACCAGAACGGCCGGTTGACTTGGGCCTATTGGCCGGCCTTCGGGTGGGGGATCGGGGTCTTCTTCCAGGCCTTGGGGGTTTGGTTCCCGTCCGAGCGCCGTGGATGAACGAATGGAGTGCCAGTTGACGCCCAAAATCCCAAGTTCCGCCCGGTTCCTTTTCCGCCAAGTCGCGCTCCTGTCCGAGCGCCGTGGGGAACCCGCCTACGCGGTGGGCGGCTTCGTGCGCGACTTGGTCTTGGGGGTCCCGTCCTTCGACCTGGACTTCGCCGTGGAGGGCGACGCCCTGGCTTTCGCCAGGGACCTGGCCGGGGCCGTAGGGGGCGCCTTCGAGGCCTTCACCCGGTTCGGCACCGCCATCGTCACGGTGCCGGCCTTCGGTAAGGTGGACCTGGCCACCACCCGGTCGGAATCCTACGCGCGGCCCGCCGCCCTGCCCGACGTGAAGCCCGCCTCCCTCTTGGAGGACCTGAGGCGACGCGACTTCACCCTGAACTCCATCGCCCTCCGCCTGCTCCCCTCGGGCAAGACGGAATGGGTGGACCCCACCGGCGGGCTGGAGGACCTGGCAAGGGGGATCCTCCGGGCCCACCACGCCGGAACCTTCGAGGATGACCCGACCCGGATCCTCCGGGGAGTCCGGTTCGAGCAACGGTTCGGGTTCCGGATCGAGAAGCAAACCCTGGGCTGGCTGAAGGCCGCCGTGCGGGGGGGATTCCTCGCCAAGGTTTCGGGGGAACGGGTACGGAACGAACTGAGGTTGGTGTTCGCTGAGCCCCAGCCCGGGAAAGCGGTTCGCCGCCTATCCACCCTGGGGGTTTGGGCGCGCCTATACGCGGGGTTGAAGCCGCCCGCGACCCTGGCCCGGATCGCCCCCGCGATCCGTCGGGTGGAGGGCCTCACGGGCCCCCTGCCGGAGCCTTGGATGGTTTGGTTGGCCGCCCTCGCCCCGGGACTGCGGGGAAAGGAACGGAACCTTTTGACGGAACGGTTCCTTCTGTCAGGCATCGAGAACAAGATATTGCTCCAGACCGAGGGTTTCCCGGGCTCCGTCCGGAAACTGTTCGGGAAGGCGCCGCCGTCCCAAATCCACGGGGCCCTCCAGTCGACGAGGAGCGAGGCCCTGGCCTTATTGGACTCCCAACTCCCAGCCGCGCAAGCCAAGCGCCTGGCGGCCTACCTCGCCCTGAGGAACAAGGTTTCGTCCCTGTTGAACGGGAAGGACCTGATCGACCAGGGGTTCAGGCCCGGGCCGGGTTTCTCGGGGATCCTCGCCCGGTCCTACGGCCTTCAGTTGGACGGCAAAGTCACGAACCGGTCCCAGGCGCTGAAATGGTTGGAAACCCAAAAACCATAGTTAAGTTCAAACAAACTTTTCTTTCCGCGGAGGCCACGGGGTTCACGGGGGTAACGTCTTTTGGTATGGCGATTGTGTTTAACCAAGTTTTTACTCCGTGTCCCCGTCCCGCCCCACCATCATGAATTGGAAGCGGGACTGCCCCGCAGTCATTGGGGGTTTAATGGGCGCGGGGCGCTTTTCCCCGTGGTTCATTTGGTTTGGCCGTTGCTTTGACTTTCGTGGGGGGCGGGGCTAGACTGCGGCCGTTCGAAATGCGGTGACCTTCCTTTTAGAGGCTTGACCCGATCCATGGACGCCTTCACACCCGCCCACCTCCTCCAGGCCCTGCTGATGCTCCTGGTCCTGGTGTTTTCCCTGTCCCTCCATGAGTTCGGCCACGCCTGGATGGCGAAGCGATGCGGCGATCCCACCGCCGAGATGCTGGGGCGCTTGACCATCAACCCCATGGCCCACGCGGACC
>CAYMOV010000230.1:0-3276 GCA_964392085.1 uncultured bacterium
TGCAAAGCGCCGTGGACGCGGACGGCGGCAAGCTGTACCACTCGAACCGCCAGGGGGTCACTTTCCCGCTGGCCGACGCGCTGTGCTGGCTGTTGGCGGCCCGCGCGCAGATCATGGACACGCTGGAACTGGAGTCCAAGGGCCCCCAGAGCCCCACGGTGGCCGAGGGCCTTCCCGGCACCCTGGGCTTCATGACCGACCTGTGCCAGGTCCAGTCCTCCCGCGCCGCGGGAGAGGCTTCCCGCATCTGCGCCGAATTGGTTTTCGGCTACAACCGCCACCCCGAGTGGGATTCCGAGGGCTGCCAGGCCTGCTTCCAGGAGGAGGAACTGGACGACCTCGAGGACTTCATCCCGGGCTTTGAGTCGGGCGCCTTCGCCTACAGCGACGTGGTGGAGAAGAACCACGACCACCCGATCAAGCGGGGGCCCTGCGTGCGCGTGAGCGCGCTTGAGCCCTTCCTGCGCCTGCGCATGAAGCTCGACACCTGCCTCACCGGCAGCCGCCTGGCCAAGGACCGCGCCGCCGAGGCGCTCACCCGGGTGATGATCCCGGAAGCGCTGGACTACCCACAATAAAAAAAGGCGGCCGTTAGCCGTTGGCGGTTAGCCGTTAGCGCTTAAGCCTCAGGCTTAAGCCAACGGCCAACGGCTGGCGGCCGGCGGCGCCGTTGAGAGGCTTTTCCCTTGATCGAACGGCAAACGCTGGAAACCGACATCGTGTGCGTGGGCTTCGGCCCCGCGGTCGGCGGCTTCCTCACCACCCTCACCCGCGGCCTCGTCCGGGCCGACGGCAGCCCGGCGGTGGAGAGCCGGGTCGCGCCCGGCAGCCCGTTGCAGGTGCTCTGCTACGAGCGCGCCGACGACATGGGCTTCGGCGTCTCCGGGGTCGTCACCCGTGCCCGGGGCATCCGCGCCACCTTCCCGGACCTCGACTTGTCCCAGATCCCCCTGTCCGCCCCCGTGACGGGCGAGAAGGTGCTGTACCTGCTGGATCCGGTCGGCGCCAGCCGCCGCTCGGCCCCCCATCGCCTGGTGGACAAGCTGGTGCGGGCCTTCGGCGGCATCCTGGGGGTGAAGGACGACGCCTACGAGCTTCCTTATATACCGCCCTTCCTGCACAAGGCCGGGGGTTTCGTGGCCTCCATCGGCCAGTTCAACTCCTGGGTCGGGGCCCAACTGATGGGGTCCGGCCTGGTCCAGGTCTGGCCCGGAAGTCCCGTGGCCAAGCCCCTGATCGAGGGCGACCGGGTGGTGGGCGTGCGCCTGATCGACCAGGGCGTGGCCAAGACCGGTGAGCCCGACGCGAACTACATGCCCGGCATGGACGTCAAGGCCGCCCTGACCGTGGTGGGCGACGGTCCCGTGGGCCCCGTGGGCCGGGCCCTGGACCGCCACTTCGGCATGCCGAAGGACCACCACGCCATGGAATGGGCCGTGGGCATGAAGGTGGTGATCGACCTTCCCGAGGGCTGCGACCTGAAGCCCGGAACCGTCCTGCACACCATGGGTTTCCCCGAACCGGAGATCTTCGGCTTCCTCTACGTCTATGAGGGCCGGGTGGCCACCGCGGGCATCTTCGTCCCCTCCTGGTTCGCCAGCCCGGCCCGCACCAGCTACCGCTACCTCCAGCATTGGCTCCAGCATCCCGCGATCTGGAAACACGTCTCCGGCGGGTCCATCCGGTCCTGGGGCGCCAAGAGCCTGCAGGAATCCGGGCGCCGCGGCGAGCCCTTCCTCGTGGGCGAGGGCTACGCGCGCATCGGCGAGGGTTCCGGCTCCACCAACGTCCTGACCGGGTCCGGGGTGGACGAGGCCTGGACCACGGGCACCCAACTGGCCGAGGCCGTGCTGGAGCTGGCGAAGGCGGGGAAGCCCTACACCAAGCAGTCCCTCACCGACACCTATGTCAGCCGCCGCCGCCTCAGCTGGGTCGAGCGTGAGGGCCGGGTGGCCGAGAAGGCCCGTAACGGTTTCCAGAAGGGTTTCCTTTGGGGCTCCTTCGGCATGGGCCTGTCGGGCCTGACCGGGGGGCTCCTCAACCTGCCGGGCAAGGAACTCCCGCCCGCGAAGCAGATGAAAAGCCTGGAGGACTTCTACCGGCACAGCCTGTCCGCGGAGGGGGTCGAGCAGTTGAAGAGGGATTGCCTCGCGCGGGGCGCCGGCCTCCACGACGCCCTGATGGACCAGGCCGGTTGGCCGCGCCCGGCCCTGGACGGCCGCATGCTCATCTCACACCAGGACGCCCTGCTGTTGGGCGGCAAGGTCCAGGCGCCCCCGGGTTACGCGGACCACGTCAAGATCCTCCAGCCGAACCTTTGCGAGGCCTGCGGCGTGAAGGTCTGCGTGGAGATGTGCTCGGGCCAGGCCCTCACCTTGCCGGAACGCGTGGGGCCGCCCCAGTTCGACCGGGAGAAGTGCGTGCATTGCGGGGCCTGCCTCTGGAACTGCTCCGAGCTGTTGGACCCCGTGTCCGGCGGCGGCAACCTGGACTTCCAGGCCGGCCCCGGAGGCTTCCACTCCGCGGAAAATTAAAAAATTCAAAGTGTTTTCCACCACCACCCGTCAGACTTCGTCTGAGGGCGTCAACCGAGTTCACCAAGAACACCCAGAAGGACAGGGGAAGCGAAACTAACGGCTCAAGCGGCTTGGTGAACTTGGCTTAACGGTTAAACGATTTAGGATTAAGACTTAAGGTCACCAAGTTGGGTTGTGGTTTGGACCAAACTTGGAGAACTTGGTGATCTTGGTGGTGAAAAAGTTTTGTGTTTTGTCGTTTGCAGGGATGCCTTCAAAACAAGGAGTCGACGATGGATCCCCTTCATATAGTGGTTCTCGGTGGGCTGGTGCCCGACCCCCTGCAGACCCTTGAACCGGTGCAGGGCCCGGCGGGTTGGGGCCTGAAGAACGAGATGATGCTCCCGGCGATCCTCGACCCCTGGGTGCAGAACGCCCTTTGGGAGGCCGCCGCCCTCGCCAAGGGCGTGCCGGGATCCAAGGTCACGTTGGTGTCCCTGGCCCCCAAGGGCAAGCTCCAGCAGGTGATGATGACCCTGGCCCAGAAGGCGCCCTTCGAGCTGGTGGCGCTCGACGCCCCGGCGGGGGGCTTCACCGATTCGGGCGAGGTGGCGGCGGTATTGGCCGAGGGCGTCTCCTCGATCCCCGGCCTGGACAAGTCGAGGCTTCTCCTCTTCGGTGGGTGGGAATCGGCGTCCCGCGGCGCCGGCGCCACCCTGGCGCGGGTGGGCGAGAAGCTCGGCCTCACCGACCAGTTCCA
>CAYMOV010000231.1:0-2002 GCA_964392085.1 uncultured bacterium
CCGACAATAAGTGAGCGTTATTACCGGATCGAACTGGATTTTTTGCCGAACCCGGGACCGTTTTATTTCCGGACTGGTATAATCCGCGCATCTCCTTCGAGGTGATCCCATGAAACGGTCTATCGCGCTGATGCTGGGACTCGGCTTGTCGGTCTCGACCCTCCCGTTGTTCGCCGTGGACGCGGCCCCGGTTCCCACCAAATCCAACGCTCCCGTCGTGAAGACGGCCCCCCAGGCCGCCGTTTCCCCGACCGCCGTCCCGACGCCGGCCCCGACGGCGGTTGCCGCGACGGTCCCGGCCGGGGAGGCCGCCGAGCCGGAGTCCCAGGCCGACGGGCTCAAATACAGGCATACGATCTCGGTGGACAACTCATTCCATGGGTTCTTCGGCAAGGGCGGCGACGAGATCGCCGCCGATTGGCTCCAAGGGGCCGGTCTCAGCTTCGGCATGGGCTTCAGGACGGGAAAGTCGTATTTCATTCCGACCTTCAGTTACGGCCGCAACCGGCTTAACCCCTTGTCCACGGGCGCTTCGGTGGATTACCTCGACAAGAACCTTGAGATCTACAAGTTGGACGCGGATTTCTACATCCCCTCCAGCACCCACCGCCCGGCCGTCAACGTCTACCTGATGCCGGGCGTCGGCGTGGCCTATGTCCCGGCCGGGTCCTCGGTCGCGACAAGGGGTTATTACACCAACAAGTTCGGAAAGGCGTCGGTCAGCCCGAGCCTGGTGCTGGGCGGGGGTTTCGACATCAACATCCGCCCGATCACGGTCTTCATCGGCATGCAACTGGACGGCCTGAAGATGTTCGACGGGGGCGTCGGCGTCTACAGCTTCCACTCGGGCCTGAGGTATTTCTTCACGGATTGACCGAATCCGCGCGGCCCCGAAGCCCCAAGGCCCCCGGTTAAACAACCCGGGGGCCTTTTTTTATGGGGGAGTGATCCGGGTAGTCGAAAAGTGTAAAGTGTGTGCCTGACCCCACGGAGTTGAGAAGGGAGATGCCATGGATAAGCGGAAGATCGGCGGCTCGGATTTGATGGTGGCGCCTTGGGCGCTGGGCGGCAATGTCTTCGGCTGGACGGCCGATGAGGCGACATCCTTCAAGCTGTTGGACGCCTTCGTGGACAACGGCTTCAACCTCATCGACACGGCGGACACCTATTCGCGCTGGGTGCCGGGCCACCAGGGTGGCGAATCCGAGACGGTCATCGGCAAGTGGCTGAATCAGGGTGGGCGCCGCGAAAAGGTGGTCTTGGCCACCAAGGTCGGCATGGACATGGGGGGCGAAAAGAAGGGCCTGTCGAAGGCCTACATCCTGCAAGAGGCCGAGGAATCCCTCAAACGCCTCCAGACCGACCACATCGACCTATACCAATCCCACAAGGACGACCCCGATACCCCGCTTGAGGAAACCCTGGCGGCCTACGCCCAACTGGTGAAGCAGGGCAAGGTGCGGGTAATCGGCGCCTCCAACTATGATTCCATCCGGTTGGGAGAGGCCCTCAAGGCCAGCGCCGCCAAGGGTTACCCCGCCTACCAATGCCTCCAGCCGAACTACAACCTCTACGACCGCTCGGGTTATGAGAAGGACCTGGAGCCGTTGGTCCTGGAGAAGAGCCTCGGGGTGATCCCGTACTTCTCGCTGGCCGCCGGGTTCCTCACCGGCAAGTACCGGTCGGAGGCGGACTTCGCCAAGAGCCCCCGGGGCGGCGGCATGAAGAAGTACCTGAACGAGCGGGGGTTCAAGATCCTCGGGGCGTTGGACGAGGTCTCGAAGGGTCTCGGGTCCTCCCCGACGCGGGTGGCCCTGGCCTGGGTCATGGCCCGGCCCGGCATCACGGCGCCCATCGCCAGCGCCACCAGCCTGGAACAATTTGAGGATTTGTTGAAGGGCACCAAGCTGAGGTTGGGGAAGGCGGAGATGGATAAGCTCAACCAGGCCAGCGCTTATTGAGTCGTGTTTTTTGAGGAAACTCGAAAAGTGTAAAGTGTATG
>CAYMOV010000231.1:2102-3270 GCA_964392085.1 uncultured bacterium
CGCTTCTGCACTTCCACCACGACACGGCCGAGGACGTCGCCCTTCTCCAGGCGCGCCAGGCCCTTCGCCACGTCCTTCACGGGGATCTTGGAATCCACCGGTACGGGCAACCCGGACTCCAGCATCTCCCCCAGAAGTTTTAGGTCGGCGGACTTGGACTTCACCGCCACGAATGAGACGCGGGAGCTTGAGAACAGGCTGGCCAGCTTGTCGACCAGGAAGGGAAGCGAGGGGAGGGTGGTGATGAAAATGCCGCCCGGCTTGAGGTGTCCCTTCCATTGGCCCCAGCGGTAGGCCGCCGCCGCGTCGAAGATGACGTCATAAGGGCCCTGGGCCGCCGCGAAGACGTCCTGGGTCTTTCGGTCGATGAGGGCTTGGGCCCCGGCCTTGCGGGCGAGCTTCAGGCCCGGCCCCGATCCCACGGCGGTCACTGAAGCGCCCAGCCTTTTGGCGATCCCCACCGCGATGGAACCCACGCCCCCGGAAACACCAGTAATGAGAACCCGGGTACCGGCTTCGCCGAGGCCGCCCAGGTCCCGGAGGGATTGGATCGCGGTGAGCCCGCTGGTCGCGGCGGCCACCGCCTGGAAGTGGGTAACCTTCTTGGGTTTCAAGGCCAGGGTTTCGACCTTCGCCGTGATGAGCTCCGCGAAGGTCCCCTGGTTGTTGGCCATGCCGTAAGCCAGGAAACCGAAGACCTCGTCCCCGGGTTTCACGTCCGTGACGCCCGGTCCCAGCGCCTCCACCTTTCCCGAATAGTCGTAACCCAGCACCATGGGGAACTTGCGCCCGTGCAGGAATTTCACGGTCCCGGGAATCACCTTGAAGTCCGCGGGGTTCAGGGCGGAGGCGGCGACACGGACCAGCACCTCACCGGGCCCGGGGGTGGGATCGGGGAGGGCGATGACCTGGAGTTGGTCCAAGGGGCCGTATTGGGTGGTCGCGAGTGCTTGCATGAATTCGCCTTTGTTTGGATTTCAAACGGTTTTATGACGAGGGACAGGTCACTATCCGCCTCTATAAGCGGGTTTTCAAGTTGGCGAATGTATGCGCCGCCTAAAAAGAAGGGGTATTTCATTTTGGACGTACCGCTTGTAAGAATGGGGAATCCTCAAGAACCCAAATGGGTTGGTGAACAATGCATTTCATCCATCGGTCCGCCCAAATC
>CAYMOV010000232.1:0-3219 GCA_964392085.1 uncultured bacterium
TGCTGAGGACCTTGTCGTTCGCGCCCCACCAGTCCAGGGTGGTGGCCACCACGTGCTGGACGTTTTGGGCGTCGACCGAAACCCCGCCGTAACCCCCGGATCCGGCGGGAGGCCCTCCCGCGGGGGTGACGTTGGTCCAGGCCAGGGTGGCGGTGTTGAGCTTCCAGACTTGCCCGGTGGTGATGCCGTTGGGCCCGTACCCCCCGCTGTTGAAATTGATCCATAAGGTTCCGTCGGTCCCCAGGGAGGCATGGGGGGTGGCCATGTTGACGGGACCTCCCGCGATGACTGCCCAACTGGCGCCGGCGTTGACGGACCGGTAGACGTTGCTGTTGCCCGACCCCAAATTGGACACCCCGACGTAGATCGTGGCCGAGGCGGTTCCATTGGTGCCGTGGGGGTCGAAAATCACCCAGCTCAATCCGTAGCCTGAGGCGCCCGTCGTGGGGAATGCCCCAACCTGGGCCCAGTTGACGCCCGAGTTGGCGGACTTCTGTAGCCCATTGCTGCGGGACCCGAAATACATCGTGGTGGTCAGGTTCGGGTCCACCGCCAATCGTTCCCCCGCGTTACGGCCGTCGTTGTTCCCGCCGACGGGCACCCCGATGGTGTATTGGCTCCAGGTGGCCCCCTGGTTGGTGGAGGAGATGAAGGACCCGTTTTGGCCGCTGTAGGTCTGGCCGATGACCGCGTAAACGTTGTTGGCGTTCTTGGGATCCGGCACGATGCTCTCGATGCCGTACAGGTTCCAGTCGCTGAGCCAGTCGGTCAGGGGGACCCAAACGCTGTTGGTGTTGTCCCAACGGTAGGCCCCTCCCATATCCGTTCGCATGTAGATGAGGTTTTGGGAAATGGGACTGTAGCTGATGCCTGAGACGTAGCCCCCCGCCGGGACGGTGACGTTCTTCCAGGTGTACTGGGCGGAGGCAAAGCCAGGGATCAGGAAACCCATGAGGACGGCGAGTAGGATTCCCATGAGGGAATGACCGCGAAGCGCCCAAATACGATATGAGCTTGGATTCATTGTTTGCATGTCCGGGGAACGACTCACTTTCAGGTGACTTACCCGTTGGGATCAAGGGCAAGCATAGGTGAACCGGTTCCACTGCAATTAATCTATTTCTATTTTTTTATTAACTTTCTATAAAATCCCTCCATTGAATCGTCATCTTATTTCCAAAAGCTTCCCGTCTTCTCATGGTTTGCCGCCATTAAACGTGGGACTTACCCGGTCAGCACGTCCAACCCTCAAACAAGGCACTCGAAGGGTCGGTTATTTCTGGATGATGAGCTTGGTGCTGTAGCGGCCCTGGAACATGTTCGAGGAGTCATACACTTCCACCAGGGCGATGTAGAGGCCCGAGGCCTTGCCCAATGTGTCCCATTTCACCGAACTGGTCCCCGCCTGGCCCGTGATCGTCCCCACTTTTTCGCCCGCCACCGTGTAGAGCGTGGCCCTCAGGGTCATGCCGGGCACACCCACCGTGAACGCCGCGACCGGGTTCGCCGCGGTCAGCACGTTCGGAGCCACCACGAGCCCCGGCCCGGGACCGTCCGCCGACAGGACGTTCACCGACTTGGTCACCACCGTCTGGTTGCCCTTGCCGTCGTTCGCCGTGATCTCCACGTAGTACATCCCGTTGCTCACCACGACGCCCGCGTCGTTCCGGCCGTCCCAGGTCGCCGCCACTCCGTTCGACAGCACCACCGAGGTCGAGGTCGCCGCGTTCGGGTCCGATCCCACGTATCCCGGCTCGATCGTCTCTTGCGTCAGCGTGGCGCCCGTGACCGACCCGATGTCCGCCCCCGTGGTCGAGTAAATCGTACGGACCAACTCGCCCGATTGGTTGTAGACCTTCACCGTGAGGTTCGACAGGCTCCGGTCCACCGTCACGTTGGTCGTCACGCTCGTCTCGGCCCCGAAGGAGTCCACGTTGTCGATCTTGATGTAGTATTCGCCGTTCCCGACCGGCTGGCCCGAGCCGCTCGTCCCATCCCAACTCCCGATGACCTGGCCTTTCCACACCAGGTTCACCACATCCCCCACGTGGTCGATCACCGCGTCCTGCGACGCCGTCACCTGGTCCACGCTCTGCGAGTACTTCGCCACCGTGATTTCCTTCACCACCTCGCCGGCGGAGTTGTACACCGCGATATTGACCGTGTAGTCCCCCACCACCGTCACCGGCGCCTGGGCGTTCCTCGTCGGCGCGTTCGCACTTCTAGCCTGGGCCTGGTTCAGGAGTACCGTCCCGCCCGTGGCGAAGTCGTTCACCTTGGCCTGGTATTGGATTTGGTACGTCCCGGGCTGGACCAATCCCAGGGTCCAGACCAACGTCTGCCCCGTTACCGCCGGCGCCGGGACGCTCAGCGAGCCCGCGTAGGCCATACCGGTCGGAAGGACGTCCGTCACCACCACGTTTTGCGCCGCCACCCCGCTCACCGTGACTTGGAGGCTGTAGATCACCAAAGCGCCGCCCTGGGGACTGGCCGGGCTCGCCGTCTTCGTGAGGTTCATCCCCGCCACCGGCGTCGGAGTCCAGGTCGAAGTGAAGGTCGGCGTGTCCGAAGGGGTAGGTGTCGGGGTCTGTGTGCTCGTCGGGCTGTAGGTCTTGGTGGGCGTATAGGTGTAGGTCCAAGTTGGGGTGTTCGTCAAGGTCCTAGTGAAGCTCGGCGTAGAGCTCGCTGTCGGGGTGAAGGTCTCCGTGGGGCTGTTCGTCCAAGTCGGCGTATTCGTCGCCGTCGCGGAAGGCACTGGGGTGTTGGTCGGGGTGGAGGTGAAGGTATCCGTGAAGGTCGCGGTCTCGGTCGGGGAGTTCGTGGCGGTTGGCGTGAAACTCGGGGTCGACGTCGAGGTCGACGTCAGGGTCTCGGTGAAGGTGGCCGTATCGGTCGGGGTATTCGTCATCGTCGGCGTCTCGGTGGAGGTGGCGGAAGGCACCGGGGTGTTGGTTGGGGTGGGGGTGTGGGTCCACGTGAAGGTCGAGGTCGGGGTGGGCGTCCAGGTGTTCGTCGGGGTATTCGTGAAGGAAGGGGTCCCAGTTGGTGTCAAAGAAGCCGTTGGAGTCTGGGAGGCTGTCGCACTCGGGGTCGCGGTGGCCGAGGGGATCGGTGTGTTGGTCACCGTCGGGGTAAAGGTCGCCGTCGGGGTGGCGGTAGGCGTCGGGGTGTTGGTGGGCGTATAAGTCCTCGTCGGCGTGAAAGTCGAGGTGAAAGTGG
>CAYMOV010000233.1:0-3096 GCA_964392085.1 uncultured bacterium
TGAAGGCCAAGGGCAACATGTCGGTGGACTTCGGCCTGGACTACAACGTCTACAGCCCGCGCACCGCCCCGACCCAGGACGCCGAACTTCGGGTGGGCTTGGCTTGGGCATTCGGAAAATCGAAGCAGGCGGCCCCGAAGAAAACCACCTCGGCCCCCCCGGCGGTTTCCGGCACCCGCAAGGCGGCCTACGCCCAGGGCGTCGCGGCTTATAAGGCCCAGAATTTCCCCACGGCCGTGAAGTACTTCCAGCAGGCCGTGGCGGACCCCGCCCCGAAGGACGTCACCTACGCCAACGCCTGCGCCTTGCTGGGCGCCATCTACCAATACAAGGGCACGAAGCCCGGCCACCTGGATATCGCGCGCAAGTACTACCAGGATGCCATCCAGGTCGAGCCGACCAACACCGTGGCCATCAAGGGCCTGGAATCGGTCGGCAAGCTGACGGCCACCCCAGCCGGCAAGACGCCCCCCCCCACCGCGTCCTCGACTTCGATGAAGGCGGTGTACCAACAGGGCACGGCCGCCTACAAGGTGAAGGATTACGCCAAGGCGGAAGCCTTCTTCAAGCAGGCGATCCAGATCAAGGACCCCTCCACCGCGGACTTCTACTACGCCGAGGCCAACTCGTTGTTGGGCGCGATCTCCATGTATATCCACAAGGAGCCCGACCACCTGGAGGTCGCCCGGAAGTACTACCAAGCGGCCCTGAAGATCGATCCGAAGACCGAGTCGGCGATCACCGGCATGAAGAAGCTCGACGAGAAGAAATGACGAAAGACGGCGGTCGGTACCACGCCCTTGGCGTGGCACAGGCCGAGTTGAGGCCTCGGCTTGGCAAGCCCTCAGCGGTCGGCTTTTAAGACAAACCAACAAAAGGCCGGGGGGACATTCCCCCCGGCCTTTTTTGTTTTAATCGGGCCGTCCGGCATCGGGTGGGCCACCCTGCCCGGCGTAGCACCGACGCAGCCGGGGACCCCCATTTCCTGAGGGCATCAACGAGTTCACCAAGAGCGGCATGTGATTGATGGGAAGCCAAATAACGGCTCAAGCGACTTGGAGAACTTGGCCTAGCGGATGAAGCTTTTAGGAATAAGCTTAAGGTCACCCAGTTGGGTCGCGGCTTGAACAAAACTTGGGGAACTTGGTGTAAATGGTGGTGAAAAAGGCGTGGATGCTTCTGACGCCGTTTCAGTCCGTGGGTCGCCCACAGGTTTGGTGGTTCGGACCCCTCCAGCGGCCAGACGGGGACTTTCGCCCAGGTTGGGGGGACTGAAGGGGATCCCCGCCAATCCTTGGGCTGTTTGGACGGTTTATTACCTATATATAGGTGCCGTCCCGTCCTATTTGCTGGATTTAAGGGGTTCATTGCTTTTATGATATTCAGGCCCTTTTTACCCGACCCCCAACCTAGGAGTTTCTGGATGAAGTGCCTGTTTCGCCTGATTCTCACCACGTTTCTCGTTTTCCCCTTGGTCCTCACGGTCGGCCCCCGGGCCCAAGCCGCCGAGGGGTCCCTTTCTTGGACCGTCTCGGGACACGACGTATTCGCCCGCGCCAACGGTCAGTCCGCCGCCGGGCTCGGGTCCTACCTCTTCGGCGACATCCAGGTCACCCCTTGGATGTCCTGGGGCTTAGGCTTGGGCTACACGAAATACTTCATCCACCCGGGCAACGCCTCCGTCGGCCTGTTGGACGTGGGCGGCCGCCTCTT
This sequence comes from uncultured bacterium, assembly GCA_964392085.1. Taxonomy (GTDB): domain Bacteria; phylum Oederibacteriota; class Muellerivitia; order Muellerivitales; family Muellerivitaceae; genus CAYMOV01. Next base: position 1,714 of record CAYMOV010000233.1, read on the forward strand.
TCCCTTCAAGGGGAGCCCGAAGGGCCGGTTCTACCTCCAGGGCGGGGTGGGACTCATGCTGTCCAACAAGGGCATCGACCATGACGGAGCGAAGGTCCACGGCACCGCCGGCGTCGGCTACCGGCTGAAGCTCCAGGGAAACATGGCCCTGGACTTCGGCCTGGACTACAACGCCTTCAGCCCGCGCCTCGCCCCGACCCAGGACGCCGCCCTGCATGTCGGCGTGGCTTGGGCCTTCGGGCCCCAGGGAACGCCCGCCCCGAAAAAGGCCCAGACCCCCCGGAGGCCCCCGGCCCCGGCGAAGACCGGAGCCCGGCCGTCGACCCCCGTCCCCGCCGATTCCGAGCATGAACAGGTGACGCGGACCCGAAAGTCCCTCTACGAGAGGGGCGTGGAAGCCTACAACGCCAAGGACTACGCCCTGGCCACCAAGTACTTCAAGCAGGCCATCGAGGTCCCGGGCCCGAAAAACACCTATTACGCCGAGTCCTGCGCCCTCGTCGGGGCCATCTACCATTACCGGGGCATGGAACCCGGGCACCTGGAGATCGCGCGGCAATACTACCTCGCCGCCCTCGCGGTGGACCCCCGGGTCACCGTGGCGTCCAAGGGCCTGGCGGTCCTCAACAACACCCTCCCGCCCCAAGCGGGCGCCCTACCCAGGCCCTCGCCGACCCGCGGGTCCGGCGCCCCGGCCCAAGCCGCCGTCCACCCGAGGCCGCCGGCCCAGAAGGCCGTCCACAAGCCGGCCCGCAAGGCGTTGAAAAAGCCCGCGCCCACGCCGACCGCCGACCCGAACACCGCCACCTACACCTGGAGCCGGGGGGACAACCTGCACAGCCTGGCCAACGCCTATTACGGCGACCAGGACCTCTACCCGATCATCGTGGACGCCAATAAGGGCATGCTGGTCCTGCCCGCCAACCTGGTCCCGGGCGCCCATCTCAAGGTACCGCGCGACCCAACAGCGGCCGAGAAGCAGGCCGCGAAGGAAAACGCCGCCAAGGCCGAGTACGTGAAGTGGCTGAATGCCGGCAACAAGTAAGACGCCGTTGGCGGTTTGCCGTTAGCCGTTAGCTTTGTCTTCAAGCCTAAGCCAACGGCCAACGGCCTGCCCCGGGGTGCGCGAAGCGCCTCGAGGGGCTGGCGGCCAACGGCCGACTCCGTTCTAGAGGTTTCCATGACCCTGTCCCGCTTGTTCAACCGAACCTTCCAACGGGCGCTGGCCCTCGGCCTCGCGCTCACCTTGGGCCCGGGCCCGGGCCTCGTCCTGGCCGCGTCCCCCGACGCCGACGCGGCCAAGGCCGTGGCGACCCACGGCATCCCCAAGGGCTCGAACCGGGACTCCACCCACAGCGCGACCCAGGGCACGAAGCATTCCTC
>CAYMOV010000234.1:0-1876 GCA_964392085.1 uncultured bacterium
CGCCGAAGAGGTGGTTGTAGATCACCCGGCCGTCCACCATGACCAGGAGCGAGTTGGAGAACCGGTCCTGGAAACCCCGGGAGGCCACGGACCAGGTGCTGGAGTTGATCTGGGCCACGATGAGGCCCGGGACCAACCGCAGGGCTTCGGGGATGGTTCGCGCGCCCGAACGCACGATGTCGTCGTGGGTCAGGATATAGACCGCGCCCTGGGCCTTGGTCCAGGTCTGGTCATTCCGTGACGCGATGGAAACATCGACATTCATCAGTTGTTCGAGCGACATGGAAGCGAGGTTTTGGAGGTTTTGGTCCTGCGAGAATATTTTGGAGGGGATGAGGGCCAGCGTAAGAAGAAGCGCAACCGTTCGGTAATATGACGCCATAAGCGTACCCTCGGAAAGATTAGGATTTTCACGTGAAGGCCGGCGGGGCACCGCGGGCAATACCAAGTCAACCGTTTAACATTCTACTCCGGCCCCTACAAAGCGCCTAGATTGCTTAAATAAAGACCTATTCTGATGTTCGACAGGTTGTCCGGCGGTTTCAATAAAAAAAAGCGCTTTTGTCGGGACTATCAAATTGAATCGGGGAAGGAAGCTTATCTCAGGACGTTTTCCGCAGGACCGCCGCGTAAAACCCCTCCAAGAGGGGGGTCGGCATGATCCGAAGGGTCTTCCGGACTGACTCGTGGTAGGGCGTTGCGCCCCAAGCCCCCAGCCCTGGTCGGGCCGCAGTCAAGGGCACGGTGGCCGGAAGGACCTCCAACCGGCCCGGGAACTCGGCGAGGGCCCAGGCCACCAACCCCTCGTTCTCCTCGGGGGAAATGGCGCAGGTCGAATAGACCATCCGTCCCCCGACCTTCAGGGCCTCCACCGCCGCGCGGAACAAACGGCGCTGGAGCTTGGCCGCCTTGGCGGGCGTGTCCTCCTTCCAATAGCCGAAGCTGGACCTTTCCTCGGACTGGAACCGCCCCTCGGCGGAACAGGGCGCGTCGAGCAACACCTTGTCGTACAGGCCGGGGGTCTTCTTGGCGGCCACCGCGCCGTCCACCACCTCGACGGTGGCGATGCTCACGCCCTGGCGGTTGAGGTTGGCCTTGAGCTTCTCGGCGCGGATGAGGTTCTCTTCCATGGCGTGGATCTTCCCCCGGTCGCCCATGAGGGCCGCCATCTGGGTGGTCTTGCTCCCGGGCGCGGCGGCCATGTCCAGGACGATCTCGCCGGGCTTGGGGTCCAAGAGGAGGGGCGGCACCATGCTGGAGAGGTTCTGGACGTACAGCTCGCCGTTCTGGTAGCTGAAGGTGTCCTCCAGGTCCCGCTGGCGCCTGTTGCGGAGGATAAAGGCGCCCGTGGGGTAAGGCACCGCCTCGAGCTTGAACCCCTGCTCCTCCAGCTTGGCCTTGAGGGCGCGGGCATCCATCTTGAGCAGGTTGGGGCGGAAGGACGTGGGGCGCGGCTTCTCGAAGGCCGCCAAGGCGGTCTCGCCGTCGCGGCCCGGGTAGACGCGGCGGATCCGCTCCACGAAGGCGGGGGGTAGGGTTTGGGAGGCCTTGGCCATGGGGCATTCTGGCACGACGAACGGCACAACCAAACCTTTTTCACCACAATGGACTCAATGGACCCAAGGGTCTGATGTTTTAAGCCGAAGCCATTTGTACATCGTGGTCATTGCGTTCTTTGTGACCATTGTGGTGAATGGGTTGTCGTTTTTAAGTTTAAGACCCCCCACAAAACCTCTTCACCACAATGGGCTCAATGGACCCAAGGGTCTGATGTTTTAAAGCTGAAGAATTCCAAGGTTATATTCCATCTGTCCATTGTGATCTTTGTGACCATTGTGGTAAATGGGCTTTGCTTGTGGATGAGCTGTTTTCGTTT
>CAYMOV010000234.1:1976-3062 GCA_964392085.1 uncultured bacterium
TCTTTGTGACCATTGTGGTAAATGGGCTTTGCTTGTGGATGAGCTGTTTTCGTTTCGCTTTTACCACATAATGCACCCATGATCTCCAGTCTCGACCCGACCCTGGCCTCCGCCACCTCCCCGCGTTGGGCCCCCCAGGCCCTGAGGGACCCCTTGGCCCTCTTGTCGGACCACGCGCACCTGGAACGCAAGGCCGCGGGCAACGCGCTGGAACTCATGAACCGCTGGCCCGAGGCGAAGGTCCCGGCGGCCTGGACCCATCCCCTGGCCCGTATCGCCCGGGACGAGACAAGCCACCTTCATTCCGTGCTCCGCCTGCTGGAGAAGCGCGGCGGGAAGAGCGACCGCATCCACCACAACGACTACGCCAAGCGCCTCCACGGCCTGGTGCGGCGCGGCCAGGCCCGGAAGGAACTGCTGGACCGCCTCTTGGTGTCCGCGCTGATCGAGGCGAGGAGCTGCGAGAGGTTCGGGAAGCTGGTGGAGGCCTGCGGCGACGCCGAACTGCGGGGGTTTTATGGGGGGCTGATGAAGAGCGAGAAGGGCCACCACGCGGCCTTCCTCAAGCTGGCCCTATTGTTGGAGGACGAGGCCACCGTCGCCGAGCGGTGGGAAAGCCTCAAGGGGAAGGAGGCGGAGATCCTGGCCTCGCAGGAACCGGGTCCCCGCGTGCACGGCGGTTGTTGATTCAGTCGGTCGAAACACCGGACGCCCGGGTGCCACCAACAAAACCTCTTCACCACAATGGACTCAATGGATCCGATGGTCTGATGTTTTAAAACCAAAACCTTTTAAACATCGTGGTTATTGTGACCCTTGAGGCCATTGTGGTAATTGGGTTGTTTTTCCTAAGTTAAATCCCCAAAGAAAACATCTTCACCACAATGGACTCAATGGACCCAAGGGTTTGATGTTTTAATGTCGATTAATGCCCCGAATTTATTACATCTGTCCATCGTGGTCATTGTGACCCTTGTGGCCATTGTGGTAATTGGGTTTTGCTTTTGGATGGGCTGTATTTTCTTCCGGCGCCGGCTTCCTCAAATCCTCGACCTCGATCGTCACCGCCGCCGCCCTCCCCGCCGA
>CAYMOV010000235.1:0-3020 GCA_964392085.1 uncultured bacterium
CGGTCAAGTCCGGCAAGGTGTTCATGAGCGGCATGGCCGACGACTTCGGCACCAAACGCTCGATCGTGCATTATGTCCAGGGGTTGCCCGGCGTGTTCAAGGTGTCCAACCAGATCAAGGTGGTGCCCGGCGATTCGGGCCGCCCGGGACGGGGCGGGTCCTAATCCCGGTCCGGGGTTTTCCCTTGTCAAGAGGCCTCACCCTCCGGGGAGGCTTCTTTTTTTTGCCACCGGATTCGGGCGCCGGGGCGCTTTCGGCAAGATACGGTTTCACGCGGTTCGGGTCTTGGCCGCGTCATTTAGGTTGGCCCTGGTGGGATGGGAAGGCGTCTAATCGATTAGTCCCGCTCGATGGGCGCGGGATATTTTGGGTAGGGGGCGACCCGGTGGGCCGCCCGACCGGATCAAGAAACCAAAAGGTCGGAGGATTTTACATGCGTTACGGGAAGCGGTTCATGTTGGCGGTGACTTTAGGCCTGGCGGTTTTGGCCGGCCGAGCGATGGCGAAGTCGGAGGCGACCCAGGTCGCCCCCTTCCAGGACTGGGCGAACCCGGATCCTTCCAGCATGGGGGCCTACGCGGACTCCCAGGGCTCCAAACTCAATTTCACGGGCGACAAGGGCCCCGGGAAGAACGGGAAGTCGCTCAAACTCGACTATGACCTGAAGGCCGGCGGGTATTGCGGCCTCTGGTCCAACCAATCGGCCGACCTGTCCAAGGCCGGCAAGATCTTGGTGTCGGTCAAGGCCGGCAAGCCCGGACAGGCGCAGATCTCCCTCAAGGACAAGTGGAACGTCCAGTACACCGCCAAGTTCCAGGTCCCCTCGAAGGACTGGTCCGTGGTGAAGGTGGACCTGTCCTCCTTCACGAAGGACAGCTATACCCCCGACGGGGCCCAGGTGGGCCACCCGATGGACCTGTCCCAGTTGAACGGCATGAACTTCGCCCCCCTGGATCCCGGCGTGGGAACCCTCTGGGTGGGCCCTGTCGCGATCGAGGCGGGATCCGCGGCCGCCCCAACGGCCGCTTCCGGCTCCACGGGTGTTTCGCCGGACAAGCCGGCCCCCGCCGCCACGGGCGAAAAGGTGGTCGTGCAGGACTTCAACACCGCGCTCGAAAGCGGCATGATCGGCGCCTACCAAGACAGCCAGGGTTCGACGCTGGTCTACGGCCAGAAGGCCGCCCCGAAGGCCAAGAAGGGCGACCAAGCCCTCGAAGTTTCCTATGACCTGAAGGCCGGCGGTTATTGCGGCCTCTGGTGCCGCGCGGGCGACACCTGGGACGGCGTGAACCTGCAGGGCGCCCAGACCCTGAGCTTCATGATCTATTCCAAGGCCCCGGTGCAGGTCGGCGTGGCCCTGAAGGACAAGAACAACAACCAGTTCGTGGCCGACGCCCCGGCGTCCCAGGGAAAGGGCTGGGAGACGGTGACGGTCCCGATGTCGTCCTTCATCCTGGACCCCTATTACACCCCGTCGGACGCCGTGAAGGGCGCCCCGATGGACCTGAGCCAGGTGAAGACCTTCAACCTGGCGCCGAAGACCGTGGGCAAGTTCGTCGTCCTGATCGACAACATCGTCGCGGCGAAGTAAGGATTTAAGAATAGATTAAGGTTTTTTCACCACCAAGTTCACCAAGGTCACGAAGGTTTTTAAGGACGACTCTTAAGGACCTCGCCGACCTGGTGGGCTTGGTGGTTTTTTATTAAACCCTCAGTCGAAGGCTTACGGGTGGCGGTTCAAAATGGTTTTGCCCCGGTCTTTTCTTCTTTTGATCAGAGCTGGTGACCTGGGCGGTGAAATATTCTTGATTCTTCGCATCTAGTCGTTTAACCCAATAGTTTTTCTTAGTGACCTTGGTGAACTTGGCGGTTCAAAATGGTTTTGCCTTGTTGTTATCCCCTTTTAACCCAGGATGGTGACCTTGGTGGTGAAAGCTTTCAATAAGCTCAAATGGGTTGTTCCTGTGGTGAAAAGGCTTACCTTGGTCCTCTGCCTCCTGGCCCCCCTCGGGGCCCGGGCGGGAGAAATGGTCGTGCAGGACTTCGACAAGGGCCCCCAAGACCCGGGTTTGACCGGCACCTTCCAGGACGACAAAGGCTCCACGGTCAACTGGCGTTTCAAGGAAAACTCCAAGCGCAAGGGCGACTGGTTTTTCGCGTTCCAGTACCGGATGAAGGCCAACGGCAGCTGCGGGTTCTGGTGCCGTGCGGGGGACGGGTCCGATGGCCAGGATTGGGGCAAACATTCGGCCCTGGTGTTCCACCTCTTCTCCAAGAGCCAAGTCGCCCTGAAGGTCTCCTTCACCGATTCCCTGGGGCGGGTTTTCGAGGCCACCGCGCCGACCGCGGGAGGCTCGGGGAAGTGGGAGAAGGTGACGGTCCCCTTGTCGGGTTTCAAGGCGGAGGAAGGCGGGGGGGCGCCCGCCCTGGAGGCCGTCCGGTCGGTCACCTTCAGCCCCCAGAACCCCAATCGGGCCTGGTTTGCCATCGATAAGCTGGTGTTAGCAGAATGATGAAAAAGTCGAACTGAAGAGACTATTTCATGTTTTACTCGCGAATCATCCCCCCAAAAACCTGGGGATTCACGGCGATTCGCTCGACCCGCATGGCTGATGGCAGTGTTTCAAAACACTTTTTCAGCACCCTGCTAGAACTCGCCTGGGTGAAGAATTAGGTTTCAGGGCATCCTGTATAATCCGTCTGGCTCAGGCGCCGACAAAAGCCGGTATCTCGTTCAGGCGGTTTCTTGCCATGTCCAAAACCAAGAAGTGGATCCTCGCGGTTGTGGTGGTTTTGGTTTGGGGCGCCCCATTCATGGAAATTGCCGTATTCAATGGTTTATTTGGAACCTTGAGGGGTAGGGGATTATTTGGCCGCTTATTGACCGTGAAATTAACGCGGGAGGACGCGTTTGTTCGGCATTACCTCGACGAGGTGAGGCGGGGGGATATCCAGTCAACCACGGAACTTGCCGAGGAAGATATCCGGACCCCCGACTTCCGATCGGCGATCCTGGGCAT
>CAYMOV010000236.1:0-3018 GCA_964392085.1 uncultured bacterium
CGCCCACGGCGACCGCCACGCCGACCAACACTTCGGCGGCCACCAACACCTTCACTCCGTCGGCGACCTCGACGAGGACCAGCACGACCACGCCGAGCAACACGCCCGTGGCCACCAATACATTCACCTTTACCCCGACGTCCACCTCCACGCGGACGAATACGCCCAGTCCCACCAGCACCAACACGGTTTTGGCCACCGGCACCTTCACGCCCTCGCCGACCACGACCTCGACGAGGACCTTTACGCCCAGCCCCACGAATTCACCCGTCCCTTCCGCCACGGCGACGTTCACGCCGACACCTACCTCGACCTGGACCCGGACATCGACGCCGACATCGACGAATACCCTTATCCCGAGCGCGACTCCTACCCCGACGCCCACGTTCACTTCCACCCGCACTTCCACGCTGACACCTACCAACACCTTCACCCAGACTCCCACCCACTCGCCCACGATCACCAACACGCCGCCGCCGAGCGCCACGGTGACCTTCACGCCGACCATGACCTTCACGCCGACCAAGTCGCCTACGCCGACCCAAACGGCAACACCCACTTACACCTCCACTTTCACGTCGAGCGCGACGCGGACCGCGTCGCCTACATGGACCCCGACGAATACCGTCACCTATACGCCGACGCCTTCGTCCACGCCCACGATCACCAATACGACGCCGCCGGGCGCGACCGCGACCTTCACTCCGTCCATGACCTTATCGCCGAGCGCCACGGCTACGCCGTCGGCCACCTTCACCCACACGATCACGAACACATTGGTCCCGTCCGCCACCCCGACCCCGACCAAGTCGGCGACACCGACCCTAACGTCGACCCCCACCGCGAGCCACACCTGGACCGCATCGGCAACCGCCACTCCGACGAAATCATCGACACCGACACCCACGATCACCGACACCCGTACGCCGACCGCGACGGCGACGGCGGTCCCGGGCCAAGCCACCATCGCCCAATCCGTGTCCGCGACCACCATTCCGCCGGGCGGGACCTTGACCTATACCCTGACCGTCCAGGTCGGGACTGGGGGCGCCCTGGCCGTGGTGGTGACGGATACGCTTCCCTCGAATATTTCCTTCGGCGCCTTCCTCTCGGGACCGTCCGGCAGCGTGAACGCGACCCAGGTCGTCTGGAACCTGGGGGACCTGCCCCAAGGGACCGTGGTGATGCAGTTCACGGTCGTGGTGAACTCGAACGTCACGAATGGAATCTACTTGAACAACGCTTTGCAGGTGCAGGGGACGGGTTTCGGCCCGAATACGGCGCCGACCCTCAGCACGCTGGTGGCCTTCCCGACCAATACCCCAACCCCGACGGATACGGCCACTGCGACCTATACGCCGACTTGGACGCCGTCCTATACCTGGACCACGACCGCCACCAACACCCCAACCCCGACGCCCACGCCGAGCTTCACTTCCAGTTGGACGCCGGTGCCGACATCCACCTTCACCCGAACCTACACTTCGACCTCAACGCCCACCGCGACCTTCACCCCGAGTTGGACATGGACGCCCTCCTGGACGCCTTCCTACACCGGGACTCCGAGCGCGACGCCCACCTCGACTTGGACGCCGATCAACCTGCCTTGCGCCTTGCGGGTATCCCTGCCCTATCCGAACCCGATCTTTGATGGGCAGGTGCTCAAGATTGAGCTGAAGTCGGGTTGCCCGAAAAAAGCCCATTTCATGATCTTCACTTCGGCCTACCGGAAGGTCTTCGACCGGGTCCTGACGGTCATGGGAACCCAATACCTGACTTGGGACCTCAAGGACCAGAAGGGAGCCACCGTCTCGAATGGGGTGGTTTACCTCAAGGTGGTCGACGAGGAAGGGAACGTCCTGGTCAAGGGCGCCCCAATCGTGATTTTGCGGTAAAGATTGGTTTCGGCCGTTCAGAAGCCCCGGGTTCCCCCCGGGGCTTTTTTCGTTTAGGACGTTTTTTAATTCGTCATCCCGAGGCGGCTGTTTCGACGAGGGATCTATAACAAACGAGAAAAGCGGCTTTAAGCTTGAAGTCTTGGGCCGTTTCCGGGAGTTGGGTACGGATCTTTCGCCACTTCGAGTCTCAAGATGACGGATGAAGACTTTCGCCGCTGGTTCAGGTGGCTGTTGATTAATTTACAGCTTTAACGTCAAAGCCAACCGGTGGGGTAGGGTATTTTTGATATAAGTACGGTAAAATTTTCACATAAAACCGTCAAGAGCTTAGAGGAAACCCCCTGAAAGGGCTTTTTCCGCTTCCGACCAAAAATCGCTTTTAGGCTGAGATTCATGACGCAGGGAATGAACCCGAATAAAAATCGGTTCCAGCCCACCGGGAAGAAATTGATTTCTTCCGGTAAGGCGCGTCTCCTTGTGACCCTTTTCGTGCTCGCGGTTTATTCGATGTCAGCCCAAGCCGCTTGGTCCGCGGCGGCCGGGACCGTCTATGGGACCATCGCGAACGTCAACACCGGCAATCCCCAACATCCCTTCGGCCAATACCAGAACCCACCCTATGGCGTGATCGCCCAACCCGACGGCGTGACCCGAGCCGACATGACCCGTGATGTAATGACCATCTACCAGATGTATGTCAATTCCATGCCGACTTACACGGGCCAAACGATTAATGGGGTGCCGCTCATCGCCATCAACCGATTCGTCGACAACCCGGGCAACGTGGTGTCGGAGGGCATGGGCTACGGGATGTTGATCGCCGCCTCCATGGCCGACAAACCCCTGATGGACGGGTTGGCCATGTATTACTGGAACGTGGGGCGTATGGCGGCCAACCCCTGTGACCCCTACGTCAACAACCTGATGGCTTGGAGCATGGGGTCGGGGGCGCCCTTCGCGACCGTCACGGGCTGCGACTCCGCCACGGACGGCGATGAGGACATGGCCATGGGGCTTCTCATGGCCTGCAAGCAGTGGCCGGGTTCCACCGTACCGGTGGATTATTGCGGCATGGCCCAGACCATCATCACCGACATGCTCACCACCAGGACCGACCCCA
>CAYMOV010000237.1:0-3016 GCA_964392085.1 uncultured bacterium
GGGGCATGCCGCATTGCGACGACGTGGGCCACATGATGGAGGACAACCACTGCGTGGCCACCATCCACGCCGAGATGAACGCCATCATCCAGGCCGCCCGCAACGGCGTGCGCATCGAGGGGGCCGAGATCTACGTGACGGCCTCCCCCTGCTGGAACTGCTTCAAGGCCCTGGCCAACGCGGGGATTAAGGGCATCTATTACGGGGAGTTCTACCGGGACGAGCGCATCTTCTCCATCGCACGCCGCATCGGGATCAAGCTGCAGCAGATTCCCGTAAAGAAGGCTTGAACGACAGCGGTTGGCCCCTGTAACCGAGATGCCTCGCATCACGCTACAGGGCATGGGTTGGCGCGAAGCCCTGAAGTGTGCAAAGGCTCCACCTCAGGGGTTCGCCGAGGCCAAACCAAAGTCCTCCATCCCCATCCGGACACCGCGTTCTAACCTCAATTCCCGGTTTCGCCCTCTCGCCAGTCGAGCCGTTTGGTTCCTACTGCGCTCTCCCGTCAAAAGTGCGGGATTTTTCGATTTAGCTATCGACCATTCGCAACTTGATATGCCTTCCTTGATCATTCCCCCGCCGGAAGCCTTAATTTATACCCCGTTAAGCCCTAAGATGTAGTCCATCCATCACTGATCCTCGTTCAAGCCAGGGGGCAAAAGCATGAAAATCGGGATGATCGGCCTGGGCCGCATGGGCGGCAACATGGTGAAGCGCCTAATGAAGGGCGGCCACGAGTGCGTGGTCTACGACCCCAACGCCGCGCAGGTGGCGCTCTACGAGAAGGAAGGCGCGATCCCCAGCCATTCCCTCGAGGAGATGGTGAAGAAGCTCACCGGCCCCCGGGTGTTCTGGATCATGGTGCCGGCCGGCGACATCACCGAGCAGACCGTCCAAGCCCTGGCCAAACTTTCCCAACCCGGCGACATCCTCATCGACGGCGGCAACTCGAACTACAAGGACGCGGTTCGCCGCGCGGCCCAACTGCAGAAGGAAGGCCGCTTCTTCGTGGATTGCGGCACCAGCGGCGGCGTCTGGGGCGCCGACCGGGGCTACTGCCTCATGGTGGGCGGCGACAAGAAAGCCTTCCAAACCATCGAGCCCATCCTCAAGACCTTGTCCCCGGGCCAGGGCGACATCGTTCCCACGGCGGGCCTCCCCGCCGGTGGAACCGCCAGCCAAGGCTACCTGCATTGCGGCCCAGCGGGCGCCGGGCATTTCGTGAAGATGATCCATAACGGCATCGAGTATGGGGTGATGCAGGCCTACGCCGAGGGTTTCGACATCCTCAAGAATGCCGGCTCGATGGAACTACCCGAGGCGCACCGTTTTGACCTCAACCTTTCGGCCATCTCGGAACTTTGGCGCCGGGGCTCGGTCATCAGTTCCTGGCTGTTGGACCTGACCGCAATGGCCTTGGTCGAGGACCCGGCCTTGTCGAAGTACGAGGGTCGCGTGCCGGACTCCGGCGAGGGGCGTTGGACGGTGCAGGCCGCCGTCGAGGAGGCCGTTCCCGCCGTGGTGCTGTCCGCCGCCCTCTACGAGCGCTTCCGGTCCCGCGAGAAGTCGTCCTACGCCGACAAGATCCTGTCGGCCATGCGCGCTAAATTCGGTGGGCACTCCGAGGCCCCCAAGTGAGCCCCCTGCCCGAACCTTCCAAGAACCCCTTCGCGGCCGAGGGCGACGTCATCCCGGCCGGCCCCTGTACCTTCGTCATTTTCGGCGCGGCGGGCGACCTCACCAAGCGCAAGCTGGTGCCGGCCCTTTACCACCTGGCCATCACGAACTACCTCGCGAAGGACTTCGCCGTCATCGGTTTCGCCCGCACGGAGATGAGCGAGGCGGACTTCCGGAAAAAGTTGACTGAGGACGTGACCCAATATGGCGGCGGGCAGTTGAACGAGGCGATCTGGACCTGGTTCCTCGATCGCATCTACTACGTCCACGGCAATTTCGACGACCCCCAGGCCTACGGCACCCTCAAGGAGACGATGGCCCAAGTCGAGAAAAAGCACGCCACCAAGGGCAACGTCCTCTTCTATCTCGCCACGCTCCCCAGCTATTTCGCCCCCATCGTGGACCAGTTGGACAAGGCGGGGCTCAACAAGCAGAACGGCCAGTGGCGCCGGGTCATCATCGAGAAGCCCTTCGGGAGCGACCTGGCCTCCGCCAAGGACCTGACCCGCCAGATCACCAAAACCCTGGAGGAGGACCAGATCTACCGGATCGACCATTACCTGGGCAAGGAGACCGTGCAGAACCTCCTGGCCTTCCGGTTCGGCAACGTGGCCTACGAGCCGATCTGGAACCAGCGTTACATCGACCATGTGGCCATCACCGCCGCCGAGGAATTGGGCGTGGAGCAACGGGGGCCGTTCTACGAGTCCGCCGGGGCCCTGCGCGACATGGTGCCGAACCACCTGCTCCAGCTCTTAGCCCTGACCGCCATGGAGCCCCCCGCCTCGCTGGACGCCGAGGCGATCCGCAACGAGAAGTCCAAGGTTCTCCGGTCGGTCCACGTCATGACGCCCGAGGAAGTGCTCCAGAACTGCGTGCGAGGGCAGTACGGGCCCGGCACTATCGACGGCAAACCGGTGAAGGAGTACCGGGCCGAAGACCGGGTGTCGCCGACCTCCAACGTCGAGACCTTCCTGGCGCTCAAGCTCCAGGTGGACAACTGGCGCTGGGGCCAGGTGCCGTTCTACCTGCGCACGGGCAAGCGACTGGCGAGTCGGGTCACCGAGATCGTCATCCAGTTCAAGAACCCGCCCTTCCGCCTTTTCAAGCAGGCCGGGGCCAAGCAGATGTCCCCCAACAGCCTGGTGATGGGGATCCAGCCGGTGGAAGGCATTAAGTTCAGTTTCCAGGCCAAGGCCCCAGGCCCCGGGTTCCACCTCGGCGACGTGGCCATGGACTTCAACTATTGCGACCGGTTCGGCTGCGAGCCCAATACGGGCTACGAGACCCTGCTTTACGACTGCATGATCGGGGACCAGACCCAGTACCAACGGACGGA
>CAYMOV010000238.1:0-3006 GCA_964392085.1 uncultured bacterium
GTGAAATACCTGGTGCATTTCGCCTATTTTGACGACGCGGTAGCCAAGGGCCGCACCTTATCGATGTTTGACCTGACGGCCAGGCGGAAGCTGGATGAATACAACATTTCCGCCGAGGGGACCGTGCGTTTCCAGAAGGGCCTTTCGGGGTCCGACGGGGTTGAAGCCATCGAATTGAGGACCGCCAAGGTGGGTTGGGTCACGTCCTCCCTGCAGGTAAACGCGGGCCGTTTCGACCTTTTTCCCTTCGTTTCCCCTAATTCGTTTTTCGGGGCGCTTCCCACAATGGGAATCCGTCGGGTGGACGGTATCCTCGCGATATCCTCGTTCTTCTTTAAACTGGGCATGGAGGATGAACAGCGCGTTCGGGTGGCCTCCCCATTCGCCATCGCCCTTTTTTATACACCAAGCCTTTTTTCAGCCGATTGGGTTAAGTTGGACCAGAGCCAGGGTTACATCCTTGGCCAAGTCCGGTTGCGGGTGAAGATCAAAGACACCCAAACGGTCTTCCGGGTCAACGTGGCCAAGACCAAGTCCGACTATTTTGATTACTCTTCCCTGAGTTCCCAACCCTCTTACTCACTATCGGGCGAAGTCTCGTACAGGCGCGATTATTCATTTTCGGCCGAATATGGCGTCCAGAACATCAAGCATTCCGCCGAAACGAGCGCGTTCGTCCTGGGCTTCAGGGCTTCCAGGATAAGAACCTGGGGAAATTTCTCGGTGGATGAAGTGGCGTTGGAATGCCAGGCTCCGGTAAAGGGATCAGAACTCAACCCCTTCACGGGAGGCAACGCGTTCTTTCCTGATACGGCCGAGTTACCCAAGGACTCCCTCTACGCCCGGGTGAAGTTTCGCCTTGGGGCGGCCTTCCTGGAACTGCACGCCACCAACAACCGGGATGACTACACCTTCGGCCGGTTGACGAACACCTCCCTTTGGATCCCCTCGGCGACCGGCATCGGGCCGGGCCGGGAAACCGAAGAGGCGGGTTTGCCCCTCAAAACCTCGGACCGCAAACACCCGGCCTTTTTGGCCCGGGTCGGGGTGGCCTTTTGAGGAACTGCCTTATCATTATATTCTTCGCGTTGATTTTCTCATCGCCTTCCTGGGCGGTGATGCTAACGCCAACTCCGATCTCTACAGTTTCTCCCGTGACGACTCGATCGGTTGTCGCATCCAATCCCCAAGTCCTGGTCTTCAAGGCCAAATCGGTCTGGGCCAACCTTCGCATCCGGCTTGAAACCCGACCGACCGCCTACGGTCTCCTGGTGCAGAGCGACGTACCTATGGCGGAATGGTATCTCCTGCAACCTAAGGGCGAGGCGGTGATCGCCCATGGGTCGGGTGGCATGCGGTTTAAATGGAGAGCCGAAGTGCCGTCGACTTTTGCCGATGGAACGCGGCTGAAGGTGATCGTGCAATCGGACGAGGAGCCCAAGCCCATTTGGGTGATGTTGGGCGGGAAAGGGGAAAAGGACGAGGCGGAACCCGGGGACCCGGGCGATACCGTCGATTTTCCAAGTGCCCCCTCGCGCCCCTATAACGGTCTTGTGAAGGACCTCTACCTCAAGGCCTATGAGGATGGGCGAAAAGGCCGTTACTCCGAGGCGACGGCATCCTTAGACCAGGCCCTGAAGCTGGACCCGACCCATCCGTTGGTCTTGGAACTTCGGGCGAATATCCGGAAGAAGATGAGCGCCTCAAACCGCGGGCCTGACTTACGCGAAATCAAGCGCCTTTGGAAGGCCGGGGACGACGCCATTGCGCTGGAAAAGCTGGACCTGATTCTGAGGGACGACCCGGACTGCGTCCAGGCCCTGGCCCTCAAGAAGGATATTGAGGCGGGGACTTCGGTCAAGCCCCCCAAGCGACGTAAGAAACGTAAACAAACCGAGGAGATTGTTGAGGCGACGCCGACCCTTTCCATAAAAGCAGAGGACAAGGCCACCTTAGCCGACACGTCCTACAACCTGGGTTTGGACGCCTACCGCAAGGGCAATTACTCCGAGGCCAAGAAATTCTGGGAAGAGACGGTCCGCTACCAGCCCCATCACGCCCAGGCGAGAAACGCCATCACCCGGTTGACCCGTGAACATCCCGAATTGGACCAGGACCCTAAAGCCCTGGGGAAATCGCCGGGAAATTAAGGAGGATGATATGGGTGAATATTTCGGCCTGTTTTGGAAGGGCGTATTTACTGGGATGTTTTGGAAGGAACGGTGGGAAACCCTCCGTGAACTGCTTAAGAAACCCACCGGATTTTTTGAGGGGTCCAAAACCTCTGGCTGGTCGGAAAGGGTCGTCCTTATGGGGATGGCGGCCTCATTCTTCTTCATTGTTCTGCATATGGTTTTGACGAGCGGATTTTTCGCCCTCTTCCTGGGACCCGCCGGGATTTTGGCGATTCCCGTCGCTGTGGTGGCGGGCGTGGCCCTATGGTTTTTGGGGGTTCTCTTCCTTTACTACGTCATCGCGGGCATCAACGCTTTGGCGGCCAAATGGGTGGCGTCCGAGGGTGACGTTGAGAAGATCCGGCCGATCGTTTTCGCCTCAACGGTCGGGGCGCCCCTGGGTCTCGTCCCGGGCGGTGGAAGCCTATTGGGCGTCATTGTCAGTGGGGTCCTTCTCGTCATCGGTTACGAGAAGGGCCTGAAAGTGACCCGCAGCCAAGCGGTGGGGATCACCTTGGTGAGCCTGTTGATCTGCGGTCTCCTGGTGGGATTGATCTCGTTCGGCATCGGAAGCCTGGTGACAATGGCCTTCATGGCAGGTTCTTGACCTGATTCGACCGGGGCCCTTTCCCTGGGGCTTTCGGCCGCTGGGGGGCCCCAAATCAGGGAAAACGCCCGTTTCCCGTTCCTTTACAGCCATCCCCCACCCCCCTACAATACGGCCTCCTTCCAGCCCCTTACGGGGTTGGTTGAAGGGCGACTGGACGACAATCCGCCTTCTTGGTGGCACGGGGACACCCGCCGGCCACTCGGAGACCGGGGATGTCCGGCC
>CAYMOV010000239.1:0-2994 GCA_964392085.1 uncultured bacterium
TCCCCCACCCGCTCGGTGGGGGGGATTTGGGTGATCCAACTTTGGGCGAGGGGCGTCAGGGAGGGTTCGAAAACAGGGCCCAGTTGGAGGAACGAGACATCCACCGCGTAAACCCGCCCGGGTTGCGGGCCCTCCAAATCCCGATCGGTCCAAAATTCCCAAGCCATGCCGTAGGCCGCCGGATCGAACCCGCTGGATTGGACAAGCCGTACGGGCGGCCAACCCTTTACAGACGCCCTTTCCGCGAGTCGTTTCACGTCCTGCCCCAGGTCCAGGTTCGAATCCCCCAAAAGCCGGGCCTTCATTCCCGCTGGGACCGCGTCGTTGAAGTAGGCGAGATGCCCCGGATAGGCGAGCGCCACCGATACGGCCTGCCAGAGGATCAATCCCGCGACGCCCCAACGGGCCGCCCGGGAATGGGAACCGCGGGTCTCCCACAACCGGGCTGCGGCGGTCGCCGCGATCAGGATCAGGAACGGGATGGCCGGGAGAAGGTATCTCACCCCCAGGTTCTGCGTCGGGACGATGGAGACGAAAAGCACCAGCGCGGAAGCCATCCCCAAGTCCGGCGCGCGCCAACGCCGCATGAGGCTTCCCCACCCGGCCCACGACAGCAAGACCAGGAACGGAATGGGTGTTTTCAGTAGGAAGGCCGTGGGGTAATAAAGCCAATGGTTTCGGCGTCCCGCGGCCCCCAGGAAAAAGACGGGATGGCCCGCGCCGGCGAAGGACAGGAGGTCCTTCAACCCCGCCAGGAAGAGGCGCAGGGAATCCCAGGGGCCGGAGCCGGGGAGGCCCCACCAACCCGGAAGGTATAGCAGGAAGATCCAGGACAGAAATCCCACCACGCCCCAAGCCCAACGGTTCCGGGTTTCACGCAAGGCCCGGGTCCCGCTCCTTCCCAACGCATGGCGCCACTCCCCCCAGGCGAAAATCGGAAAAAGCGCGAGCCCCGAGAATTTCGCCGTAGCCGCCATCGCCGCCAAAACTCCCGTCCCAACGGCCCAGGTCCACCCCGGACGCCCCAGGCTTTTTCCGAAGGCCAGGACCGCCGCCAGGGTGAGGAACGCCAAGGGCAGGTCCGACATCACATAGCCTGAGTAGGCCAACCCGGTCGGCTCGAATGCCCAGAGGGCCCCGGCCACGAGGGCGGCCACCGGATCCCGTTCGCGCAAGAACCCGAAGAGCAACAGTCCAATCCCCAATCCGAAGCAGAAGGTCACGGCCCGGCCGGACGCCAAAAGGTCGGCCCATTGCCCGGGGGAGCGGTTGAAGAGGAAATAAAACCCCCGTTCCATGTAGTCCAACCGGTCCAAATCGGGACCGGGACCGAGCCAGACTCGGGCCGGGAGGGCCTGGACCGCCGTGGCGAAAGGTGGGTGGTTCAGGTTGTGGTGGAGGTCACCGCTCCAATAGTAAAAGCCGTTCGTCCATTCGAGGGGCTCGTCGTTCGTGGGGGAATCGGACCAAAACCGGGGAACCACCTGAAGGGAAAAGCAGAGGGCGGCGAGGAGGAACCATCCCCAGGAGGCGGGTCGGGTGAGGGATTTCATGGGGTTTGATTCTAACAAATGAAGAGCCGCTTCGGCGTCAGCGGGGAGCCACACCGACCGGCTCTTACCTCAACAAGAGGAATTTGGAGACTTGGTCGGGGAACCCGGTTTCGGAAACCACCAGGTAATACAAACCATTCGAAACCGGCCGTCCCTTCAGGTCCTTCTGGTCCCAAATGAGTGTTTGGTCCCCCAGGACCCCGCCCTGTCCCGCCCAAAGGACCCTTCGGGCGACGGTCACCACCTTCCAGGAAACCACCTTTGGACAAGGCGAGGTGAGGTTAAACCTCACGGGGGTCGTCGAGTCAAAGACCGGGTTGGGATAGGCCGCTGAGACGGCCACGGGGGGACAAGCGGCCAAGGTCAAGGTCGGGGTAACTATTGCCGTCGGGGAGGGTATCGGGGACCAGGTCTTCGTGATAGTGGCCGTGGAGGTCCAGCTGGGCGTCGAGGTCGGGGTCCAGGAAGCCGTGAAGGTATAGGTCGGCGTTGGCGTCCAAGACGGCGTGAAGCTGTAGGTCAAGGTGAAACGGGTGGTCGGGGTGAAGCTGAACGACGGGGTGAACGACCAGGTGGGCGTGGGAGACCAAGTCGCTGTCCAGGTCGCGGTGGGGGTTCGGCTCGGGGTCCAGGTATCCGTCGGTGTCGTGGTGGATGTTCCGGTGGCTGTTGGCGAAGGGCTGGGAGTGGGGGTTTGGGTCGGAGTGGAAGTGAAGCTCACCGTGGCGGTGGAGGAAGCGGTGGCGGTCCAGGAAGCCGTCACTGTCCAAGTCCAGGTGGGGGTGGCCGACGGCGTAGCCGTGGCGCTGGAAGTCGAAGTGGCCGTCCAAGAACTCGTCGGGGTATCCGTACTTGTCGGAGCCGTCGTGGGAGTGTCGGTTCCGGGAGGAAGGGTGGGGGTATCGGTCCAGGTCAAGGTGGTAGTGAAGGAGGGCGTCCAGGTGTAAGACGGGGTAAAAGTGCGGGTGAAGGAGGCCGTGGAGGTGGGTGTGGGCGTAGAACTGGGAGTTCCTGTAAACGAGCGGGTGGCGGTAAATGTAGCGGTGGAGGTCGTCGTCACCGTGAAGGACGGGGTTGACGTGCGGGTGGAGGTGGAGGTGACAGTGAAGGTCGGCGTAGATGAAGAAGTTGCGGTGAAAGTCGGCGTAGGCGTAGCCGTCCACGTCGCAGGATAGGTGGCCGTCGCGCTCGCCGTGGAAGTCGACGTGGGCGTGGGGGTGAACGTCAACGTGACCGATGGGATCGGCGTCATCGTGAGGGTTGCCGTCAAAGTAAAGGTCCGGGTGGCGGTCGGGGTGAAAGACGACGTCGGCGACGGGGATGCCGTCGCGCTCGGGGTGGGCGTATAGGATCGTGTGAAGCTCGAGGTCGAAGTCACCGTTGCGGACGGGGTCCCAGTTGATGTTAAAGAAGCCGTTGGAGTCTGGGAGGGCGACGCCGT
>CAYMOV010000240.1:0-2982 GCA_964392085.1 uncultured bacterium
TTCTTCTTTCCGTCATAATTGGCGAAGACGCAGCCCGCCCCCACGTTCACGCCCTTGCCGATCACCGCGTCGCCGATGTAGGAGAAGTGCCCGGCCTTGCTGTCGGCGCCGAACTTCACGCCCTTCATCTCGGTGCCGGTGCCCACGTGGGCCCCAACGCCGATCGCGCAGCCGCCCCGCACATGGGCGTTCGGGCCCGCGTCGCTTTCGTCGGCCATCACCGAGTCGATGATCCGGGAGGCGAGGATGCTCACGCCCCTGCCCAACTTGGAGTTGACGATGAGCGACCCCGACTCGATGAGGCAGTCCTCGCCGACCTTCGTCGCGCCCTCAATCTTCACGTTGCCCTCGACCACCGTGTCCCGGCCCAGTTCCACGTCGGGCCCCAGTTCCGTGGTCCTGGCGTCGAGGAAGGTCACGCCCTTGCGTTCCCATTCCGCCACCCGGCGGCGGTTCAGGATGCGGTGGGCCGCGGCGGCCTGCTGGCGCGTGTTGACCCCCAGCACCTCGCTGGCGTCCGGCACGGTGAGGGCCTGGGTGGGTTTCCCCTCGGCGATCAGGTGCTGGACCACCTCGGGCAGGTAGAATTCCTTCCCCGCGTTGGCGCTACCGACCTTGTCGAGCGCGGGACCCAGTAGCGCCGCTTGGAAGAGGTAGGCGCCCCCGTTGATCTCGCGGATCTTCCGTTCCTCGGCGTTGCAGTCCTTTTCCTCCACCACGCGGATCACCGACCCGTCGTTGCCGCGCACCACCCGGCCATAACCGTAGGGGTCCGCCATGAAGGCCGTCACCAGGGTGGCCGCCGCCCCGTTGAGCTGGTGGATCTGGCGAAGGGCCTGGACGGTCTGGGACCTAAGCAGGGGAACGTCTCCATATAGAACAAGCAGGTCCCCTTGGGCCTTGGAGGCCTGGAGTGCCTTCTTGACCGCGTCCGCGCTGCCCAGGGGTTTGGACTGCGCCACGGGGATCACCCGTTTGCCGGCGTGTTTCGCCGCCGGGTGGCTGAGGGACGGCACGACGAGGTAAATTTTGGAGGCGCCCGCCGCCTCGGCCAGGGCCAGGCCGTAATCGAGCATAGGCCAGCCGGCGAGGGGGTGGAGCAATTTGGGGTGCTTGGAGTTGAAACGGAGTCCTTCTCCGGCGGCGAGGAGAACGGCGGTGAGGGTGGCCATCAAACGCCTCCCAATAAGTGGAGTTCCCCAAGAACGGGGCAAAAATCGAGCGGTTCCTATCTTAACAGGTCCCGCAAGCCCCAAGACCCCTCCCAATCCAGCCGTTAAACGGGAAACCCCGGCCTCCAAAGGCTCCAGAAAATCCATAAATTGCCGTTAGGATGTGGGACCACATGAAAACCCGAACCCTCCTATCCACCCTCCTGATCCTCTGGACCCAATCGGTTTGGTCGGCCACGCCCACCATCACCGTTACCTTCACGCCTTCCTATACCTTCACCCCGACCCCCAACGCCTCCTGGACCGCCACCGACTCCTTCACGCCGAACCCCTCCCTCACTCCGGATTGCGGCGGTTCTTCCTTCACCCAGTTCGGCCGGCCCTCCGGCGGCAATGTCGGCACGGTCTCGGGCACGGGGTTCCGCGCCAGCCTCTTCACCCTTTCCCAACCCGCCACGATTTGGACGATCTCCCTTTACGTGGCCTCGGCCACCGCCGGATCCCAGGTGGAGGTCGCGCTCTATAACGGAAACACCAACGCCGTCGGTGTCCTTTTGGGACAAACCTTGCCCATGACCGTGGTGCCGGGATGGAACGCGTTTGAGCTCCAGGGCCCCTTAAACCCAGGCACCTACTGGTTGGCCTACATTTATTCCACCCCCGGGACGATCGGCATCGTCACGGCGCCCGATGTGTCAGGCGACTTGGCTTACCTGACCACGGGCGTGAACCTCTCCCCCTTCCCCGTCACCATCCCCGGCGGCCTTCTGACCTATGGCGCCGCCACCGACGACATCTTCGCCTCTTACTGCGTGGCCCCCGGGCTGTTCCCCTCGCCGACCCCCACGCTCACCAACAGCCTGACCCCCACGGCCACCCCCTCGGGTTCCTGGACGCCGATCGACACCTACACCCCCACGAATACCGGGACCTCCACCTACACCCTCAGCCCCACGAAAACCTCCAGCCCCACCTCCTCCTGGACCTTCACCTTCACGCCCACCCCAACCGGCACCTTCCTCACCCCGACTTGGACGGCCACCCCGACCCGCACCGCCACGCCGACCATCACCGGAACCCCCACCGCCACCTACTCGGTCACCCCCAATCCCTCCCTCACGCCGCCTTGTTCACCCATCGCCTCCTTCGGCAAGACCACCCTCACCGGCAACAGCGGCGCCGTCACGGCGCTCACGTCCATCCGGCTCAGCCGCTACACCCTCTCCGCCCCCGCCACGGTGATGAACCTCTCGCAGTACGTCTACGCCACCGGGTCCACCCAATTGAACCTCGGCCTCTACCAGGACGGCGGCGGGGTGGTGGGCGGCCTCCTCGGCCAGACCGGCCCGGCCACCGCCCTGGCGGGTTGGAACACCCTCCCCCTCACCGCGCCGCTCCAGCTCAACGCCGGGGACTATTGGCTGGCCTGTTACTACAACACTACGGGGTCCTTTACCGTGGTCTGGGACACCACCGCCGGGACGAACACGCTCGCCTATATCCTCTCGGGACTGACCTTCGGGAATTGCCCCACCACCCTAGGCGGCCTCACCTACGCCTCCAATTGGCATGAGGCCCTGTACGCCTCAGGCTGTTCCGCCCCGGGGCCCTTCCCCACCTCCACACCCACTGACACCCAAAGCTTCACGCCCACTCCCACGCCCTCGGGCTCCTGGACACCTGCCTGGACCTTCACCCCCACCCTCACTTCCACCCCATCCAACACCGGCACTTCCACCTTCACGCCGACCCCCTCCTTCACCCCCACCGCCACCCGCACCCCCACCCCGACACTCACTCCCACCCCGAC
>CAYMOV010000241.1:0-1291 GCA_964392085.1 uncultured bacterium
TTCTTCCGGTGCGATGATGGGGTGGGCACCACCTGGGTGAGGACCAACGACGCCAACCACCAATTCGGAAGTCCCGGCTTCACCTGCGGGGATGAACTGGTCTATGGGCGCCAATACCTCGGAACCAATGGCCGGGGGATCCTATACGGAGACCTCGCCGCAGTCGGCACCCCGACTTTCACTCCCACCCGTACCGCGACTCCCACCTTTACCCGCACCTTCACCCCGACTACAACTATTACGGCGACCCCTTCCCGCACCTTTACGGCTACCGCCACAGCCACCCGCACCAATAGCTTCACGCCGACTCCAACCGCCACCCAGACCTTTACCGCGTCATGGACCCCGACCCGGTCGTTCACGCCGACTCCCACCTGGACGGCGACCTTCACCCCCACCTCTAGTCCCACCAGGACTTTCACGGCGACTTCAACCGCGTCCTTCACCGCGACGCGTACGGCCACACCTACCTTCACTTTTACGGCCACTACCACTTACACGGCGACCCTAACGGCGATTCCCACAGCCACCTTTACGTCGACTCGAACTTCGACCGCGACTTTATCGGGCACCCCAACGGCCACCGACACGAGAACCTTTACTCCGACCTCCACCAACACCCTCTTGCCGACGAACACCTCGACCTTTACCCCGACGGCCACCTCCACTTCGACCTTTAGCGCGACGCGTACGGTTACGCCCTCGCCGACCAACACCGCCACCAATACCTTGACGGCGGTGCCGACGAACACCCCATCGTCGACCTCGACGATGACCCCCACGCCTTCCCCGACCTCCACGCCGAGCGCGACGCGCACGTCTACGCCCTCTCCGACGTTCACTTTCACGTTCACGAGCACAGCCACTTTCAGCGCGACGCGTACGGCTACGCCCTCGCCGACGAGCACATCCACCTTCACCAACACCGCAGTCCCCACAAGCACCTTCACGCCCAGTGCGACAGCCTCACCGAGCCCTACGGGCACGCCGACGGCGTCCGTGACGAGTTCGGCCACTTCCGCCCCCAGCGCGACGCCAACCACGTCGCCTTCCTTCACCCCCACCTCGACGAGGACGTTCACCCCGACCGCTACCCCGAGCTTTACTGCGACGAATTCCCCCACATGGACCCTGACGCCGATCCCGTCGGCCACCGCCACCCCCTCACCGACCTCGACGATGACCCCGACGCCCACCCGTACCTGGACGGCTACGCCCTCGGCTACTTTGACTTCAACGAGGACGTTCACCCCGACCGCTACCCCGAGCTTTACTGCGACGAATTCCCCCA
>CAYMOV010000241.1:1391-2966 GCA_964392085.1 uncultured bacterium
ACGAGGACGTTCACCCCGACCGCTACCCCGAGCTTTACTGCGACGAATTCCCCCACATGGACCCTGACGCCGATCCCGTCGGCCACCGCCACCCCCTCGCCGACCTCGACGATGACCCCGACCCCCACCCGTACCTGGACGGCTACGCCCTCGGCTACCGCCACCCTGACGGCGACGGCTACTTTGACTTCGACGAGGACGTCGACCTCGACCGCCACTCTGACCTTTACGGCGACGAATTCCCCCACATGGACCCTTACGCCCGTCCCGTCGGCCACACTGACCTTTACTCCCACGCTTACGTTATCTATGACACCTACCCTTTCTTTGACGAATACACCGAGTCGTACCAACACCCCGACGACCACCTCGACGAATTCGGCAACCTCCACCGTGACCCTCACCGTGACGTCGACCTCGACGGCTTCGCCGACTTCGACGTACTCGGCGACCGCCAGTGCGACCGCCTCCCCGAGTCCCAGCGCGACAGCCTCCCGGACTCCGACAGCTTCTTTAACACCAACCGGGACGGCGAGCGGGACTCCGACACCAACAATTACCCACACCGCCACCGCCAGTGCGACGGCTTCGGCCTCCTCCACCCTTACGAGGACCCCTACATCCACCTCGACGCCAACTCCGTCCTTCACGTCGACGCCCATCCCGACTTCCACGTCCTCCTTTACGGTCACCTCGACCCCGATCCCCTCGGCTACCGCCACACCGAGTGGGACCGTGACGGCTTCGCCGTCACCGACGGAGTCGGCCACCCAGACTCCAACCGCTTCTTTGACACTGACTGGGACCCCGACAGTGACGGCAACCGCCACCTTTTCCACTACCGACACCCTGACCCCGACCTCGACGAACACCCATAGCCCAACATCGACGGTGACACCCAGCGCGACCTGGACGGCTACGTCCACGCCGACATCAAGTTGGACGAATTCGACTACGCCGACTTCGTCGGCTACGCCCACCGCTACGCCTAGCGCAACGAATACCGCGTCGTTCACCTACACCCCGACCTGGACGCTGACATGCACTTGGTCCCCAACACCGACGGCCACTATCACACCCACCTGGACCCATACTGGAACCTTCACGCCCAGCCCAACGGCAAGCGGGACGCCGACCTGGACCGTGACATACACCCCGAGCCCGGTTTTTTCGGCCACCGCCACCTGGTCGCCCACCGCTACCCCCCCAGCTTGCCCGCCGGTGGCCTTATCGGCGCCCTATCCGAACCCTGTTTACAACACCCAAACCCTGATCCATATCAACCTGACCTCGCCCTGCCCCAAAACCGTGGATTGGAAGATTGTGACCGTGGCCAACCGCTTGATGGCCCAAGGAACCGTTAAAGTGCTCGGGACCATGACCGTGACCTGGGATCAACGGGACCGAAGGGGAAGCCTGGCCTCCAACGGTCTTTATTACTTCCTCTTATCTGAGACCGGTCAACCGGTTCAAAAGGCCAAGATTTTGATCCTCCGATGAGGTGCGGGCAGTTCGCCCCAGACCCGGGCTAGGCAAGAAGCGGGTCTTGGGTAGAATGGCCCCATGAAGCCCAAG
>CAYMOV010000242.1:0-1162 GCA_964392085.1 uncultured bacterium
CGACGACGCCCACCCTCACCGGATCGGCGAGCGCCTCCGCCACGGTCCAAGTTCCCACCTTCACCCTGGTGAAGACGCCCTCGGCGAATCCCGCGGCCGCCGGGAGTCCCCTGACATTCACCTTGGGCTGGACCCTTGACGGCCAGAGCCTCCAATGGAGTGATTCTTACGATACCTCGGGAGCTTCCCCGGCGGGCTTCGATGGAAGCGGATACACCATCGTTCCCAACGCGGGACAAAATGGGTCTTGGACCCCCACGGCGGATCCCGCCGGGGGACAGTACCTTTTGACAAGTGGAGGTGGCCAATACCCGCTCCTCCTCAGAAATTCGACCTTGACCCTTTGCGAAGGCTATGGCGTTGAGGGGGACCTGTATATCGATCCGGCCAACGGCCCGAACTTAGATGCCACCATGGTGATCGCCGGCAACGGCTTAACCAGCGGCGCGGACGCCTATTACATGATCGGCATTTCGGGGGATCCTACCCCTCACAAGCTGTTTCTCCAGAAGAACCTCAATGGGGCGCCGAACTACAATATCGCTGGGGCGAATTTCGACGGAGTCACCATCAACCCCGGAACCTGGTACACCGTGAAGGCCCAGATTGCGGGGTCGGGGGCCAGTCTCACAATATCGGCTAAGGTTTGGCCCAAGGGGACCCCGGAGCCCGGCGCTTGGATGTTCACCTACGTTGATCCGGCTCCGATCCCTTGCGATCCAACCCACAACTATATCGGTTGGCAGGCTGACGTTTGGGGGGACCGTTACGACAACCTGCGCCTTTACGCCCCGGGTCCCGCGGTCAACCCAGTGGTGTCAGACCCGGTTCCCGCCAACATGACCTTTACGGACTCCCTGCCCCTGTCGAACACGGGTGCCCCCAACCTGTCCTGGTCGGCGGCGGGTACCTTTTTCGGCCCGGCGCCCCAGGTCCAATGGTGGGGAGTTCCCTGCGCGGATCCCATCGTGAACCAAGCCTCCGTATCCTCTCCGGGGTTACCGGTGGTGCAATCCAACCTGGTGACGGTGAACATCACCGGATCCTGCGGGTCGCCCACCGACACCCCGACGGTGACCCCCCCCCCCCACCGGGACCCCCCCCCCCCCCCCCCCCCCCCCCCCCCCCCCCCCCCAAACAAAACCCCCCCCCCCGACCCAAA
>CAYMOV010000242.1:1172-2954 GCA_964392085.1 uncultured bacterium
GACACCCCGACGGTGACCCCCACCCCGACGCTGACCCCCACCCCCACCACGACCGTCAGCCCCACGCCCACGGAAACCTTCACCCCGACCCTGACCCAAACCCCGATTCCCCCCACGCCCACTTCAACCCCGGGGAAGCCGCTGCGTTTGTGGCCGAATCCCTACAGCCCCAGCACCGCGGTGGGAGGCACCCTGAAGGCCGAGTACCTCCCGGAAGGCGCCGCCCTGGACATCTACACGGTTTCCGGGGAGCGGGTGGCCCATGTGCCCCGCAATTTCATGGGCCGCGCGATCTGGAACGGCTTGACGACCGGGGATAAGTGGGTGGCTCCCGGCATTTATTACTATGTCATCAAGACGGACTCGCAAGTCCTGACTAAGGGTGTCCTCGTGATCCCCTCGGAATCCTGAGCGGCTTATCAAAATGAAGGAAAGCATCACCATGAAATCGCGCCAAACCTTACGTTGGGTTGGGGCCTTGTCCATCGCTTGGGTTCTCCTGGGGATCCGCGCTTCCGCCGCGGACGGGGCGGGTTCCACCAGCGCCGATTTCCTTAAAATCGGGATGGGCGCCCGGGCCGCCGGAATGGGCAACGCCTTCGCCCCCGTGGCGGACGACTCCACCGCCGTCTATTGGAATCCCGCCGGCATGATGCTCACCCGCGGGACGGGTTTTTCCATGACCCACGCCGAATGGCTCGACGGCGTCAACCATGAGTTCCTATCCTTCAGCCACCGTTTGGACAAGGAGGGGGCCTTTGGATTGTCCCTGACCTATCTCGGGGTGAAACCGTTCCGGGGCGCGTTGGAAACCTCCTCGGGGGACTACGGCGGATTAGGGGATACGGTGACGGCCCATGATTTCGCCCTCACGGCGGCTTACGCCCAACGGGTCGGGTATTGGAAGCCCCGGAAGTTCCTCAATAAGCTCCTCGTGGGTTTCAAGGTGACCTTCGTGGGGGAAAACAACAACGGCTCGGGGGCGGCGGGGGCCGCCTTTGATTTCGGGACGATGTATGAGATCCGCAAGCGGCGGACCTACCTTTCCCTTGTCCTGTCCAACCTAGGCACCAGCGTGAAGGGCGTGTCGCTGCCCATGGTCGGCACCTTCGGGGCCTCCCACCAACTGCGGCACCTCCTGATGAAGACCGACCGGTTGACCCTCGCGGTCGACAGCAACCTCTACGTGGATACCGGGGCTAAAGTCAACGCGGGCACCGAATACGTCATGCGGTTTGGGACCCAGGACGTCTCCCTCCGGGGCGGTTACAGCTCAGGTTACAACTTGGACGGCACCGCCGGTTTGAGCGTGGGGGCCGGCATCCTCAAAAGGCTCGACGGGTTCGACATGAGCCTGGATTACGCCTTGGCGCCCTATGGGGTCCTGGGCCTGACCCACCGGGTGACCCTGAACTTCAGGACGGGCGGCCCACCCGCGGGCCCGATCCCCGAACTGGACTCACGGGAATCCTTCACCGTGGGCGAGGAAAAGCTCGCCCTGAAGCCCCATTGGAGCGCCGAGGAGGAGATCGCCCGTTGGCGGATCACGGTCTCCGACCTGCAGAACAAGAACGTGAAGGTCTACTCCGGCAAGGGGGAGCCTCCCTCCCTCCTCCTGTGGGACGGCCTGAAGGACGACAACACCGAGGTCCCGGAGGGCGTCTACCGAGTGGACTTCCGCCTCGATGATTCCGAGGACCAGAGCGGTTGGGCGGCACCCAGGGTCATCCAGGTCCGCCACATCAAGATCCCGCCGAAGACGACCTACCAATACGGCTTCCA
>CAYMOV010000243.1:0-2952 GCA_964392085.1 uncultured bacterium
CCGGGTTCGGCAAAAAATCCAGTTCGATCCGGTAATAACGCTCACTTATTGTCGGAGGCCGCGGAATCATTACCCTTTTTCTTCCCGTCCCTCAGCCAGTCGATACGCGGCAGGCTGTCCTCGACATAGAGGAGATCCGTGACCGATTGGGTGTTCTCCGAGGCGCCCTTGCCGTCCAACTGCGGCGCCGCGTAGGGCAGGCCGTCGTGCTCCAGGTAGGCCAGGCAGACGATATGGGGAAGCATGCCGAAGAGTTTCCCCAGGTCAGGCACGGTGGAGTCGCGGGCGGCATCCAGCTTGTCGATCTGCACCGAGTTCTTCCTGCGGAAGACCAACAACTTCACCGGAATGTTCTTCTTCACGGTATGGGTCGCCTTCAGCTTCCCGACGACTTCGCCGTCCCCCACATTGGCCCGGATATAACCCCCCGCCTTGAGGGGAATGTCCACCTTGTACTTCTTCTTGAGCTTGAACCCGAAGGTGCCGTCCTGGGCGATCCAGAGGTATTGGAGCCTCTTGATGGGGAAAAAGGGGCCCAGGCGGTCCTGGAGGGCGGCCTTCGCCTCTTTCGTGCCGTCGTTATGGAGGGAGACCGATTGGCCGGAGGCCTTGACCGCCTCGATGGATTGGATCCAGAAGCGGGTTTCCTGGTTCAACTGGTCCTGCTGGCGGATTTCCGGCAGGGGCTTGGTCCAGGTGGGGGCCGTGACGGTTGATAGGAGGAGGATGAGAAGACCGGTCTGTTTGGCGAATGTCCCCAAGGGTCGGCTCCCGATTCGGTAGATCGATGGAGACTCCAACATAGCAACGCCCTTGATCGAATACACCCCCCAAAAACGCCGGAGCGGGACCATAGCAGGGTGCTTAATGAATGTTTATACACCCTGCCAGCAGCCACGTGGGTCGAGTGAATCGACGTGAATCCACCGGTTTTTGGGGGGATGATTCTCGAGTAAGACACGAAAAAGTCTCTTCAGTTCGACTTTTTCATCATCCTGCTAGGGTGGCGCGGAGGCCGCCAGATGGGCCGAGAGGTCCTCCACCTTTTCAAGGAGCAGGTCCGGTCGGTGGGCCTTCAGGAGGCAGGCGTGGTTGTAGCCCCAGGTCACGGCGGCGGCCTTGACCCCCGCCGCGCGGGCCGCGTCGATGTCCCGCCCCTCGTCCCCCACGAAGACCGCCTCGTCACTTGGCACCCGAGCCTTCTTGAGGACCCCCCGCAGTTTCGAGGCCTTGCCGAACAGGCCCACCCCACATTGGAAGTGGGAGATGAGCCCGACGTTGTCCGGCCCCAGGATGCGCCGGACGTTGTCCTCCGAGTTCGAGCTGACGATCGCGAGCTCACAGCCACTCGCCCTCAGGCCCCGGAGCGTTTCCGGCACCCCGGGAAAAAGCCCCACCCCGACGGGTTCCGCCGCCATCAGGGACCTCATGTAGGACGCGATGCCGGGGATCTTCCAGAAGGGCACCTTGAAGTTGCGGGCCACGGTGGCCGCGTCCAGGTCGCGCAGGGCCTCGATCTCAGCCGGCGCGATGGGACGGGCCTTGAACCGGGCGGCGGCCTGGTTGAGGTGGTCCGCGAACCAGCCAAAACTGTCCGCCAGGGTGCCGTCGAAATCGAAGAGGACCAACCGGTAGGCCACGGTCCGTCCTTTCACGGGTTCTGGACCCACTTTATCCCCGGAACCGGAAGGCCACTATTTCGCCAATCATAGAGCGCCCATTTCCCGGGTCCCCGGGAAGGGCTTCCCCCGGGTGATTGAACGGATTCCCTTCCACTGGTAATGTGCCCCGTCGAGAACCCCTCCGGAGCGAACCTTGAACCCTATCCTCGTGGTCCTGGCGTTCTGCGCGGGGTTGTCCCTCCAGGCCTTTCTCTTCACCCAATCCCTTTCGCGGCCGAAGGAAGGGCGCCGTTTCCTGGCCTTGGCCTTCCCCATCACCACCGCGCTCGTCCTCCTCCCCAACCTCCTCCCCATCCTCTTCGGCCATAGCCCGATCGCGGACATCGCCTACAGGTCCTTTCTCCTCGCGGTCCTGGTATTTTGCCTGGTCACCGTCGGGATCCTTTTCCACGACCAGGCCGTCCCGGACATCGGCCAAGCGAACCTCCTGGTGTTCACCGGCATCTTCTGGTTGGTGTTCCTGCGGCATTGGTCCGGGGGCGGCGCCGACACCGCCCTCGGCCTCTGGGCGGGCACCGCGACCCTCGGCACCCTTTTCACCGCGTTCCTGCGGCCCTCGCTGAATTTCCTCTCCAAGCTCTATTTCTACGCCTGGTTCCTCTTCATCAACGTCTACCTTTGCGCGTTCCAGGTCCTCTCGGGCGATTTCCGCCTCGTGGACTTGGATCATGGTTGGGTTTTCCTCGGCCAACACCACCCGCCCCAGGCGTTCCTGGCCGGCATGGCCCTGCTCTTCTTCGCGGTCTACGTCTTCTATTTCTCATTGGCCTTCGGGTCCGTCCTGAAACTGTCGTTCAAGGGAAGCCGACAAGCCAAGACCCGGGGCGGCAAGAAATGGGGGGACGCGGCCATGATGGTGACCCACCTTTCGGACTATCCCATCGGCGCGAGGGAAGCCCTGGTCATCCTGGGGATCCAAGGCGGGCTCTACCTCGTGAACACCCTGCACCCCTTCCTCCCCCTGGCCGTTCTCGTCAACTTCTCCATCGTCGTGTTACCTTACGTGCTCAGGTTGGCCCTTCGGGCCCTTTCACCGCGCGCCTAGGCCCCTGCCGGAACATCGCTTCCCTTCAACCCCAGTGGGGGATCCGGTCGTCTAATCGTCAGTTCAATCCCCAAAGGTGGTTCCCATGAAACAAACGATCGCCCTCTGTCTCCTGGTCCTGGCCCTGGCCCCCCGAGGAACCTCGGCGGGGACCCGGCTTCCCCAACTCATCCCGGCGGACGACCCCCGGATCCAATACTCGGGCCGGATCGACTTCACCGACCC
>CAYMOV010000244.1:0-2945 GCA_964392085.1 uncultured bacterium
AGGGCTCGAACCGGGACTCCACCCACAGCGCGACCCAGGGCACGAAGCATTCCTCCAACAAGAACCGTTCCACCTCCCGATCGGTCCTGGAAGGCGCGATCCTCAAACAGCAACGGTCCAAGTTCACCGACGTCCACTCGATCGGCGGCTTGGGCATCAACGGCTACCCGCCCCTCCTGATCGGCCCGGGCGACGTGCTGGATATCGCGGTCTACGGCGAGGACGAACTGCCCCTCGAGTACCAGGTGGACAGCGACGGCACCATCACCTACCCCTACACCGGGGCCGTGCGCCTCTCGGGCCTCACCCCGGCCCAGGCCAGCGTCAAGATGGCCGGCCTCCTGGGCAAGCCCCGCAAGGTCACGGTCCTGATCAAGGAATCCAACACCTACTGGGTTTCCGTCATGGGCCATGTGGGCCGGCCGGGCAAGTACCAGATCCGGGGCAAACCCACCCTTTTGAGCGCCCTGGCCGAGGCCGGCGGGCCCCTCCCCGGCGCCAAGCTGGGCAGCGCGATCCTCATCCACCAGGGGTTCAAGACCAAGGTCAACCTCAAGCAATACCTCACGGGGTCGGGCCAATCGGCCCCCGAGGCCTACCTGTTCCCGGGCGACGTGTTGATGTTGCCCAAGAGCGGCCTGCCCAGCGTGGGCGACATGGCCATCGTGGCCTCGATCCTCGCCAGCGTGGCGGTCGTGACGGTGGACCTGAACGCGCTGAAGAAGAAGAATTGACGGCGGCATCCCGTAGGGATGAAAGCGCCGACGAGGGATCCGTTGTTGCGGTTCAGTTGCGGCTTTTCGGCGGCTTGGCCCGTTAATCGGGCATTTTTGGGCCGGACCTGAAACGACGTATAATGGGCGGTAGGCGGTCGAGGGGGCATGGGATGGAAAAACCGAACGAGCTGGTCTTCATGGTCGAAGAGGCCCCCGATGGGGGCTATATGGCCCATGCCCTGGGGGAGTCCACCTTCACGGAAGCAGAAACCATGGAGGCTTTGACCGCCAAAATCCGGGACGCCGTTTCCTGCCATTTTGAGGAGGGCACCCGACCCAAAATGCTTCGCCTCCATTACGTGAAGGACCAAGTCATACCGGCATGAAATTGCCGCGGGATTGCTCGGGGAAAACCCGATCAGGGCGCTGGGTGGGTTGGTGTATTCGGTCACCCGTCAAACCGGCAGTCATATCCGTTTGACGACGAATGAACGGGGCGAGCACCACCTGACGATCCCCAACCATGATCCCATCAAGATCGGGACCCTGTCGGCCATCCTCGGCGATGTGGCGGGTCATTTTGGGTTGAACCGTGATGAGGTGGCCGCCAAGTTGTCCATGTCGTAACAGCGGCTTCGGCCATCGGTTTTGAAAATCCAAGTTTGCCGTCCGCGCTAGGTCCCGGTCGTCGTCTTTCGAGGTTTGAAAGCCAACGGCCAACGGCTGGCGGCCAACGGCGATGCCCAAAGGACAAACCGTGCAGAACGACCCCAACCACCCGAACCCCGGCGGCGCCGCCCAGGCCCAGCCGGACGACGAACTCAACCTGCAGGACCTCGTGCGCGTGGCCCTGTCGCACCTGCGCTTCATTTTGGGCGTCACCCTGCTCTGCGCGGCCCTGGCCCTGGTCTACGCCTTCCTCTGGCCCCCCACCTTCCAAGCCTCCACCACGGTCAAGGTGCCCGACAGCTCCCAGACGCCCCAAGGCATGCTGAAGGAACTCGTTCCCATCGGCGGCGACCCCATCGAGACCTTCGTCGAGGTCTGCCGGGCCGACAGCGTGGCCATCAAGGTGGCGGAGGACCTCCACCTGGCGGGCCTCAAGCGATACCGGGACCTGACCGAGCAGCAGCTCATCGAGACGCTCCAGCATCAGGTGCAGGTGTCCAGCGTGAAGAAGTCCAACGTCATGGAGATCGTGGTGACCTCGGGCGACGCCAAGCTGGCCGCCGACATCGCCAACGACTGGGCCGCCAGCTTCATCGCGGTCAACCTTGAGCTGTCCCACAAGGGCGCCATCTCGAAGCGGTCCTTCCTGGAACAGCAGATCACGGCCATGAAGACGAAGCTCGACAACCCCCAACTGCGCCTGAACGAGGAGTCCAAGTCCGACGAGGTGCTTTACGGCCAACTGCTCCAGAACCTGCAGGAGGCCAAACTGCAGGAGAACGTGGACGACGCCGGCATCGTGGTGGTGGACCCGGCGGTGGTGCCCGAGCGGCCCATCAGCCCCAAGAAGGCCCGAAGCCTGGCCCTGGCCCTGATCCTCGGGCTGGCCCTCGGCCTGCAGTCGGCCTTCTTGATGGAAAAGCTCCGCGACCGGATCAAGCATGAGGACGTGCTCAAGCGCGTGACCCTGCTCCCCAACTACGCCATCGTGCCGGACTTCCGCGAGGACTACCCCGAGGGGATGAGCCCCCCCGACCCGAACGAGCGCTTCAGCGTCAAGAGCCTGATCTCGAACCCGGTCTTCACCCACGCCTACTACCGCGAGAGCTTCAAGGTGCTCCGCACCAACCTGACCTTCGCCCAGGCCGACCGTCCGCTCCAGGCCCTGGCCGTGCTGTCGCCCGGCCCCGAGGAGGGCAAGACCCTGGTCAACGCCAACCTGGCCATCAGCCTGGCCCAGGCGGGGAAGCGCACGATTTTGATCGACGCGGACCTCCGCAAGAGCTCGGTGCGCAAGATCTTCGGCCTGAAGAACGGCGAGGACGTCGGGTTGCCGGTCGTGTTGACCGGGCAGGGCAGGTGGCAGGCCATGGTGAAGGCGTCGGGCATCGAGAACCTCGACCTCCTGCCCAACACCGTCACCCCGCCCAACCCCGCCGAATTGCTGGGGAGCGAGGCCATGAAAAACCTGCTGGCCGAGATCAAGGGCCGCTACGATTTCGTGGTGTTCGACGGCGCCCCGATTTTGCCTGTCACCGACTCGGTGGTGCTCTCGACCCT
>CAYMOV010000245.1:0-2938 GCA_964392085.1 uncultured bacterium
GACGGTTACTTCGAGGGGACCTTAGGTGGGCAAGACCTTGCCTTTGCCCTGGAGTACGAGAACACCCCCTACAACCGGGACAAGATGGTGGCCATGGTCCTGAACCTGAACCGGGACTTCCCGGAGGCCTTCAAGCTTGTGGTCAGCCGGGACAAGCCCCATGCCCTTCGGATGCTCAACGGCTTGGACAGCTTGGTGAGGGGTGACCTCCGGAGCCGGAGGCGGTGGGCGTTCTCCTTCTTTGAGATGGTGGACGCGGTGCCGTTCACCCGGGTGCCCTGGGTGACCCTGGAGCAGGACTATCTCCCCTTCGTGAAGGACCCCATCCTGAAGCTCCCTTTGGCCAACGTGCCGGCGATGGAACAACCCAAAGGAGCCACGGCATGAGGCCTCCAACCTTTAACCGGGGCTTTAATCCGATTAAAGCCGAAAAGGATGGAATCGCCCACGTTTGGTGGGGTTTCGCACTTCCTTCGACGCCAGCCCCCTCTCCCCCAGTATCTCTTCGAGATAGCTGGTATTGGGAGAGGGGGCTGGCTTCTAGGAGTGCGAAACAAAGTGTGACGTGGGCGAGAGAGAAGTTAAGACTTAAGACTAAGACTAAAAACAACAGCGTGGAAAACCCCCCGACCTGCCCTGGTGGGCAGGTCTTTGAAGTGGGGTTTTCCACACCTTTCCCCGTTGGAAGGCCCCGTTACCGGGGCCATTTTTTAACTGGAGGTGCCGTATGACCGATCAGGATCGCCGGAACAGTGACCGCAGGAAAGAGGGCCGGGACCGCCTGCTGACCGAGACCGAGGCGGCCAAGTTGGCGGGGGTATCCCTCAACACCATCCGGTATTGGAGGCAGACCGGGACCCTCCCTTCCGTGAAGGTGGGCAAACACCCCCGGGTATGGCTCTCGGTCTTCCTGGGGGTCTTCCAGAAACCCACCGGGACAAGCCCTATGGAAACCCCCAAGGCCGCTGGTAAGATAGACGGCGCTGGGGACATTAGGAGGAGCGCATGAGTCGCCCTAATGTCTTTGGATTACCCCATCATCTTCGAAAGGATGTGGGGGGCTATTTCCTGGATTACTTCATCCAGGAGGATGGCGTCAAGAAGCGAAAGAGGGTCCGCATCGGGATGGTGCCGATGGTGCAGGCTAAGAAAGTCTTGGCCCAGCACATGCAGGACATCGTGGAGCAGCGGTTCTTTGGCTCGGAAAAGCCCAAAGTCACGTTCCTGGAGGCAGCGGATTCCTTCCTGGCCTATTCCAAGGCCCGGAAGAGAAGCTACAGGAATGACGCGCAGATCATCGCGCGACTGAAGGCCTTCTTCGGCAAAAGGCCGCTGGAAAGCTTCACGCCGGACCTTGTGGACGGCTACCTGACGCAAAGGAGCCAGGAAGCCAAGGGGTGGGAAGGGAAGCTGAAGGGTTCCACCCTCAACCGGGATGCGGCCTGCCTGAAGACGATTTTCCGGCGGGCAGTCCTGAACCGGCAGATCGACCGGGACCCTATCCAGGGGGTTCGGCGGTTCAAGGAGCAGTCCCGGGACCGGACGCTGACATTTGTGGAGTTCCAGGAGCTTGTCAGGAACTCATCACCGCACCTTAAGGATGTCGTGCGGTTGGCCTACTCGACCGGCATGAGGTCCGGCGAGATCCTTGGGCTGAAGTGGGAACAGGTGGATTTCAAGAACAGGGTCATCATCCTGGAGGCGGAAGACACCAAGACCCAGGAAAAGCGGGAGATACCCTTGAGCGGGGCGCTGGTTCAACTGCTCCAGGGAGTACCCCACACCCTGGGAAGCCCCCACGTCTTCACCT
Organism: uncultured bacterium; assembly: GCA_964392085.1. Taxonomy (GTDB): domain Bacteria; phylum Oederibacteriota; class Muellerivitia; order Muellerivitales; family Muellerivitaceae; genus CAYMOV01. The sequence continues at coordinate 1,811 of CAYMOV010000245.1, forward strand.
TCAAGGGTAAGGGCATATTGTCCACAAAGGTCGGCTTTAGGGCGGCCTGTCGCAGGGCTGGGATCGCCAATTTTAGGTTCCACGATCTTCGGCACTGTGCCATTACGAACATGCGGAAAGCCGGTGTTCCCGACAACGTGATCATGAGCATTAGCGGGCATAAATCAGCCGCGATGTTCAGGCGTTACGACCGGGTGGACCGGGATGACCGCCAAAAGGCCCTAAAACAGGTCGAGAGTTTGATTGACACGGATATGACAGCCGTGGAAAATCATGCGGCCCTGGAAGCCAGGTAGGGTTGTAAAACCCTTTGTGTGAAAGGGTTTTGGAAGTTTTCAGGTGAACCCGGGGAAGACGAGCCGCCAGACTACGGATCAGAGGGTTGAAGGTTCGAATCCTTCCGGGCGCACCATATTGTTTAGGGCGAAGCCCTAAACAATAGGCCATCGATCAATCGAAAATCGAAAACAGACTGGACAATCGCGGTCGGTTTTCCATTCTCCATTGTTTGAGGCGGGTGACCTTTGACGGACCTGAGCCACGAAACGTTCATGCGCGCCGCGCTGCGGGAAGCCGAGAAGGCCCGGGCGAAGGGCGAGGTGCCTGTCGGGGCCGTGGTGGTGAAGGACGGCAGGATCGTCGGCCGGGGCCATAACCGCACCGAGACCCGCCAAAGCGCCCTGGAACACGCCGAGCAGGTGGCCCTGAGGGCCGCCTCGAAGAGGCTGAAGAGCTGGCGGCTGACCGACGCCGACCTGTACGTGACCCTGGAGCCCTGCACCATGTGCGGGGGCGCCATCGTGTTGTCGAGGATCCGCAACCTGGTTTACGGTACGACGGACCCCAAGGCGGGGGCCGTGGAATCCACGGCCCGGGTGTTGGACAACGCGAATCTGAACCACCGGGTGGCCAAAACCGGCGGTATATTAAAGGAAGAATGCGCGGCCATCCTGAGCGGCTTTTTCAGGGAATTGCGGAAGAAGAACCGGAAGGGGTAAAATCGTCATAGACCGGCTCGTCCCGAACCCAAACCTAGGTTGGTTGGGGTCGGGGGATCGTTCCGGAGGGTGCCTGTGGGGATGTAGCTCAGTTGGGAGAGCGTCTCGTTCGCAATGAGAAGGTCAGCGG
>CAYMOV010000246.1:0-1753 GCA_964392085.1 uncultured bacterium
CCGCGCGGAGGATGTTAGAAGTGGGCTTCATACATCATCCTCCACAGTTGGCCCCGGGCCGTCAGGGTCCCGGCGGTCGTCTCCGTCTTGGTCGTGCGGCTGATCCAATCGCCCCGGATCGTGATGAGCTTCGAGGGTTTGTATTGCATGCCGAAGGCAAGGTCGGTTCGGGTAATGTCGAAGGTTTGAAAGACGTAGTTGCCCAAGTCCGTGGCCACCGGGTAGAAGGCATAGTCCGCCAAGGTGGTGCCGTTCAGGCCGTATTCACTACCTTGGCTCTTGACCTGTCGGAAAGCCAAGGTCATGTCGGCCCATTTGAGCCACTTGACCGGCGGCACGATGTCGAGGTAACCCACCACCGTGTTGACCTTGAGGGACGAGCTGTCAAGGTCGCTTTCCTGGCTCTTGAATTCCCCGCCCAGGGCCAAGGTCGTCCGCTTTTGCAGGACCGCGGCCAGGTCCAACTCCAGGGCTCCGTCCAGGCTCTTAAACGACCGGGTGGAGGCGCTGGCGGTACCGGAATCCGCCGCCACGATCACATCGGGCGTCGGCGGGGTTTGGGGCACCAACACCCAATTGGGCTTGATCTCGTTGGCCTTGGTGTAGGAGAACTGCGGTTTGATCCAACCCTTGGTCCCGACGGCCGCCGAAGCTCCGGCGACAAACCCCTGGCGGTTCGGGGTGGCGTCCCCATAGGGGAAGATGGCCTCATCCAGGCGATCATAGGGCGCGAAGGAGGGCCGTCCGACGTCGGCGAAAAGGAAACGGTTGCGGTAACCGGCCAAGCTCAGGTCCCGGAGTTCGGAGCCTGTCTCGTACCCGAGGGGAAGGCTCAGCCCCAGGGCGCCCGCGGGGGTGTAGCGGAGGGTCTGGGCGCCGGGCGAATAGAAGTTCGGCCCCACGTTGAGCGCCTTGCCGGACAAGGTGAATTCCGCCAGGTCCAGGGACCCCGTCGCGCGGGACGCCCAATCCTGGTAGTCACGGTTGCCGTTCATCCGGTCGTCCCGGTAGCGGCTGAAGGTCCCTTCCCAATCGCCCGAGAGGGTGACGTCCTTGGAGAGGGGTAGGTTCAGCTTCGGGTTGGCGCTCCCGATCTCATACAGCTGGGCCCAGGTCTTGGGGAAGTTGTCGACGTATGGCACCTGCGCGCTGTTGAGGTCGTCCCAAAGGCGGAGGCCCGTAACCTGGAGCTGGGCCTTATGGCCGAAGAGGTCCGCGCCGGTCTGGGCCGAGGCCCAGTAGTTGGCGAAGTCACCGGTGGTGGCCAGCTTGACGGGCCCCCCCGCCGCGTTCACGAAGAGCTTGTTCAACACCTTCGAGTCGTCATTCCCCACGTGGGCGTCCAACTTAAATCCCCTCAGGTGCCAGTCGTCACCCTGGTCCAACATCATGATTTCTTCCCGGTCCGTCCGCTCCCAGCGGAAAGGCCGGGGTTCCAGGAACGTGTGGACGGTCGTGTAGTTCCACAGGGTCAAGGGGGTGAGGTGCATGAATAGGTCGCCGACTTCCACATCGGCGTTCTTGGTGTACCCGGTCAACCGAAGGGTGCGCCATTCGAACCTTTGGACCGGGTCCACGTAGTAATAACCGAAGGTGCCCCAGATGCGGATATCGGCCTCAAACAGCAGTTTGGGCACGGGAACGCTGTGCAAACGGATGTCCTCGAAGTGGGAAGCATCGCGTTGGATGTTGGCGCTCGGGCCGAAGGTTTGGTACTCGTCGAAATAGCCCCGGGAGTAGACGCTCACCTCGG
>CAYMOV010000246.1:1853-2938 GCA_964392085.1 uncultured bacterium
GGCGTCGAGGGTTCCGGCAGGTAGCCGGCCCCCACGAGGCGCCGCAGGCCGTCGTTGATCCAGGCGTCTCGCTGGGTCGAACCCAGGGCGCCGTGGTCCGCGAAGGCCTGCCCCGCGGCGAACGCCGCGAGCAGGGCCAGGATCGGAAGTTTGAGTTTGCGGTTCAAGTCGTTGCGCATCCTTTAAAACCTGAAGCTGGCCAACACGTACACCTGTTCGGCGACGTAGTTGTTGGCCGGGACGTATTGGCTGGTGAACACCACGTGATTGTACCGGAACCCCAACTTGCCGCTGCCCCAGGGGATGTTGTAGTCCAACCCCAGGCCGGTCTCGAGCGTGTGGTATTTGACCCGGGGCACGGACCAATCGGTCTGCCAATCCTCATTGGCCCAATGGGCCAGGAAGTCGGTGTAGGGCAACAGGCGGCCCGCCATGAGGGTCAAGTCCTCGACGCTCTGGTGGAACAGGTTCGGGATGTCGGCTTGGGTCGCCACCTGGGACTTGCCCGAGACCTTGTTGTCGGCCAGGTAGATGCCCAGGTAAAGGGGCTTGGCCCCGCCGTAGAATTTGTTGAGCTGCCATTTGTTGGTGTAGGCCAGGTAGTTGTAGGTCTTCAACTGCTGGAGCGCCACACCGGTCGTCGGGTCGATCAAGGGGATGCGTTCCGAGGCCTGCTGGAACCGATAGCGCATGGTTTCGTAGGAGGAATCCCAAGCGCGGGACGCCCCATCGGTCCCGATGTAATTGGGCATCTCCGCGTCCCGGACCGCGAAAGTGTTGTTCATGTAGCCCAAGCGGACCGGTTTGGCGCTGCCGTAGCCGCCATACCCGCCATTGAGGTCCAAGCCCCAGGCGCCCTCATCATCGGCGTAATAAGGCGCCACGAAAACCCAAGGTTCCAGGATCTCCGGGCCACCCGGCACCGACGTCATGGCCACCCGCTCTGTGCGGGACGCCACATCCATGTTCAGCACGAAATAATCGAAGAAGGTCGGCAGGTCCCGTTTCATCCAGTCGTCGCGGCGGCCGTTCCAACCGAGGTTGGCGCGGAACCCATAGCGGTTGGACTGGAGCTGGTTGGCCTC
>CAYMOV010000247.1:0-2904 GCA_964392085.1 uncultured bacterium
TTCCAAAAACTTTACAAGACCGCCAAGGAACAGCAGGGCTTCTTCACGACCCGCCAGGCCGTGGCCGCCGGGTACTCCGAGAAGAACCACGCCTACCACGTTACCCGGAAGTCCTGGGTCCGGGAGGAGCGCGGCATCTACCGGCTTGCCCAGTTTCCTGAGGGGGAGGATGCCGACCTGATCCTATGGGCCCTTTGGGCCCGAGACCGAAAGGGGAAGCCCCAGGGAATCTATTCCCACCAGACGGCCATCCGAATCCACGAACTGACGGACCAAAACCCTTCCAAGCTACACATGACGGTGCCGCCGACGTTCAGGCGGAGTGCGCCTATACCCAAAGTCCTGGTGCTTCACCGGGGGAGTTTTAAAACAAGGGAAGTGGAACAAAGAAAAGGATTCGCTGTGACGAATGTCAGGCGGACCCTTGAGGATCTTTCGATGGAAGGTAGTGTGGTGGAAATGGTCATCCGCCAGGGGGTGGAGGAAGGTATCCGCCGTGGAGTGCTGAGCCTCAGGGAGGTGGTGGAAAGCCCCATTCTCCGAAAAATGGCGCCTCTGGCCCGTAAGGTGGCGGGTGGGAGAGCCCGCCTATGAAGGAACGAAAGTTTAAGGATGCTTCAGCCTTCCGGGCCTCCCTAGAGGAACGGCTGAAGATGGCCTCCCGGAAGAAGGGGATGGATCTTCAGCGTTTAAGGCGTGAGGTTGGTTTTGATCGCCTCTTGGCCAGGCTTTTTTCCGGCAAAAACCCGCCTTGGTACCTGAAGGGCGGCTATGCCATGGAACTCCGTATCCAGGGAGCCCGGACGACGAAGGATGTGGACCTAGGCCGTTCCTTTGGCCCCGATGAAAAGGTGAAGGGGCCCGAACTCTTGGATGAAATACAGGAATTGGCGGCAATGGACCTTGGGGACTTCTTTGAATTCCGGATAGGTGCGCCCACCCTGGAAATGGAAGCCATCAATGGAGGATTTCGTTATCCGGTCGAGGCGCGGCTGGACGGTAGGACCTTTGTAAAGTTTCACATGGACCTTGGCTTGGGAGATCCCAGGACGGGGGCCTTGGAGGAACTGAAGGCGGAGGACTGGTTGGGATTTGCCGGTATACCAGCCCCTGTTTTCCCGGCTGTATCCAAGGAACAGCATTTCGCCGAGAAAATCCATGCCTATACCAAGAGCAGGGAAGGCCGTGAGAACACCCGGGTTCGGGATCTGGTGGACATGGTTCTTTTAATGGATGAAGCCGGGCTAGAAAAGTCCAAGGTCAAGAAGGCGCTTGAGAAAACATTCAGCGGTAGGGGTTCCCACTCCAAGCCGGAAAAGCTGGAGGCCCCGCCAGCCTCTTGGGAAAAGCCGTTCAAGGAAATGGCCGCTGAGTGCGGCTTGAAGGTCACCATTCAGGATGCCTTCAATAAAGTTTCGGGATATTACAGCGGGTTATAGCGGCCGGATAGAAACTTATACACTTATTGATAAGTGTTGAGGCTTCTATCAGGTATATTTGAAGATAAAAAAAACAACATATTATTTCGGTTGCAGATCCTTACATTTGACGGTAGTTATTGCGACCGGTTTATTTAAGCTGTTTTTAATTTACATGTACTTTCCATCGTACCGAGCGGTCGAAATCTGGGGCCGTGGCACCAACCGGGTCATTGAGGAATGCCGCCGTATTGGCGTCACCCCCCTTACCTTTGAGGAAACCCAGGGATTCTTGTTGGTTACCTTCAAAACCGACCTCATTCCAGGTAGTCAGAAAGGTACGGAGAAAAGTAAGGAGAAGGGTAAGGAGAAAAGTAGGGAGAAAATCATCCATCTTTTGCAATCCCAACCGATGCCGACTACCCAAGAATTAATAAAACATGTTGGATTAAGCAAATCCGGTATCGAAAAGATAATCCGTCAGTTAAAGAAGGACAATATCATCAAACGCATAGGGCCAAACAAAGGTGGTCACTGGAAATCACCCGTTAATCGTAGGGTTGTTGGTTCGAGTCCAACCCGGGGACTCTCGGTATACTTTGAACTACATGGTCTGGATACGAGTCAGGGTTCTGTATTTGTGCACCACTGGGAGCCATTTAAATAAAGGGTCCTGCTTCCAAAGAGCAGGGCCCTTTTGATTTAGTTGTTCCGGATTGGTCTCGAACCAGGGGAAAGTCTGAAAACGGGAGTTTTCAGGCTGTTTAATGGGGTATATAGGGGGGCGTTTTCCCTATGAATGCGAAGCATGGTTTGATGTCCAACCCGGGGAGCCACTCGACTCGCTGCGCTCGCTCGTGGCAGGCCACCAGGCCGGCCATGGGCGGGCAAGCGATCTTTTGAGCGGGTGCTTCGTGGTGAGCCTGTCGAACCACCTGAGCGAACGAAGTGAGTCGAACGGGCTATTAAAAATGTATTACGTCTATATCCTTCGGATGCGAGATGGCCGTTTATATACCGGCATGACCAATGATATTTCCGGGCGCGAAACGGAACACGGCGTCAAGCCTGGAACGAGAACCACTAAAATATTCGGCTCCGATCAGCTTTTGCATTCAGAAGAACATCCCACTCAAAGCTCCGCATTGGCCCGCGAGCGCCAACTCAAACGTTGGTCCCGGGCCAAGAAACTCGCTCTCGCGGCCGGGGACCTGTTCAAGTTGAAGGGACTCTCCAAACGCAAGAGGTCTTAATTTCAACGAAAGTTGGCGATAGATTTTTTTGCATTGAATGAAAGCGCTGAAAAGCGTTTTCAGGCCCATCTCACCACTGGCTTTTCATCCCTCGAATACGACACAATACGATCAGAGCTTTGGAGGGAACCGCATGCCGTCGGGCTACGTGAAGAACATCGAGGACGAGATCCACTTCGAATTCGCCCGGCTGATTTCCAAATCGGCCATTGGCGCGATCGATGATTTCCACG
>CAYMOV010000248.1:0-2901 GCA_964392085.1 uncultured bacterium
TGTCGCACTTGGACTCGGGGTGGCGGTAGCGCTCCGGGTAGGCGTCAAGGTAAAACTAGGCGTCGAGGACGGGGTTCGGGTCGGGGTCCGACTGGGCGTAAAGGTGGCGGTGTTCGGCGCCAAGGTCGGGGTAAGGGTCGGCGACCCCGCCGGGACCCCACAGGCCAGGTTGGGGAAATTTCCGGACCCCACCAGGATCCCCATCAGTCCCAGGGTGTCCTGGAAGTACTTGAATCCCCCAATGGCGTACCGGGTCGTCGTGAGGTCGTACAGGGCGTTGGTGAACGCCTGGTTCGTGCCGTCGGCCATGGCGGCCACCAGCACCGGCCCGGGATAAAGCGAATTCACGTTGCCGCTGGAGGCGCCCGAGGTGATGACGAAGTTGTCCTTGAAGTATCCCGCGCCTTGGCTGTTGTAGTTGCCGATCATGTTGGCGACCATGGGCTGGAGGTTGTCGAGCGGCCCTTCCTTCGCGGTCGGGAACGGGTCGCCGTTCCAAAGCTCGTCGATCCCGGTCCGAAGCGGGTACCGAGAACCCTCATAGCTCATGTTGGTCCCGTTGGCTCCCATGGAGGTGTTGGTGGAGTCGGGCTTGAAACCGAGGGGATAGGCGTTCAAAAGCGCCTTGTCATAGGTTTGGTAGACCCAATTGATGGCGTTCGGCCAATTGTGGTTGGCGTTATTGGTGGCCGAGGACCAGCATTTGAACCAGGCCGGGGAGGCGTAATCGGGGTACCAGGTCGTGTCCCAATTGTCCCCGGGCTTGATGTGGTAGTCGGTGGTATTGGAGATCTCGAAGGCCCAGATCGTGTTGCAGAACTTCTGGAACTCGCCCCGATAGTTGATCCCGGTCCCATTGCCCCACTGCTGTTCGGCGATCAGGAGGGCCTGGGCCATGTCGAAGTCCGCGTCGGTCGCCCCGTTCGTCCCGATGACGCCCCCGTTCTGGTTGATGTTCCAGTCCATGACGTAATGGCCGATCGTATCGGGGATGTATTGGAGGGCGTATTTGTAAAGGCCGTCGAATAGGGTCTTATCCCCCATCATGGCGGCGATGAGCATCCCGTAGCCGATTCCCTCCGACACCGTGTCGTTGGAGTTGGTCCCGCGGAATACCCTCAGGCAGCCCGCGCAGGTCGAAACCCCCGCGTTGCGCGTCGTCCCGCCCGCGGTCACCGCGTTGGAGTACCAGTTGTTGTAGAGATTTTGGACGTCGGACTGGAACTGGGCGGTGGTCTTATGGTTCGGCTTGATCCCGAACGGATAGGCGGCATTCTGGGGGAAAGGATGGGCCGGGGAGCCTGAGTTGATGGATTGGGCCGCCACCCGGAAGGAGCCCCCGAAAACCAGCAGGAACGCGAGGGGAACAAATCGAAGGCGTCGAAGGGATCCAGTCATGGTTGTACATCCTGGGGGTTGGAATGGGCCGGACGATGCACCGCGCCTTCCTTTATAAAACTGCAAAAACCATACCCCAAGTGAAAAATATAGGCCTCCAAAAGCCTGATGACAGCGGTTCCTTGAATCGGATTAGAGGGGTTTATCCCGACCGTATCGTCGATATAGGGGAAATCCGTCAGGAAATAGCCTGATCTTTGACAGGGTCACCGCGCGACAAAATTGGCCGACCCGCTAAAAGCAAGGCCCGTCCCACGGTCATGGGACGGGCGAAATAGGCTCTTTCCTATTCCAGGATGACGAGCTTACCCAGCGCGCGGGTGCCGTCCGGCGTCTCGACATAGACGTAATAGGTGCCGTTGGCGAGTTTCACGCCCTTGAGGTCCTTCAAGTCGAGGGCCGCGAAGTTCATCCCCACGCCGAAGGGTCCCGGCATCACCTTGTCGTAAATCAGGCGGTTGGCCACCGTCACGACCAGGACGGTCACATGGTCGACCGGTCGGTTGATTTGGAAGCCAACGCTCACGGGCCCCGAGCCGTCCGAGGGGTTGGGGAATACGATCGGTGTTTCCACGGGAGCGCCGGCCGCGGGGGTAAGGGTCGCGGTGGAGGTCTCGGTCCAAATCGGGGTGTTCGTCGGCGTCCAACTGGGGGTGGGGGTATCGGTCGGCGTCCAAGTCACGGTCCAAGTGGGCGTATGGGAGGGCGTCGGGGTCGGGGTGGCGGTCCAGGTGAAAGTGGAGGTCGGCGTCGCTGTCCGGGTGAAGGTAGGCGTACTGGTGGCAGTCCAGGTAAAGCTGGGTGTCGGCGACAGGGTCGCCGTGCTCGTCGCGGTGGACGTCCTCGTCGGCGACGGCGTAGGCGTCGCGCTGGGGGTCAGGCTGTCCGTCGGGGTGAGCGTGAAGGTCGTTGTGAACTGAAGGGTCGCCGTCGGGGTGGATGTTTTCGTGGTGGTGGACGTCAACGTAGCGGTGAAACTGCTGGTTGGGGTGCTGGTGGGGGTCAACGTCGAGGTCGACGTTGGGGTGCGGGTCGAGGTGGACGTGACCGTCGGGGTGTTGGTGGCGGTGGCCGAAGGCACCGGGGTCAGGGTCCAGGTCGGGGAATTGGTCAGGGTGAAGGTCGAGGTGGCGGTCGGGGTAAACGTCCTCGTTGCGGTCGGGGTGGACGTGGCCGTAGAAGTGGCCGTCGCCGTCGAGGTGAAGGTCCGGGTCGGCGTCGGGGTGAAAGTCACCGTGGCCGACGGGACAGGCGTCAAGGTCGCGGTGGGGGTGAAGGACCGCGTCGAGGTCGAGGTCGGTGTACCGGTGTTGGTCGATGTATTGGTGGAAGTCGAAGTCGGCGACGGCGTCCTCGTCGCGGTCGGCGTGGAGGTCACGGTCGAAGTGGACGTAGGGGTATTGGTGGGCAACACCCCGGTGAAAGTATAGGTCGGCGTGAAGGTGCGGGTGGAGGTGGCGGTAGCCGACGCAGTCCAGGTGAAGGTGTTCGTCATCGCCACGG
>CAYMOV010000249.1:0-2891 GCA_964392085.1 uncultured bacterium
CGGCGCCCCGACCCTGAGGGCCGTCACCTCGCTCCTGAAGGTGGAACCGGACAAGATGTTTCGGGAAGGCGCGTCCCTCGAGGGCCAGGGCGACCCGGAGGAGATCGTTCCCGTGGACCGGGGTTCGGCGCAATCCTTGGGGACCCTCACCCACCTTTTAATGGAGAAGGGTTGGGGTTGGGAACCGGACCTGATCCGCAAGGCCGCGAAGGCCTGGGGGCCCGACCAGGGATTGCGGGGGGAGAAGTGGGAAGAACGGGCGGCGGAAGCGGCCGGGTGGGTGATCCGGGCCTTTACCTCGCCGGTCCTGAAACGGGCCGCGATGAGCCCCCGGCGCTGCGCCGAGGTGCCGGTGTTTGATTCCACCCGGCCTGAAGGGCCATTGTTCGGCATCCTGGACCTGGCGTTCCTCGAGGACGGCCAGTGGGTGCTGGTGGACTACAAAACCGACCGGGACCCGGACAAACTCACGGCCAAATACCAAGAGCAGCTGAACCTTTACGCCGGCCTCCTGAAAAGCGCCACGGGGATCCCCGTCAAGGAGGCCTGCCTGCTCTTCCTTCGGACGGGGGAGTCCCGAAACGTCCCCCTCACTTCGATTCCGCTGGACGCTCCAAGTTCGCCAGGAACATTCGGGCCGGGGTGAGGTTGTAAGGGCAAGCCAGGGCCTGGCGGAAATATCCGGCGGCCTCACGGGGTTGCCCGTCATTCAGGCACAACAAGCCCATTTTGAAATAAATGTGCGCCGCCGGGTAACCCTCCCTCAGCGCGGAGCGACAGGACTCCCGGGCCCCTTTCAGGTCCCCCGCCAACTCCAGCGCCACTGCCCGATCCTCCCAATAGGTCGTCTCCAGGAAGCGGTCGCCCCGGCATAGCGGATGAAGGGAGTCCAGGATTTGAAGGCCCGTCCCCACCCCCGTCGCCGGGTGGAGCCGGAGCATCACCGCGTGATATTCTCCCAGGCCCTTTTGGATCTTCAGGAGTTCTCGAACCGCGGCCGGTTTCCGGGATTGACCGGTCCCATCCCCAGGACAAGCCCGCCGCTCCGGGTTTCCAGGCCCTGGGAGACCGGGATCCAAGTGGCCTCCGGGAATTCCCGCTGGAGATACGGCCCCAAGTTCGCGTTCGCCAGGACCGCCCACCGGTGGGCCCGATCCGGGGAGAGGGCGGGGTTGCGGGCCGCGTTGAACGGGTAGGTCAACAGCATCAGGTCCTGTTCAGGGTTGACAATCAACTCGTTCCAAAAAAGGACCGGACCCTTGGCGCGGGCTTCCCGCTCCAGGATCCGGTAGGCCCGAACCCGGTCCTGGGGCTTGGCGGAGATATCGGTGATGCCCAGGGACCGGTAAAAGGATGGATAGGCCGCTTCCCAATGGTAGAAATCCCACCCGGCCGAAACCAGAAGGATCGCGGCCAATCCGGCGGTCCGCAGCCTTCGGGAACCGCCCTGCCCGGCCAAGATCGAGAGGCCCAGGGCCGCGAGGGCCGTGAGCGGGATGATGAGGAGGCAGAACCGGTAATATTCCACGCCCCAAGTCGCCCAACCGGGGAGCGGGGCCAGGAGGAGGGCCGCCCCTAGGGCCTGGGAGGCCGGTTGCCGCCAACGCCGGAGCGCCCCCACCGCCCCCAGGAGGACGGCTGATCCAAGGAGGGGGTTGTAGAGGCCGCTCCAAACCGGACCAAAGACGAAATGACCGGGGGCCTTCCAAAAAAGGCCCGTGAGGTAAAGGGCCTGGTCGGCCGCCCATCCCGGATCGCCGGGTGGCGCGGACCCGAATAGGAGGTGCCTGGGATAGAGAAAGGCCATATTCCGGTAGGCGGAGATGAAATAGGCGGAACCGAAAATGAGGACCGACAGCCACAGGAAAGCGGCGCCCGACGGCTTCCCGGGACGGCGGCGGTCGAGGATCGAAGCCGCCAGGATCCCCCCCGCCACGAGGGGCCAGTGGAGGGCCGTCCAAAACCCCGTCCCGAGCCAAAAGGCCAACGCCAGGGCCGGCGCCCTCGCCGTGGGACCGGGGGAAAGCCGCCATTTTCCATAGGCGTCCCAAGCCGCGAGGGCCCAGACAATGAGGATGGCCCCGTAGATGTTTTGCCGGAAAAGGTAGATCGGCCAGAAGGAAAACGCCAGGAGGAAGGATCCAAGACGGGCGGTTGATCCGGGAAAGGCGCGTTGGAAGGCCCGGTGACCGAATATCAGCGCGGCCGCGGAGAGGAGCCCCGGAAAACCCCAAAGGGTCCACCCGCACGGGGGGAAGACCATGAACCAAATGCCCTCGAGCCAGAAGAAAAGGGGAGGGACTTGGGTGATGCCGACGTTGTAAAACGCGTGAAAGCGGTGGGTCTCAGCCAAGTTCAGGGCACAAAGGGCGTGGAAGGTCTCGTCGGGGGTCGGCCAACACGTATCGAGGTTCCTAAAAAAAACCCGGAAGGCCAAGGCGACGAGTCCAAGGACCGCCACGCCCCACCCGGGGATCGCCGGGATGGTCGGATCAACGGCCGAAACCGGGGGAGGAGGACCCTGGCGATAGGCCACCCAACCCGCGGCCAACCAGCCTGATGTCCCGATGCAGGCCTTGAGGACCACGCCGCCCGGTGTGAGGAACAACAGGAGATTGAAGGTTGAAACACCGAGGAACCAAAGCCAAATTCGGCTGGAATCCCCGGGAATCGCACGTGGGTTCATCATCCGGGTATTATAGGGCTTGGTCATTGGACCCTGCCGTGGAATGGGGCCTGGACCAGACCGCGTCAATTGGACGTGGCACCGTCCAAGCTTGGGCCTCGGCTGGTGGCCTCGGCCCGGAAGGCACCACCCTATTTTGGCGTGGCACCTTCCAAGCTTGGGCCTCGGCTGGTGGCCTCGGCCCGGAAGGGCCATTGGAACAGGG
>CAYMOV010000250.1:0-2885 GCA_964392085.1 uncultured bacterium
TCGGGGTCGGGGTGGGGGTAAACGTCGGAGTCGGCGTAGGGGTACGGGTCGGGGTCAAGGTGAATGTGGGGGTAGGAGTTGGGGTCGGCGTATAAGTGTTCGTCGGGGTCGGGGTTCGTGTGGGGGTCGGAGTGAAAGTGGGGGTCCCACAAGAGAATGTCAGGTTGGTTTGGTTCGAGAGGAACACCCCCGCGCTGGTGCCAAGGGAGTTTTGTCCGGTCAAGGCGCCGATGTTGTTAGCGGTCGAAGCCTCGGTACAGTCCACCACACCCTTCCACTCCATCGTCCCTGAGGCATCGAAGATCTTGCCGGACGTCGCCCCGTTTTGGCTTCCAGTGAAATTCCAGCTGACGAATCCCTCGTTCGTCCCGCAACAACCGGGACTGGGGTTCACCCCGGTCCCGGCCGTGATGGCCGAGAAATCGATCCCCACCGGGACGGTATCCGTCAGAACGGCGTTTTGGAGGTAATTGTTGGAAAACACCCTGAAGTTGTCGTAGGCGTTGTAGTCGCCTTGGTTGCCGAAACCGGGGCGCCATTCATTGGCGACCGCCCCCGTGGTTCCCTCGCAGGCCCAGTTCGGGTCCGTGCAGTAGTTGCGGGAAGCGTCGGTGTAATCAACCATCCAAGCGGCCGGTTCGGGTGTCCCGCGGATCCAATATTTCGCTTGGTACCTCATGGCGCAGCCCGTTTGGGTCGTCAGCACCTTCATGGTGTACCACTGGAGGTTGTTGGGCGGGTTGGTGGGGGGGGCGGTGTAACAGCCCTCCACGGTCCGGGTCGAGTCGCTCGTGTTGAACTGGATCGCCAAGTTGCCGGAACACCCCGTCCCGTAACTCGTGTCCTTCGACATCAAAAGCCAGATTCCCTTGAAGTTGGCGCCCGTTTGCCCGTTGGACCGGATGAGGATCCCAAGGTCCGTGGCCGCGCTTCCCATGTAAACATCGCTTTCGATCGTCCCCTCGCAATAATTGTTCTGTGCGTTCAACATGTTCGTGCAGTTGTACATGAAGAAGCCGTAATTCTGGGTGGTGGCCACGATATAGCGGTTCCCGTCGGGGTCCTGGTGGATGACCCAGCTGGCCCAGGTGGCGCCCTTATTGTCCTCGGAGACGGCGGTCCAACCCGGGGGCGCCGCTCCCGCGCCATAGGTGGTCCCGTTCGCCGGAGCGTCGAGGCTGTCGTAGCATTTGAGTCCCAACCCGGAGAGCGTGAAGTTCAGCCGGTAGGTGACGGTGGACCCATTGGCCGCCGTGATGATCGGGTTGGTGCCGGTGGCGTCCAATTGCTGCTTCGAGAGGGAGATGTTCAGCCCGGACCCGACTGTCAGGTTGGCCGCGTTGGAATTGACGCCGCCGGACTGCTCGGTGGTCGTCACCTTCGCGGTGTTGTTGATCGCCGAACCGTTGGCGGCGCCGGTCGGGACCTGAACCTCCACCCAACGGGTCCCCTTCACCTCATAGGGCGGGGTGGAACCCGCGTTCGCGTTGCCCAACGTCCAGGAGACGGTGCAGGGACAGACCGTTCCCACCGCGGGCCCGGTATAGCCGGGCGATGCCCCCAGGAAGGTCACGCCGGCGGGGAGCGGGTCGCTCACGACCACGTTGTTGGAATTCACGACGTCGTAATCGAGCCAGTAGAGGATCGGATCCCCGGGAGCGGCGGTCCCCTCGGCGCGTTTCTTGAGGGTGGCGTTGGCGGGCGGGATGCAACTGGTCGCGTTCACCGAGTAGTTCTTGGCCGGGGTGTAGTTGACGTAACTATCCGTGTAGCCGATGTGGATGCGGTAGGTCACGCCGTATTTCATGCCGACGGTCGGCGTTTGAAGCACGAATCCCATGTGTTTGCAGACGTAGGTGCCGTCCACCACGGCCAACGGGGGGTTGGTGGCGTACCCACCCGTGTTCAACCAAAGGGTCGAGGGCGGGTTGATGACCCCCGCGGTGTCCAACAACTCCCACGTGCTGGAGCTCAACTGGCTCCCGTTCCCCAAGGTCGTCGGCATGGAGGTAATCACGGAAGTGTCTTCCAACACGATGATGATGTCTCCGGGTGGGGTGGTGTATTGCTGGTCGTTGCAGACATCGAAGGTCACCCCCAGGGTGTCACCCGGGCAAAAGGTGGTGGGGCTGACCGTCAGGTTGTTGATGACCACCCCGACCGCCGCATGGGCGGAAGCCAAGTTTCCTAATACCCCCAATCCGATCACCAGCCCCCCCAGAAGGCGCGACATCCGGGACCTGGTTGGGAAGGTTTGTACTGGAGAGGTTTCAAAATGATGAGGGTTCTTCAGGAGGTTTTGACCAATCAATTGGGTTTGAATTTTAAAAAAATAGTGAATTCCACGTCGGCTCAATTGAGCTTTCATTGATCCGACTGATTTAAACATTAACCCACCAAGTTTCTGGAATCGATTGCAGGTTTCAAGTGAGTGGTCGTAACTCCATTTGTGAAACCCTTAAACACGGGTGTTTGCTCGTTAAAAATGGCGTTGTTAGGATTTGTATATTAATGCTACCTTCTGCAAGCGCTTTCGTCAACGTATGATCCGCGTCATTAAGGTAATCCTATAACCAAGGGTTTTAAGGGGTCATTGAAGCGGGTGAGTGCTTAAAAGGTTGGTCCCGGGAGTTGGGGGATGAGGCGCGGCGGTTGGCCTTAGCTTCAAGCCAAAAAGCAAAAGCCGTTTTCGGGAGTTGGGTATGGATCCCTCACCCAAGGGTTCGGGATGACGAATAAGAGCCAAAGGCTAATGGCTAGCCGCCAACTGCAATACTATTTAAGTAGGGTTATTTCTTCACGATTATTTTCGTGATCTTCCGGTCGATATGGCCGCTGAGGTCCGTGAGGTCCACGACGACGATATAGAGGCCGTTCGAAAGGAC
>CAYMOV010000251.1:0-2868 GCA_964392085.1 uncultured bacterium
CCCGGTGATACGGGGCGGCCGGGCTATAACCCAACCGCACGGCAATGGGACCATCCATAGTGTTACCAGACAGGTCCCTAGGTCTCAAGCCCCTTTAAGTTTTATACGCCCCGGAACCGAAAAACGTTTCATCCTTTGCCGGGAAGTTTTCGGTCGGGGTTCTCGCGTCGCCACCGGTCGAAATGATAAAAGGCCGTCAGAACGAGGGAATGCGTGATCTCCCCCCGTTCCACCATCCCGGGAACTTTATCAAGGTCATAGGTGTCGACGTCGATCTCTTCCGTCTCGTCGGGATCTTGGGCCCCCGTGGGAACGGACCCCCAGGCCAGGTAGGTATGGCAGCGGTTGTCCTGGATCGCGGGGTTCGGCTCCACCGTGCCGAGAAAAAACCACTCGGGCGCCTCGTATCCGGTTTCCTCCCTCAATTCCCGCTTCGCCGCGATGAGCGGATCCGTCTCCCCTGGATCCACCGCGCCCCCCGGGATTTCCCAGGTCACCGAATGGGTGCCGTGGCGGAATTGCCGGACCAACACCATCCGGTTTTCGGGCGTCACGGCCACGACGTTGACCCAATCGCAGGTCGAGAGGACGAAAAACGGGTGGGCGCGGCCGGAGCGGGGGGAACGGTTGGTCCTCTCCAGGATCCGGAACAGCTTGTTTTGGTAGGCGAGCGTCTCGCTCTCGGTGACCCAAGGTTCCATGACGTCAGCGCTTTCCCCGTTTTTTCGCCTTCTTCTGGGCTTTCCGGACCGGCCGGACCGGCTTCTTGCGGGCCGTCCGGGATTTTTTCTTGGGAGCGGCCTTCCCTCGCTTGGGTTTCACGGCCTTGGGTCGGGCTTGAGGGACGGGCCCGGCGGGAATCTCCCGGACCCCCGACACGAAAATCGCCGGGGCCTGTTCCCCGGCTTCCAGTTTCCGGATCGGCTGGCCGAAATTAACGGGGTAAAGCTTGCGCGTCTTGGCCACCTCGGCGGGAGTGAGACGGACCCCATCCCCCGCCCTCAGGTTCATCCGGGCCTGCCGGGGGTTTCGGATGCCGGGGATCGAGGTGGACACCTGGGGAAAGGCCAAGGTCCATTGGATGGCCGATTCGGCCAAGTCCCGGTCCTTCCGCTTCAGGAACTCCAGGGCCTTCACCTTGTGGAGGGTCTCCTCCAGGCGGGCACCCTCGTAGAGGCGGCGGCGGTGGTCGTCCCCCAGGAATCGGGTGGCCTTCGTGAACCGGCCCGACAAGGCCCCGAAGGCCAGGGGCACCCGGGCGACCAGGCCCACCCCGTAGTCCCCCGCCAGGGTGAACAATCCCTTGATCGGCTCCTGGTAGAAAAGGTTGAAGAAGACCTGGAGGGAGTCCACCATCCGCCGGCGCACCAAGTCGTTGGCCTCGTCGGCGCCACGGTCCCGGAGGGAGATCCCGAAGGCACGGATCTTTCCCGACCGCTTCAGCCGGGCGATCCGGTCGAGGAGGGGCCCCGCCTGGGCGTTCCATTCCCGGTTCCAGGTGTGGAGCTGGAGCACCTCCACGGTGTCCCGCCCGAGGTGGCGGAGCGATTCGTCCAGTTTTTGCTCGACCCAGTCCGGCGGGAAGGCGGCCGACAGCGGCGTCCCGGGCCGGTTGTCCCAGTTCCAGTTCTTGGGGGGTACCTTGGTGGCCACGATCGCCGGTTGGTTCCGTTCTTTCAGGACCCGTCCGATGAGCTTCTCGCTGTGGCCGTCGCCGTAGACCCAAGCCGTGTCGATGAAGTTACAGCCCCGGTCCAGCGCCTCATGCAGGGCAAGGCGGGAGTCCTGGTCGTCCTGGGGACCCCACCACTTGCCGCCGATGGCCCAAGCGCCGAATCCGACTTCGCTGACCGAAAGGCCCGTCCGACCCAAATTGCGGTAACGCATGACATCCTCCACTGGAAAGGGTTCAAGGGGATTCGACCCCGGGAGGGGTCCTCCCGGCCAAGCCAGTAACTTCCACGACTTCAACGGAGGAATCAACCCTCCGGCCCCGGCGGTTCAGCCGGCCGTGGGTTTTCCCGGCTTTTGGGGGGTCCCAACCCTCCGGGAAACCTTCACCGGCGCGGCGTCGAGATAGAGATCCCGGTAGATGGCGAGGAACGCGAGGCCCATCGAAAGGATCAGGGGCCCGAGGAAGACCCCCAGGAACCCGTACAGCTTGATCCCGCCCAGGGTCGTGAAGAAGATCAGGAGAACCGGAAGCTTGGCCCCTCCCCCGATGATCATGGGCTTCAGGACGTTGTCGATGGACCCCACGGCCAACAGTCCCCAAAGCGCCAGGAGCACCCCCGTCGTGGTCTGGTGGTCGAGGAGGAGGTAAACCGAAACGGGAATCCAAATGATCGCGGCCCCCAAGACCGGGACAAAGGAGCCCACCGCCGTCGCCAAGCCCAACAGGATCGGGAGGGGCACCCCGGCCACGGCGAAACCCACCCCCGCCAAAACGCCCTGGGCGAGGGCCCCCACGAACATGGCCCTCACCACCGAGGAAACCATCCGGGAAAGGTTTCCCATGATTTCGTCGCGATGACCCGCCTGGAGGGGAAGGAATTCCACGACCCGATCCGCGTAGGCTTCGCCATCCCGGAAAAAGAAGAACAGGCAGAAAAGGACGAAAAAGCACCGGGCCAAGAAACCGGCGGTGTTTTGGAGCAACGAACCGACGGCGGAAAGGATGAATCGGTTGAGTCCCTGGACGGCCGAGGCGAGGCCCTCCCGGACGACACGTTCCAGGTCCTGGGCGGAGACGCCCCAACGGGCCATCAAGTCCTGGAGCCCGACCGTATCCAGCGATTGGACCATGGCCTGGCTTTTCGCCGGCCAATCCACCTTCGCCAGGTCCCCGTAGATCTTCCCGACTTCCGG
>CAYMOV010000252.1:0-2853 GCA_964392085.1 uncultured bacterium
CTTCATCGGGTTCGGGGCCCGTTGGGCCGGGGGCTGCACCAGCGGCCACTCGATCCTGGGCGTGAGCCTGGGGAACAAGATGTCCATCGCGGCCACCGTGGTGTTCTTTTTAGCCGGGGCGCTGTTCGCCCGACTCCTGCTCAGGGGGATGTGAACCATGGCCATTACGCGCAAATCTCCCGTCAAGTCCAAGGCGAAGTCCCTTTCGCTTCCCGGCTGGACCTTCACGCTGTTCGGCCTTTCCTTCGGCTACTTCCTCTCGAAGGGGCGGGCCACCGATTACGACTCCATCCTGAACATGTTCTTGTTCCGCGAGTTCCAACTGTTCGGGCTCATCGCCACTGCCATCCTGGTCACCGCCTTGGGGATTTTCCTCCTGAAGAAAAAAGGCGGCAAGTCGGTCGCCGGCGAGAAGATCGAGTGGAACCAGGTGGAGTTCCGCAAGGACCGCCTGATCGGCGCCGCGTTGTTCGGCGTGGGTTGGGCCCTGTCGGGCGCCTGCCCCGGCACCGCCGTCGCCCAGCTGGGCGAGGGCAAGATCTCGGCGGTCTTCACGGTGGTGGGGATCCTCGTGGGGGTCTGGGCCTACCGGCTTTGGATGGGCGACGAAAGCGGCAACTGAGGCGTGTTCTGCAGGAAGTGTAGGGTCAAGATGCGCGAGGAGCGCCACCTCGCGCACGGCAAGCGAAAGTTCACCTGCCCGAAGTGCGGCGGCCACCGCATGAAGGCTGGGGGCGAGAAGCCCCGGGATCGGCGTAAGGTCTCCAAGCACTGGGAATGAACCGTAGATAAAAAGGGCGGCCCGATCGGGCCGCCCTTTTTTATTTGAACGCTATGAGCTTCACGGCTTCTCGGGGTCCAGGCGGTCGAGCTCCGATTTGACCTCGGCCACCAAAGGACGGATGGTGTCGGCGCTGAAGTCGAATTTGATCCCCGCCGAGGTGAAGATCTCCGGCAGGGTCTTGCTCCCGCCCACCGCCAGGCCGTTCTTGTACCCCGCCACGCCGGTTTTCAGGTTTTTCCGGGCGTTGCGCCAGACCTGCAGGGCCCCCAACTGGGCGATGCCGTACTCGATGTAATAGAAGGGAAGCTCGAAGATGTGGAGCTGGCGGTGCCACCCATAGGCCAGGGCATCCTCCAGGCCGGTCCAGTCCTCGATGCCGCCGAACCGGCGCCGCAGGGCCGTCCAATGGGCCTTGCGCTCCCCGCGGGTATGCTTCGGGTTCAGGTAGATCCAATGCTGGAAGGCGTCCACCGTGGCGATCCAAGGCAACAGCACCACGACGTTCTCCAGGTGGGACACGATGGAACGGGCGGCGTCCGCCGGATCCCCGTAGAACGCCCCGAGGTGCGGGTCGCCCAAGAGCTCCATCGACATGGAGGCCACCTCACAGAACTCCATGGGCGCGTGGCGCTCGGGGGCGAAGGCCCGGTCCCGGGCCAAAAAGGCGTGGAGGGCGTGGCCACCCTCGTGCAACAGGGTGCGGACGTCGCCGTCCTGGCCCACGGAGTTCATGAAGATGAAGGGGAGCCGCGCCTCCGACAGGGTGGACTGGTACCCGCCCGGGGCCTTGCCCTTGCGGCTGTCCAGGTCCAGGAGCCCCAGGTCCTTCATGCGGCCGAACAGCTTCCCGAATTCGGGGTCCACGGCCCCCAGGATCCGGTGGACGCCCGAAACCAGGTCCTCGGCGTGGGCGAAGGGACGAAGGGGCCCCCGGCCCTCCGGGTCGCAGGAAAGGTCCCAGGGCTTGAGCTTGTCCAAGCCGAGGCGCTTGCGGCGCCGGTCCTGGATCTCGCGCACCAGCGGCACCACGTGTTTTTCCACCGCGAGGTGGAAGGACTCGCAATCGGCCGGGCCGTAGTCGAACCGCTCCTTCCGTTTGAACATGTAGTCGCGGAAGTTGCCGAAGCCCGCCTGGGCCGAGATGCGCCCCCGGATCTCCAGCATTTGGTCGAACAGGTCCTCGAACCGCTCCTTGTCCCTCAGCCGCCGCTCGGAGATGCGGTGCCAGGCGTCCTGCCGCCGGTCGCGGTCGGACTCCTCGAGGGTGCGGCCCATCTGCTGGAGTGTGCGTTCCTGCCCTTCGTACTCCACCGTGAGGGCGCCCGAGAGCTTCTGGAACTTTTGGGACAGCTTGTCGACCTCGGTCTCGAGGGCCACGTTCTCGGGGCGGTACAGGTCGGCCCGACTGCGGGCGGAGCGGTCAAAGAGGGCGCCGGGGCCCTTCGCGAAGGCGCCGCGGGCGGGGGCGGCGAGGTATTTCTTCACCAGGGCGAAGTCGCGGGGCTTGGACGGCTCGGCGACGCCCTCCAGGAAGTCCAAGTAGGCCTTCTCGTGGCCCGGGTTGTCCGTGGCGCAGGTCATGGCCACGTAGCGCAGGCTCCCGGCCTCGTCCACCGCGCCGTCGAGTTCCATCCAGTCGTCGAGCCAGCGCTTCAGGGCCCCGGCGTCCGGGAGGCTCCGCGCCTCCAACTCGTCGTACCGGGCCTTCACGTGGGCCCATTGGGCGCCGTCGAAGGCGGCGTCCAGGTAACGGCGGGGGTAGTCGTGGGGCAGCTGCTCGGGGGTGATCAAGGGCGACCTCGGGGTGGGTTTACGCAACAGGATAACGGATTTAAAGCTGTAGGCAAAACCTCAAGAAAACATTATCACCACAATGGACCCGATGGACACCATGGCCTCAATGAATCACGGCTTACCTATGGGAGAAGTTACAGGAATTTGGTCTACGATAAAACCTCAAGAAAACATTATCGCAACAATGGACCCGATGGACACCACGGCCTCAATCATTCAACTTGCTGTAAAGGGGTTCGACGGTTTGGGCGTTTTCCAGTGGGTCCACTGTGACC
>CAYMOV010000253.1:0-2853 GCA_964392085.1 uncultured bacterium
GGTCCCGGGGACATCCTTGAGGTACACCACCACTTCCTCGGGCGCCGTGGGTTTCACGGACGAGGACTCGAAATCGTCGTCATAGAACCCGCCGGATCCCTGGGCCGCCTGGGCCGGCCGCCCCGGGGCCGTCACGGTCAACTCGCCTACCACGACGCCACCCACCTGGGGCGCGCCCGCCCAAAGGGTTCGCGGGCCGAGGACCGCCCCCGCCGCCAGGGCGAAAGCTCCGATTCGATGGAGATGGTTCATCAGGCCGTCCTTTACTTTCAGGGTGTCGTCAGAAACCGAAAGCCCATTGGGCCCCCGCCTCCATCGATCTCGAGGCGTCGGTCTGGATCACCCGGCCCTCGAGCTTGACCGCCGAGATCCGGGGAACCAGGTCGATGCGGACACCCGCGAGGTAGATGGATTTCTTCAGGGGTCCCAGGAGGGTGAAATAGGGATCCCCCGATTTGGCCCG
Organism: uncultured bacterium; assembly: GCA_964392085.1. Taxonomy (GTDB): domain Bacteria; phylum Oederibacteriota; class Muellerivitia; order Muellerivitales; family Muellerivitaceae; genus CAYMOV01. Next base: position 464 of record CAYMOV010000253.1, read on the forward strand.
GAGGTTCTCGGCCCGGAGATAGGGCATCCAATGCTCGGTCAGGTGGACCCCCGCCTGGGCGTAGAACGCCCGGTTTCCGCGGGCCCCCTGGGTCGCGGCGCCCTGGACTTGGTCGTTGAACAGGTAGTACTCCCCCATCAACTCCAGCCGTTCATCCCTCCAAACCGCCTCGCCCTCGAGCGCCCATTGCCCCAAGTCCCGGAAGAGGACCGGAGCCCCCGCCAGGTCCGGGGTCGCGGCCAGGGCGTCCACCCGGCCGACATAGGTCGCCGTCCCGAGGGACAGGCCCTTGTCCGCCCATGGCTTGAACGACAAACGCGCCGCCAGGGCCTTTCGGTCGGCCCCATCGCCGGTCAGGTGGCCGTCCAGTCCGACGGCCGTAACGTTCCCCGAACCGTCGCCCGTGAGGTCCAGGCTCGGCGCGTTGCCCAGGTTGCATTCGTATTGGAGTTGGGACCCGCCCAGGGAGAATGTCCCTTCGGCGCCCAGGCCGACCAAGTGGACCGGGAGGACGCCGCCTTCGTCCTCGAACCCGAGGAAAAACGGCCGTTCGATGGTGGTTTGCTGGATGGCCGCGTAACCGAAGGTCCGGTTCCAGAAACCGGTGGCGGCGTGGTCCCGCCCGGCGAAGAGCCTCAGGCCCCGGTCGAACGCGTAGGACACGAGGACCCGGCCAAGCCCGAACCCCACCACGGTTCCGTGGAACTCAATGAGGTTCTCGTCAACAAAGGAAAGGTGTGGACCGAACCTCCCGGTGAGGAAGAAGGAAGGCTCCCCCAGGGCGAACCGGTTGGTCCAAGGTCGGGACTTGTCGGGTTTGGAGCCCCCGTAGGACGCGTCCCCGAAAGCCCCCACCTTGAGTCGCTCTTCGCGTTCCTGGGCGTCGAGGACCCCATGACGGACCTGGTTCTGGAGTTCCTTGAGTTGGGCCTCCACCTGGCTGAGACGTTCGATCGGTGAGGGGGTGTTTTCCGGGGTGGCGGCGGGTGTTGCCGCCCAGGCGGCCGGTGGGGCCGCGGCCCACCAGGCGCAGAAGGGGAGGATCCACATCAGGTTCATCCGGCGCATCAGTCGACCCTCTTTCAGGGGGAGGTGGGGATCAACATAGCGCGAAAACGGGATACTTGCACCTACACCTAATGGGAAATCGGCCCCGGATCCGCGCCAGCCCAAGCGTTTATTGGGTTTTCATAAAGTTAAGACCGGGGTTTTGGCCGCCCAATGATCCAATGCCTTAAAAGGCGCAACCCACCGTCGTACCCCCGTTGGGGGTCATGTTCGAAATGAAGGTGACCGCGTCGTCCGTCGAAACCCAACTCCCCGTTCCCGATTGGTCGTAATAAGCCCGCACCCAATAGGACACGGGGGAGGCCGGGTGGCTCAGGTTGTAGGAACAGGTCAAATTATAGTTCCCCCCGTTCGTGGTCGATTCTTCACGGTCTCCCGCCGGGCTCGTGAGGGCGCTGTCGTAGAAATCCTCGATCACGATCGGATGGCAGGCGTTCACGGGGCCCTGGGACCCGCCGTAGGACGCGGTCCCGTAAAAACCCGGCACCGGCGCACAGCCGTTGCCGAACGAGAAGTTTTGGGTCACCCCGCCGCTGATGACGACGGCGGTCCCGGGAGGCGCGCACCCCCCCATTCCCCCCCCGTTGATGGAGTAATACGACCCGGGAGCCGGCCCGCCGTTGTCGACCGCGCCATAGGGGTTCGAGTCCCCGAGGGTGTTGTAGAGCATGGCGATGTAATAAGGGCCCGCCGTGGGAACGGGAATCCGGTAAGTGAACCCGTTCGTCGCGGAGTGGTCGGTCCCGACCAACGAACCCGCGTTGAAGTCGGTGCTGTTGAAGACGTCGATCCCGATCGTATGGGTCCCGCCCACCCCGCCTGGGCCGTAGGACAAGGTACCGGTGATGTAATTCACCGGGGCGCCGGGCGTCTGGGTTGGGACCGGCGTATCCGGGCAGGTGGCCGTCGCCGTGACGACGGGCGTTAAGGTCGGCGTAGGGGTCGAGGTGGGGGTCGGGGTGACGGTCGGCGTGAGGGTTTCCGTCGGGGTCCAAGTGGAGGTTCGAGTCAGGGTGGGGGTGGGGGTCAAGGTGGCGGTTCGGGTGTTGGAAGGGGTGGCGGTCCAGGTCGCCGTGGCGGACGGGGTGGGAGTCGAGGTTTGGGTCCGCGTGGAGGTCTCGGTGGAGGTGAAGGTCAAAGTGCAGGAAACGCATGCGGTGAATGTGGGTGTGGGGTCCGGGGCCGGTGCGGCCGGGTTGTCCTTCTTATTGCAGGCTTGGAAAAGGAGGGTGAGCCCCGCGAAAACGACCCCGACGAAGGGAAACCAACCGATTCGTTTCATACCATTTTCTCCGGATAGGGATTATTTCATGGGGCCAACA
>CAYMOV010000254.1:0-2838 GCA_964392085.1 uncultured bacterium
CAGGCGTCCCTGACGGTGGCCAGCGCCCTGGCCTTCCCGAACCCCTCGACGGGAACAGGGACCACCCTTTCCTTCACTTTGGGGGACGGAATGGGGTCCATCACGACCCAGTCGGTCGGAGTTCCCCTCCTGCTGGACCCGAACGCCAAGATCACCCTGAGGGTTTACACCCTGTCGTACCAGTTGATCTGGTCGAAGACCCTGACCGGTGGGGCCTACGGGACGTCGGGCCTTCACGAGCTTTATTGGGACGAGCGGGACAAGGTCGGCTCGAAGCTGGCCAACGGGACCTACTTCTTCCAGGTGACCGTCGAGTCCAACGGCCAGACCAGTTCCAGCACCGGCAAGATCCTCATCCTGGGCTGAAAAGGGCCCTCGGTCTGGCCCAATTGGATTTGTATAACCTTTTCGCCAGGCGGGGTGCAGGAACGCCCCATAAGCGGAAACATTCAACCACGCCCGATAAAATCATAAGGGGACTGGCATAATGGATTCAAAAGGGTTTTTGAGGTCTTTGTTTCTACTATTGGCGTTCACGTCGGGGACGATCTGTCCGGCCTGGGCGGGCACCTGTACGGTGGACGCCACCCAGACGAACCAATATATCCACGGCTTCGGGGCGGCCAGTGTTTGGAACGCCGCGAGCAACCTCTCCTCATGGGCCCAGGCCCTGTGGGCCAACGACAACGTGAACGGACACGTGGGTTTTTCCATCTTGAGGACCCGGATCGACCCCACTGATACGGGCAGCGGGAGCGCCTGGAACAGCGAGGCCGCCCCCATGACCCTGGCCCGTTCCGTCAACTCCAATATCCTCATCTGGAGCACGGCTTGGTCGCCGCCCGCCGCTTACAAGGGGAACAACAGCGTCAATGGAAGCAACACCAGCGGCAATTTAAGCGGAGCCAGCGCCACCTTTACCGGAGCCGCCTCCGGTTCGCCCAACGCCGCGGACACCGGTTATGCCGCCTACCTCACGCGCTATGTCCAGTACATCCAGAGCCACTTCGGCGTCAGCCTCTACGCCGTCTCCCCCCAGAACGAACCCGACTGGAACCCCTCTTACGAAGCGGCCATTTGGAACGCGGGACAGTTCGATGTCTTCGTCCCGGCCCTTTACAACGACCTCCAAGCCGCCGGGCTGTCCACCAAGGTCATGATCACCGAGAGTTTCCACGACAACCTGGCGCTCGCCGCCACCACCATGAACGACGCCGTCGCCGCCCCCATGGTCGGAATCATCGGGGGGCACATCTACGGCGGTGGGCCGAACAACATCGCCACCGCCGGTTGGAGCCATTTAACCAACCAAGAGAGCTGGATGACCGAGATCTCGGACGGCAACATCACCCCCGACGACCACACCATGCTGTCGGGCCTGGAGGAGGCCGGGTGGATCCACAAATGCATGACCACGGGCAACATGAACGCCTTCCTGCATTGGTGGATCTGGTCGGCCAGCACCGCCAGCCTGATCGATGACGCGACCAACACCATCACCAAACGGCCCATGGTCATCGGCAATTACAGCAAGTTCGTGCGGCCCGGTTTCTACCGCATGGGCGCGACGGCCGTGCCCACGGGCGGCGTATCGGTGACCGCGTTCAAGAACACCAACAATTCCTCGCCCACGACCTTCGTGGTCGTGGCCATCAACGGGAACAACGCGGCCGTCAACCAGACCTTCAGCTTGAACGGCCTCACGGCGACTTCCGTGGTCCCTTGGGTGACCGACGGTAGCAATGACCTGGCGCAGCAATCGGCTGTGGCCGTCTCAGGCAACAGCTTCACTTATTCGATGCCCGTTTCCAGCGTGGTTTCCTTCGTGGGGGTCAACAGCGCGGGTCCCACATCGACCCCGACGCCGGTGGTCCCCACGGTCACTTTCACCCGGACGAACACGGCAACGATGACCTTGACCCCTACACGGACAGCGACCCCTAAGGCCACATCAACATTGACTTTCACCCGAACCAGTTCGCCGACGGCGACAGCCACATTCACCGCGACGAATACGTCCACCTTCACGGCCACGAAGACGAACACCCCGGTGCCGCCTACGGCCACAGCCACTTTTACGGCCACTTCTACTTCCACGCCGACCCGAACGGCGACGCCCACGTCCACGACGACGAATACGGCCACCTTCACTCCTACGAAGACCAACACCCCGGTTCCGCCGACGGATACGCCGACCCCCACGGCGACTTGGACTTCGACCAAGACCCCTACAACCGTACCGGCGACGGCAACGTTCACCCCTACGTCAACGAAAACGAATACCCCGGTGCCGCCAACCAGCACTTTCACCTCGGTTCCGCCGTCTGATACCCCTACCTCCACGGCGACTTGGACCTCGACCAAGACCAATACGCCCGTACCGCCGACGGCGACGTTCACCTTTACGTCTACAATGACGAACACGCCGGTGCCACCGACGAATACCTTTACGTCGGTACCCCCTACAGCCACATCGACTAATACGCCGATCCCGCCCTCGTCTACGCCTACGCTGACGTTTTCGCCTAGCGCGACAGCGCCAACGGCCCCAACTTCAACAACTACTCGAACCGTTACAGCTACGCCGTCCATGACGCCGAGCGCTACTCGGACCCCCACGTCCACGAACACGCCGGTGCCCCCGACGGCCACCTCGACGAATACCCCTGTACCGCCCACCCAGACGGATACGACGGTTCCGCCGACCAGCACCTATACCTTGGTGCCGCCCTCGGCGACATTCACCTCCACGTCCATTTGGACAAATACTCCGGTTCCGCCCTCGTCTACGCCTACGTTGACGCCTTCGCCTAGCGCGACAGCGCCAACGGCCCCAAC
>CAYMOV010000255.1:0-2826 GCA_964392085.1 uncultured bacterium
TCATTCGATGGGCCAACCCCATGGTCTCCGAGGTGGCCGCCGCCGGGCCCAAGAAGATCAACCCGAACTGGAGAATAATGACGGTCATGAAGACCGGGATCCGGAAATACCATTTGGTCTTGTGTAGGAAAAAAAAGATGGCCGCGACCATGAATGGAACCACGAACATGCTGATCGCGCTGATTAAAAACCCAACACCCTCTGAAAAGCATCCCGCCCCTCCCAGGTAGGGACCGAAATAGTATCCCAGAGGGGCCAACAAAAATAACGGAGTGAATTTGTACGGGATCTTCATGGCTTTCCTAAACGGTTTCCTTTACCAAGAAACGGGACATTTGACGAGGTCCTTCGTTTGTTTGTGTTCATAAACCAGGTACCTCTGGTCCTTGCCGAGCTTCCAAATCTCATAAGTGAGCTTCACGTCCATCTTGCAGTACTCCACCACCTGGTCGCGCTTCCCCTCCCGCCACCACTGCACCGATTGCAGGCCGTCCGCGCTCTTGTCCGCCCCCAAGTTCTTCTGGGCCAAGTGGGACAACGAGAGACGGAACTTGATGACGTTCTGAAGTTCCACCATCAGGTCGAGGGTCGGAAGTTTGGCCAGTTGCACCTTCGTGTAGCCCTGCAAGACGCCGTAGTCGAACTTCAGGCTGTTGAAACCGATGACCAGGCTGGAGGCCTGGAGGTGCCGCACGCATTCGTCCACATCCTCCTCGCCGTAGGCGAAGTACTCCTTCAGGTCCACGTCGTAGACCACCACGCAGGCCACCTTCATGCCGGGCAGGTTGCTCCACCCGCCGGGGACTTCCGCGGCCAGGTACTGGGTTTCGATGTCGAACACCACGGGGCCCGTCTTCTTCGGGACCTCGGGACCGGACCGGACGCTGAGGGGCGAACGCTCGGGGGTCTTGGTTTTCGGTGCCGCGGGAGCCGGCCCGGAGGCGGACTCCTTCGGTTTCTTGGTGAAGTCCTCCATCCCCGGCAGGGGCATCTCGGCCTTGGGGCGCGGTAGCGGCTTCAAGTCCGTCCGGCCCAAAACATGGGACAAAATCATCAGAGCCCCCTTCTTATCCAACGGATGGTTCCCGCTCCCGCATTTCGGCGATTGGATGCAGGCGGGACAGCCTTCCTCGCACTCGCAATCGCGGATCCCCTCGAACACCGACAACAAAAGGTCCTCCATGAGGTCGTAGGCCTTACGGGTCAACCCCACGCCCCCGGGGTACCCATCGTAAATGAAGATGACCGGCTGGGGAACCTGGGGATGGGCCGGGGTGGAGATGCCGCCCAGGTCCCAGCGGTCGCACATCACGAAAAGCGGCATGAGGCCGATGGTGGCGTGCTCCGCCGCGTGGAGCCCCCCCATGAAATGGAGTTTTTGGTCCGCGGCGTCGCTCTGGAGCCTGTGGGGAAAAGTCATCCAAAGGCTCTCGGTCTCGAAGACCTGGGGCGGCAGTGTCAAGGGATAGGTGGAGACGATGGCGCCGTCCGTCAGGCGGTGGACCTCATAGTTGATGAACCGCATGGTGACCTTCACCCGGCCCCATCGTAAATCACAACGCGCCCCAGGATGCCCTAAAGGGCGGCGATGCCGCTCCTCGAGGATCTCCGTGTCCTCCTCGTAGTTCACCTGGGTGTAGTAGTCCACCGGTTCCTCGGACACGAGGATCCGTTTCTCCTCCCACCGGAGGTCCTTCACCACGTACTGCAGGCCCTGGTGCAGGTACACCGCGCCTGGGTGGCAGTCGCGGAAGGCCCGGTGGGCGTCCAACGTGCCGATCAGTTCCCCCGTGTCCTCCGTGAGGATCTGGTAACCCTCCCCCATGTTGCGGATCGAGACGTCCCGTTGGGGCTGTTTGGCGCCGGAGAACCACTTATCCCCGTCCACTCCCTCCAGCACCCGGCCGTCCTTCAAAAGTTGGGGGAGAACCGTGTCCAATAGTTTCCCGTAAAAGGGCCCGTCGGCCTTCTTGGAGAGGGGCAGTTCGGCCGCCGCGCAGATCAAGTGCGCCCCCGCGATGGACTCGTTCTCCACCCCCACGATGAGGGACTCCGGTTTGTGGACGAAAAACTTTTTCGGGTGCTTCATCCAGTACTGGTCCAGGGCGTCCGTCATGGCGATCAGGAAGATGAGGGAGGGCGCCTGGGCCCGACCGACCCGCCCCGCCCTCTGCCAGGTGGAGATCATGGTGCCGGGGTATCCCACCAGGATGCAGGCGTCCAGCCCCCCCACGTCGATCCCCACCTCCAGCGCCGAGGTGCTGATGACCGCCTTGAGCTTGTCCTGGAAAAGCAGGGCCTCAATCTCGCGGCGTTCCTCCGGTAGGTAGCCGGCCCGGTAGCTCCGGATCTGGTGGGCGTATTCGGGGTTGGCCTGGGTGACCCAGCGGGAGATCAGTTCGGTGATCTTACGGGCTTTGGTGAAGACGATGGTCTTGAGGCCCGCCTGAAGGCATTGGGTCAGGAGGGTGACCGCGTCGGTGTAGGGGGAAGCCTCGGGATTCCAAAGCATGAAGGTCTTACCGGACTGCGGCGCGCCCGATTCGGTAATGACTTCGAAGTCGAGGCCCGTCAATTGAGTAAGGAACTCGCCGGGGTTCCCCACGGTGGCCGAGCAGGCCACGAACTTGGGGTCGCTCCCGTAATGGCGGCAGATGCGCCGGAGTCGGCGGATCACGTGGGCCACGTGGGTGCCGAAGACCCCCCGGTAACTGTGGGCCTCGTCGATCACCACCAGTTTCAGGTTCTTGAAGAAGGCGGCCCAACCGTCGTGGAACGCCAGGATGCCGAGGTGCAGCATGTCGGGGTTGGTCAGGATGATGTTGG
>CAYMOV010000256.1:0-2798 GCA_964392085.1 uncultured bacterium
GACACGTCGAAGAAGCGCTCGCGGTCCCCGGCGAGGGACAGGCGTTGGGCCGATTCCCTCTCCAGCTCGGCGACCAGGGTCTTCATCTTGGCCTCGTCGGCCCGGGCCGGGGTCACGTCGCGGGCCGAGGTGTAGATGAGGCTCTGGGTGGGCTCCGGGATGGTGTTCCACAGCAGCCGCCGGTAGGAGCCGTCCTTGTGGCGGTAGCGGTTCTCGAAGGTGATGTTCGCCTGGTTCTTGCTCTTCTCGAAGGCCTGCTGGGTGCTGGCTTGGTCCTCGGGGTGCAGGAAGAAGGCGAAGGGGTGGGACAGCATCTCCTCCCGCGTCCAGCCCAGGTCCTTTTCCCAGGCGGGGTTGGCGTCCTTGAAGAGGCCGTCGAAGCTCATGAGGGCGATCAGGTCCTGGGAGACGTCGAAGAACCTCTCGCGGTCCCCGGCGAGGGTCACGCGTTGGGCCGATTCCTTCTCCAGCTCGGCGTAGATGGCCTTCATCTTCGTCTCGGCGGCGCGGGCCGGGGTGACGTCGCGGGCCGAGGTGTAGATGAGGCCCTGCAGGGGGGCCGGCACGGTGTTCCATAGGAGCCAGCGGTAGGAGCCGTCCTTGTGGCGGTAGCGGTTCTCGAAGGTGATGTTGGGCTGGTTCTTGCTCCGCTCGAAGGCCAGCTCGGTGCTGTACTGGTCCTCGGGGTGGAGGAAGAAGGAGAAGGGGTGGGACAGCATCTCCTCGCGGGTCCAGCCCAGGTTCTTCTTCCAGGCCGGGTTGGCGTCCTTGACGCTGCCGTCGAAGCCCATGAGGGCGATCAGGTCCTGGGACGCGTCGAAGAACCGCTCGCGGTCCTCCAGGGATTGCTTCTGCTTGGTGACATCCTCGATGGACAGCAGGACCAGTTCGGTGTTGTTCCCCGGCCGGAAGACCTTCTTGCCGTTCAGCAACAGGCTCCGCCGCCCCAGGGGCGGCTGGTCGCGTTCGATCGCGTAATCCTTGAAAGGCTCGTTGTTTTGGAGGGCCTTCTGGACCAGTTCCCGCAGGGGGGCAGGGTCCAGGAACCCGCTTTCCAGGTCCCAAAGGTCCCGGCCGATGGTGCGGACCGGGGCGGTCTGGAAGGCCTCGTAATAGGACCGGTTGGCGGACACCACCTTCAGGTCCCGGTCCAGGATCAGGAGGGAAACCCGGACGGTTTCCACGATGTTCTCGGCGTATTCCCGGCTCGCCTGGATGTCCCGGCCCGATCGGGAAAGGTACCGCGACGCGGTGAGGATGAGGACCATGGAGACCAGCATGTTGACCGCCAACAGGATGGCCACCTCGAAGGCGGGGTCGAAGAGGAAACGTTTTTGGAGGGCCACGACCGCCCAGCCGGACAACAACATGACGACGAGGATGGAGGCGCCCAGGATACGGGTGACGGTCCCCGAGATCTCCGCGTCGGCCAGGTCGGCCATGAACCCCTTGCGGGGTCGGGCGGTCAGGAGGCCCACGAAAAGGAGGAGGAAAATCCCGGCCGAATCGAAGGCCATGGGGGTCTGGGAGGGCCAACCATAGAGGGCGGAAACGCCGTAGGCGTATCCCAAGAGGGCGATCAAGGTGACGGAACCCAACGCCACGGCGAGGAAGCGTCCCACGTCGAACCAAGCCCCCTCGGCGTCCAGGAGAAGGAGCGACAGCCCCGTCAGGAAGAACCCCAGGGCGGTGTTGGCGGCCATCCGGCCCGGGATATAGGGCGTGGGCGCAGATTCCTTGAAGAGCAGCTGGTCAATCCCGAAATCAGATTGGAACAGGTATTGGGACATGGTGGCGAGGGCGATCAAGACCGTCCCCCACGCCAGGGCCTTGGCGATACGGGTCCTGACGACGGTCCGACGCTCCTCCCCAAGGATGAGGAGGGAGATCCCCGACAGGACGAAGCCCAGGGCGCTGTTGGCCTTCATCCCGTTCAGGTCCGGAAGTAGGTTTTTCAGGAGGGATAGGTCGAAAGACCAACTTATGAGGATGAAGGCCCCGATGAGGATGACGGCCCAGGCGGCGAACTTCGAGGTTTGACGGAAGCGCTCCGACCAGGGGGGGAGGGGACCCGGGTTGTCCATTCCTTGGAAGGCCCCCGCGGAAGGCACATCCGGGTGGACGATGCGCTCGATGCCGGACCGATCGGGGCGGACCAAGGGCGCATCGGTCTTTTTGTCTTCTATTGAGGAAGGCATGGTTTTAAGTTCGGTTCAGGGCCCGCGTCGACGGCCCGGTTGTTGGATGAAGCGCCACGCTAACACGCGGCCGCTGGGAAGTCCGATAGGACAAAAGATGGGCGGCTGATGCACGAGGCGTTTTAAGCGCCTATCATTTTGATCACGGATCGGGTCCGCACCGGCCTATAAAAAGCAAGGAACATGCCATGCAAGGTTGCGGGTTTAACCGGTTCCTGAAGTCCGGGACCGATCAAATTGATTCGTCCGATGTCAGTCTGATCGCAGCGTTCGTTTCAAGGGCTGGAGATCGACCGGACCGGGTGGACCAAGCGGTCTGGACGCCCGTTTTCCCCATAGTGGGATGAGGCCTTCAGAACCCCAAAGGCAGGGTATCCACAGGTCATCCGGTCCGGTCGGGCATGTTACTTGCTTCAAATGTCCGCAGGCTCCCATGCGGGCCCCGTGGGTCCGCGGTTCGGAAGGTTCAGACCGGACGACCGGGGATTCCCAAGGGCCGTTCGCGTGGAGACAACCCGGGAGGACTCATGTCAAAGGGAGATTTCGTCCAACACCTGCAGGAAATCCGCAAGCGGGCCCGTGAACACATCCAAAAAGGGG
>CAYMOV010000257.1:0-2783 GCA_964392085.1 uncultured bacterium
CCGAAGAGTTCCTCGCGCTTCTCATGGGTCATCTGCTTGGAATCGTTGAGGCCGGAGAGGATCCGCAGGTCGGGGTGCTCGGGCAATACCACGGCGGCGGCCACCACCGGGCCCGCCAGGGGCCCCCGTCCCGCCTCGTCGACGCCCGCCACGACCTTGGCGCCCCGTGAGTAGGCGTTGCCCTCGGGCACGAGCATCCGCTCGAGCCGGGCCGTCTCCCGGGTTTCCTGGACGACTCGACGGGTGAATTTTTCGAGGAGTTTGGCCGCGGAAACGCGGTGGTCGCCCTGGAGGCGTCCCTTCAGCCAGGTGAGCGCCTCGGCGGCGTCCCGGCCTTGGAGGGCTTCCGCCTCGATCTTAGGGAGTGGAAGGTTTCGGCGTTGCACGGGGATTGCTGCTCCAACCCGGCGCCGCGGGGACCGGCGTCTTAGTGGGAACCACGGGTACCGTAGCCGGGGATGCGGTCACGGGAGTCGCCGGGGCGGGCTTGCCCGAAGGCGTCAGAACGGCTGCGACCGGGGTGGCCGTCGGCGTGCCTGGGGTCGGCGCGTCCTTGGGCAAGGCGTCCAGTTGGAACGATATTGGACCGGTGACTTTCTTCCCGTCGATCTTGGCGGTCAGCTTCACCACCGCCGCCGGGATTTTCTTCCCGGGTTGGGAGGGGGGGCGGGTGACCGAGAACGACAGGGTCTTGAGGATGTTGGAGTCCACCAGGCCCAGGTCGTAGGCCATCACGCCCTTTTCCCACTTGAAGTCCAGGACCGGGACGGCCACCGGGGACGCCAGGGGCGCCTCGGCCGCCGCGAGGGTGGGGTTCGGCGTGGCGGTGCGGGTCGGGGTGGGCGGCAAGGGGGGCTTCTCGCCCGGCTTCGACGGTTTGAAGGGGGTCATCGTGGCCGTGGGGGAAGGCCGGACCGGGTAATAACCCTTCGGCAGTTCCACCTCGAAACTCGCGTTGGAGACGGCCTTGGCGCCGTCGTTCAGGATGTTCACGCTCATCATCCAGACCGGGGGATCCCCCGGGGTCTTCGCGCCCAGTTTCGGGTCGACCTTGAGGGTGCCCGCGGTCTTTTCCCCGCCGGGTTGGTACTTCAGGATCGAGCCGTTCTGCCCCACGGCGAAGCCGAAATTCTTGCGGAGGAAGGCCACGGAATTGAGCGCGGGCTTCCCCGGGGCCGGGCGGGTGGCGATCCACCGCGACCCGTCGTAATGCTCCAGGCAGCCGTCCTGGCCCACGGCCCAGCCGTCCTGCGAGCTGGTCATGGCCACGTCATACAGGTCTTGGTTGCTGGCGCCCTGGTACTTCGACCAGGAGGTGCCGTTGAACCGGAGAAGGGTGCCGAAGGCCCCGACGGCCCAGGCCTCGACGTCGTTGACCCAATACACCTTCTGGACGCGGTCGGAGATGGGGGAACTCTTCTCCACCGTCCACTGGCTTCCGTCGTACCGGACCAGCATGCCCCGGTCGCCCACCACGGACCCGTTGGTGGAGCTGGAGAAGCCCACGCCGTACAGGTCCGTCGTCACGGGGGTCTTGGCGACGGGGTCCATCAGGATCGTGACGGGGTCCCACTTCACGCCGTTGTAGAAAAGGACCGTGCCGTTGGTGCCGACGGCCCAGCCCCGGTGGGTGCGGTCCACCACGACGTCATAGAGGGTTTCCGAGGTGGGCGAAATCGCCTGGCTCCAATTGCCGTCCTGGTACGACAGGATGACGCCCTTGGCCCCGACGGCCCACCCTTCCTGTTCGCTGGGGAAGGAACAGCCGTAGAGGTCCCCCAGGTTCGTGATGCCGGTTTGGACGCGCTTCCAGCCCTGGCCGTCGTACTTCAGGACCGTACCGCCGTTGCCCACGATCCAACCCAGTTGGTCCGACACGAGGGAGATGGATTGGAGGGTGGAAGTGACCGGCGGGTTGGCCGGGGAGGGGGACCAATAGACCGTGTCGTTGTCGGTGCTGGAATCGGAGTTGCCGCCGATCGTGGCGGCCTTGGGGGAGAGGGGGTTGACGGCGCCGCTTCCCGTGCAGCCGGAAAACAGGAATGGGAGGAGAAGGAAGGTCAGGAGGCGGCGTGGGTTCATGCTGGTTTGGACTCCGGAAACCCCTCTTAGGTTTCCCATTTTCACAAAAAAGCCGATTTCACCGCCAAGAACAGTCAATCGGAAATAACGCCAAAAAGCCGGGATTTGTGAACCACCAAAGTCACTCAGTTCACTAGGAACCGAATTGGGATCGGCCTTCAAATCCAAAAGCATCCCTTTGTGACTTTGGTGAACTCGGTTTACGCCCTCAGCCGAAGGCTGACGGGTGGTGGTTCAAAGTCTTGTTTGGGCCTTGGGTTTCCGTTTGTCGGGGTCTCATCATAAAGGCTTGCGGGGGGGGCCGGAACAAAAAGAAGCCGGGCCCCTGGGGGACCCGGCTTCGGTTTTTAGGCTGATCCTGCTGGTTTTGCCGCCTTAGGCCTTGGGGGCCTCTGGAGCCGCGGCCACCGTGGTCTCGGCCTTCTTCTCGGCCTCGGGCTTCTCCACGGGCGCCAGCTGGGGCGTCAGGTCCTCGGCTGAGGGGGCCGCGCCGGTCTCCGGCACCGCCGCGACCTTCTTGGCGCTCTTCTTTTCCACGATTCGGGTGTCCTTCTTGGAGGACTTCGACCGCAGGTAGTAGAGCTTGGCGCGCCGGACCTTGCCGGAACGGATGAGCGTGACTTCCTTGATCAACGGCGACTGGAAGAGGAAGGTCTTCTCCACGCCGATCCCGTAGGAGATCTTGCGGACCGTGAAGCGCA
>CAYMOV010000258.1:0-2778 GCA_964392085.1 uncultured bacterium
TCAGGCCCATCTGGGTGACCGCGGCCACGGAGTCCCCGCCTCCCACGATGCTGATGGCCCCATGGTCCGTGGCTTCCGCCACCAACTGGGCGATCGCCTGGGTCCCCTTGGCGAAAGGCGCCATCTCGAAGGCCCCCACGGGGCCGTTCCAGAAGATCGTCTTGGCGGTCTTGATGAAATGGGAGAACTTCTCGACGGTCTGGGGGCCGATGTCCAAGCCCTCCCAGTCGGGTTCGATGCCGCCACGGGGCACGATCTTGGTGTTGGCCTTGGCGTCGAACGCGTCGGCCACCACGTGGTCGATCGGCAGGAGAAGGGGCACGTCCGTGTCGATGGACTGGGTCACCAATTGACGGGCTAGGTCGAGCTTGTCGTTCTCGCAAAGCGACTTGCCGATCTCGAAGTTCCGGGCCTTCAGGAAGGTATAGGCCATCCCGCCACCGACGATCAGGACGTCCACGACGCCCATGAGGCTCTTGATGACGTCGATCTTCGAGGAGATCTTCGAGCCGCCCAGGATGGCCACGAAGGGCAGTTCGGGGTTGGCCAGGGCCTTGCCGAGGTACTTGATTTCCTTCATCATCAGGAAGCCCGCCGCCGACTGCGGCAAGAATTTGGTGATGCCCTCCGTCGAGGCGTGGGCCCGGTGCGCGGCGCCGAAGGCGTCGTTCACGTAGAGGTCCGCCAACTCGGCCAACTGCTTGGCGAAGGCCGGGTCGTTCTTCTCCTCCTGCTCGTAGAACCGGACGTTCTCGAGGAGGGCGACGTCGCCTTCCTTCATCTTGGCGATCTCGGCCTTCACGGCGTCGCCCACGCAATCGGGCATCATGACCACCGGCTTCTTGAGGAGCTCGGACAACCGCACGGCGGCGGGTTTGAGGCTGTACTTGTCGTTCTTCTTGCCCTTGGGGCGGCCCAAGTGGGCGGCCAGGATCACCTTGGCGCCGTGGTCCGAGAGATATTGGATGGTTTTGAGGGATTCACGGATTCGGGTGTCGTCGGTGACCTTCAGGTTCTCGTCCTGGGGCACGTTGAAGTCCACGCGGACGAAAACGCGCTTTCCCTTCACTTGAAGGTCCTCGACCGTCAACTTGTTGGTGTTCATGCCGGCCTCCGTACGTTTTTCTCCCAGGGTTTCCCCGGGGTGATTGAGCGCTCTCCCAAACACGTCCAGTCCTTTAAGCCCGGGGCCTTCCCGAACGGCCCTTCCGTTCCACCCGTCGTCAGCCGTTCTTGGGTTTCGGCTGAACGGTCCCCTGATCCCTAAACACCTCGGCGATGGCCCCCAGGGCCCCCAAGGCCCCGGCGGCCTCCAAGGGCAGGAAGATCTTGGTCGCCGTGCCGTCGGCCACCTTAGCGAGGGCCTCCATGTATTTCAGCGCCAGGACGTTGGAATCGGCCTTCCCGTCGTGGATCGCGTTGAAGACCGTCAGGATCGCCTGGCCTTCCCCTTCGGCGCGGACGCTCTTCTGGTACTTCTCGGCGTCCGCCACCTTCTGGATGGCCGAGGCCTCGCCCTCGGCCTTGAGGATCGCCGACTGCTTATCGCCCTCGGCCCGGGTGATGGCGGCCTGTCGCACGCCCTCGGCCTCGATGATGGCGGCCCGCTTGGTCCGTTCCGCCTTCATCTGGGCGCTCATGGCCTCCACGATGTCGCGGGGGGGCTCGATCTTCTGGATCTCCACCCGGTTTACCCGAACGCCCCACTTGTCCGTGGCCTCATCCAGGATGGTGCGGAGTTGGGTGTTGATGTGTTCCCGGCTGGTCAGGGTCTCGTCCAACTGCATGTCGCCCACGGTATTGCGGAGGTTGGTCTGGGCCAGCTTGAGGGCCGCCACCTCGAAGTTGAACACGTTGTAGACGACCTTGAAGGGGTCGGTGACCTGGAAATAGATGACCGCGTCCACGGTCACCACGACGTTGTCCTTGGTGATGACGTCCTGGGGAGGGACGTCGATGACCTGCTCCCGCATGTCCACGCGGTGGATGTTCTCGAAGGGCGGGAAGATGACGGCCAGGCCCGATGGGGCGGTCCGGTCGAACTTGCCGAGGCGCTCCACCAGGCCTTTCTGGTAGGGGCGGATGATGTTGATGGCCTGGAGGACATAGACCACGGCGAAGATCGCGAAAACAATGAGGATCAGGGTCTCGACGCCCGCCATCGTGATGCCTTCCATATCAGCCTTCCTTCTTGGGGGAGGCCGGACCCACGAGGAGCCGGTTTCCCCGAACTTCCAATATTTCGACCAGTTCCCCAACCCTGGGCGTGAATCCCTGGGCCGCGTCCGCGCCCCAAGGTTCCCCACCGATCCGGACGAAAAGCTTCCCGGGGGCCTCCGGTAAATCCACCATGGTCCCTGTGGTTCCCACGAGGGATTCCAGGTGGGCGTTTTGGCCGGGCTTCCCCGAAAGCCGTTGGGCCCATTGGCGGGTCAGGACCACCAGGAAGACCGAGAGGGTGGCGAACGCAACGCTTTGGATCCAGACCTGGTCCGTCCAAAAGCTCACCGCGGCGGTGAGCACCGACGCGAGGCCGATCCACAGGACCACGAAGGTCCCGGTGGCCATTTCCACCCCGAAAAGGACCACACCCAACAGGATCCAAGCCAGCGCAGGGGACAAGATCCGCTCCTCACCCGGGACCTTCGCCCCGGGGCCTCCCCAACAAAAAGGCCGGGCGGGAGAAAATTCTCCCTGCCCGGCCGGGTTTCAATTCCGGATCTCCTCAGCCCTTGGAGACCATGTACTCGATCAGGTCGACCACGCGGTTCGAATAAC
>CAYMOV010000259.1:0-2760 GCA_964392085.1 uncultured bacterium
GGACGGCGTACTGCGGGTCCGCACAACGCCCTCGCCATCCACACTTTTGGGATCCCCTGACCGGGATCCCCTTAAGGGTCGAGCTTGAAGAAGTTCAACCTTTTTGACGACGAAACGGGCCGGCTTCCATACGACTTCGCGGTCGAAACGGAAACCCACGCCCATGGCGAGGTGACAGCTTCCTGCCCTTCCATCCCGGGGGCCCGGGCCCAGGGCAAGAACGAGAAGGAAGCCCTCGAGCGGTTGAGGGCTTGGCTGGACCGGTATTTCACCAGCGCCGTCCCCGCGCCCTTCGAGCGCACCGAGCTTTTCCCCGACCACCCGAAGCTTTATTCCCTCATCGAGTTCCGCGGCCACCTCCTGGCCTCCACCAACCGTGACAGCGTCCTCAAGTCCGGCAGCGGCTCCGCCGGGTCCTGGAAGGCCTTCCCGGTCACGCGGACGAACACCAAGTTCTTCAACCCGTCGCCCGGCGCGGGCCAACAGCCCCTCTCCAGCCTCAACCCGACCGAATCGTCGGCGCCCACCGAGGACGAGGCGGGGGACTACGTCACCCAGGTCTATTGCCTCGCGCGCTACGCGCCCCTAGGGCAGGAAGCCGGCCTCTTCGCCGGGACCAACCTGAACGGGTCGGTCTTCCGGAGCGACGACGGCGAGACCTGGCGCGAGGCCTTCGCCACGGGCGAGGACCGGGTGCATTGCCTCTGCGTCTTCAAGGACAAGCTCTACGCCGGCACCAGCTCGGGCGGCCGGATCTTCGCCTACGACGGGGCCCAATGGAACGCCGTGGGCGCGCTCAACGAGGTGGCCGTCACGGCCCTGGGTGTCTTCAATCAAAAACTTTGGGCCGGCACCTACCCGAGCGGCCTGCTCTTCTCCTCGGCCAACGGCTTCGCCTGGGAGGAGGTGGCCGGCACGGGCCACCACTTCGTGCAGTGCTTCAAGGAATTCAAGGGCGCCTTTTACGTCGGGTGCTCCAGCCCCCGGGGCGCGGCCATCCTCCGCACGCTCAACGGCAAGGACTGGGAGACGGTCTACGAGAACGCCCGCGAGCTCAACGTCTTCACCCTGGAATCCTTCGACGGGCGCCTCTGGGCCGGCACCGGCAATTCGGGCCGGGTTCTGTCCACCCTCGATGGCGCCGATTGGACCACGGCCTACGCCGGCGACCACGAGTCGGTGCGGTCCTTCGCCCCCTACCGCGACTTCCTCTGGGCCGCCACCGAGAACGGCGGCTCCATCCTCAAGTCCACCCGCGACGCGGCCCAGCTCCCGAAGATCGAGCGGGTGACGGTGTCCGACGTCACCAGTTCCTCCGCCGTGGTGACCTGGGAAACCGACCTGAACGCCGGGAGCGAGGTGCAGTACGGCGCCTTGGGGATGGACGCCGATTCCCCCGCGGATGAGACCCACCCCGATTTTCCCCTGTCGGCGCAGGACCGCACCCCGAAGCGCCAGCACCGCCTGAAGCTGGCGGGCCTGAAGTCCGGCACCGAGTACCTCTTCCGCGTCATCAGCGCCAACCGGCAGTCCTCCATGACCGTGTTGGACGGCCAGTCCTTCCGCACGGCCTCGGTGTCGCGCCCCAAGGTCGATTCGCCCACCCACCCGGACAACGGCCAATGGAGCCGCATGGACAGCCCCGAGCTGATCCTCTTCTCCGAGGGCCGCGTGGCGGGCTGGCGCTGGCGCCTGGACCGGGAGCCCCTCACCTTCCCCGACCGGCCCCAGGCCGAGTTCACCGAGGCGAACCGCGTGGCCCTCACGCGGCTGGCCCAGGGCCGTTGGTGGTTCCACGTGGCGTCGGTCGACGAGAACGGCAACCCCGGCGAAGAGGCCGTGCATTTCCCCCTGCTCATCGACACCCAAGCCGAGCCGCCGGAGAACATCCGCAGCTCGACCCACCCGAAGGACGGCGCCTGGGTGTCCAACCCCGCCCCCGTGATCGAATGGGACGCCCCCGAGGACCTGTCCGGCGTGAAGGGTTATTACGTGCGCGTCGACCGAGAACCCGTCGGGGTGCCGGGCCCGCAGGACGGCGTCTTCACGACCCAGACCCGGTTCGAGCCGGGACCGCTCGAGGACGGCATCTGGCACGCCCACGTCACCACGGTCGACGAGGCGGGAAACGTGGGGGCCGAAGCCGCGCACTTGGCGGTCCGGATCGACACCCAGGCCGTGGCCCCGTCGCTCACCTCGCCGACCCACCCCCGGGAGGACCGCTGGTACCCGGTGAAGGACTGCCGGGTGGATTGGGCGCCGCCCCACGACCTGTCCGGCGTGGCGGGTTTCCTCTGGGTGCTCGACCAGGAGCCCCTGACCCTACCCGAGGAGGACGGCGAGTTCTGCACCCAGCCGCACCTCGCCTTCGAGAACCTCAACGAGGGCCTCTGGTTCCTCCATGTGCGCACCCAGGACCAGGCCGGCAACCTGTCGCGCGAGTCGTCCCACCTGGCGATCCGGGTGGACACCCAGGCCGACCCCCCTTGGGTCGAGTCGCCCACCCACCCCGAGGAGCACCATTGGTACAACAAGCGCCGAGTCACGGCGACTTGGAAGGACCCCCAGGACGAATCGGGCGTCGACGGCTATTACTACCTCATCGACCAGGAGCCGGCCACCGTGCCTTCCTCGGCCACCGGCATCCCCACGCAGGAACGCAGCCTGTCCTTCGAGGTCCAGAAGGACGGCCTCTGGTACCTGCACCTGGTGACCCAGGACAAGGCCGGCAACGTGGGGAAGCGCGCGGCGCACCTGAGC
>CAYMOV010000260.1:0-2751 GCA_964392085.1 uncultured bacterium
GGAAACCCGGGTCCTGGTGGGTGAAGCCGTTGTGGTCCTGCTGCCAGACGTGGGAGGCCAGCAGGTAGTTCAGCGAGGCGATCTTGCGCCGCCAGGGCAGTTCCAGGGTCACCTTCAGCCATTTGGCGTGCTGGCTGAACATCGAGTCGACGATCCGGATGAAGGCCTCGTAGCTGTTGAACAACCCGTGGCGGCCGGTCAGCAGGTAGCCCTCCAACCACCCCTCGCACTGGTGCTCGCTGAGCATGGAGTCCAGGACCCGTCCGGTGGGGGCGAGGAACTCGTCGTGGGGTTCCGTCCGGGCGTCCCATTGGCGTTGGGTGGCCTCAAAGACCGGCGAAAGGAGGTTCGAGACGGTCTCGTCCGGGCCGAAGATCCTGAAATTCCTCTGGTCCAGGTTCAGGCGGGTCACGTCCCGGAGGAACTTGCCGAGGATGAGCGTGTCCTGGGCCTCCACGGACCCGGGCGACGGCACCCCCACCGCGTGGTCGCGGAAATCCGGCATCTTCAGGTCGCGCAGGAGGATGCCGCCGTTGGCGTGGGGGTTGGCCCCCATCCGCCGGCCGCCCAAGGGCGCCAGCTCGGCGAGTTCCGGCGTCAGCCGTCCCGCGCCGTCGAACAGCTCCTCCGGCCGGTAGCTTTTCATCCATGCTTCCAGCAGGGGCAGGTGTTCGGGATGGGCGGGGTCCACCAGGACCGGGACTTGGTGGGCCCGGAAGGTGCCCTCGACCTGGAGGCCATCGACGGTTTTCGGGCCCGTCCACCCCTTCGGCGACCTCAGGACGATCATCGGCCAGCGCGGCCGGGCGGGATCCTCCTGGGTTTTCGCGTCGCCCTGGATCCGCCGGATCTCGCCGAGGGCTTCGTCCAGGGCGGCGGCCATCCGTTGGTGCATGGCCACCGGCTCGTCGCCCTCCACGAAGATCGGCGTCCATCCGCAGCCCCGGAAGAATTGCTCCAACTCCCCATGCTCGATCCGGGCCAGGACGGTCGGGTTGCTGATCTTGTAGCCGTTGAGGTGCAGGATCGGCAGGACCGCGCCGTCGGTCAGCGGGTCGAGGAACTTGTTGGAGTGCCAAGCCGTGGCCAAGGGCCCGGTTTCCGCCTCGCCGTCGCCGACCACGCAGGCGACCACCAGTCCGGGGTTGTCGAACGCGGCCCCGAAGGCGTGGCTGAGCGAATAGCCCAACTCCCCGCCCTCGTGGATCGACCCGGGGGTGGACGGCGCGACATGGCTGGAGATCCCGCCGGGGAAAGAGAACTGCTTGAAAAGCCTCTGGAGCCCGGCCTCATCCTGGCTGACGGACGGGTAGATCTCGGAATAACTGCCCTCGAGGTAGGTGTTCGCCACCAGCGCGGGGCCGCCATGGCCTGGGCCCGCGACGTAGATCATGTCCAGGTCGAACTTCTTGATGACCCGGTTCAGGTGCGCGTAGATGAAGTTCTGCCCAGGCGTCGTGCCCCAGTGGCCCACCACCAGGGGCTTGACGTGCGACATTTTCAGCGGTTCTTTCAGCAGCGGATTGGCGTAAAGGTAGATCTGGCCCACCGACAGGTAGTTGGCGGCCCGCCAGTAGGCGTCCATCTTCCGGAGAAGTTCCGGGGACAGGGTTTGGGTCATCCTGAGGTCCTCTGGGTGGTTCGGGACCGCCGAAAGGGCGTCCGCAGTTCAAGTAAAAGGGAGTGGATTCAGGTCTTCCGACGCCGCGGGGATGGGCGTTCACCGGCCGGTCGCTACCCGCAACAGCTTCCGGAGTGGTCCTCCGGCTTGGCGCCGACGGGGGTTTTGAGGAACGTTTCACGGCAATGGGCGCTGCAGAAATAATAGGTCTTGCCGTCCCGGACCGACTGGAGGGCGTTTCCCACGCCCACGGACATTCCGCAGACCGGGTCTTTCACGGGTGGCTTCGTGTCTTTCATGGCCATTCTCCTTGCCGGATGGGGGGCCGCCGATACAGATCGGCGGCCCACAACGGGTTTGACCTCCAAGGGATTGGATTGGACCGCGAAAGGGGGCCCGAAGAGGTTCCAAGGGTTTGGATTTAAGCAAGGAATAGGCCAATCATCCACGGGGCCTGGCCCGGGAAACATCACTGAAAGGGGGACCATTCCAGGGTATTCGCTGGATCCATGGGGTGCCGCGGTTTAATTCAGGGAGTGCGATCAATTTGATGGGGTTTCATTTCATATTGATCCGTTGGGCCCGACGGCCCGATATCGCCGTCATAGGGCAATCAGCAAAATCAAAACTTATTTCACCACAGGGACACGGAGACTCAGTTCGGTAAAGCGATAACAGAAAATTGCGTACAACGGAGAGGCACAGTTAGGAAACCCGTTATCTCGCTCAACCGACTTTCTGTGACTCCGCGCTTTTCTCACGATTTTGGCCTTACAACTCTGGGTCTCCGTGGTGGATTGGGGTGTTCACTGCAAGACCATTTCACCGCAGGGACACGGAGACTCAGTTAGGTAAAGCGGCAACAGAAAATCGTGTACAACGGAGTGACACAGTTAGGAAACCGGGTGCCCCGCCCAACCTCAACTGTGTCTCTAGCCGCAACACGCGCTTTTTAGTTTTTCGGCAAAACTCCCTGTGACTCTGTGTCTCCGCGGTGGATAAAGGCGTTGCCGTTGTTTTCTCTCGCCGTCCGGGCTTATTCCTTCACCAGCGCCAGCAGTTTGTAGATCTTCAGCTTCCGGTAGAGCGTCGCCACGCCCACCCCCATCATCTCGGCCGCCTTCCGCCGG
>CAYMOV010000261.1:0-2744 GCA_964392085.1 uncultured bacterium
AATTACGCGGGCCGCTGGTGGTCCTACGACTCCGATTTCGGCCGTTGGAACTTCTGGAACGACGGATATTGGTGGTGGCAGGACCCCAACCACATCGGCGACCTCTACTGCTATACCGACGGCGGTTACATTCCCGCGAACTCGGCCGATGACCCGATCGTCGTGGCGTCGACGGACCAGGCCGGAGGGGTTTCCTACAACGCCCCGGATGGGTCCCGGACCATCAAGGTTTTCGGCGACTCCAAGGACGCTTTCCTCTACGACACCGCCGACCCGCCCACTTTCGACCCGGTCTACCTGGCCTCCGGCGTCCTAAGCCTGGAATTCTCCGACACGGGCAACGGCAGGGCCTTGGAAATCATCCTGAAACTCCAGGACGGTTCCTTCGACATGTTCGACGCCCAGGGCCATCCCTATAACGCCGCGGGCCCCGTCGAATAGGCGGTGCCCGGATCAGGGTTAGGCGGTCCGGGGCGCGGCCCCGGAAAGCCCGAACCGCCTGATCCCCTGCCGTCCGGTGGGGTTGCGCCCAGTTCCGGCTCCCGCTACCTTAGCAGGATGATGAAAAAGTCGGACTGAGGAGACTTTTCCCCCAGGCCTCGTGGGCATGGGGACGTCCCGTCCCCCTTATTCAACTAAACGGAGGGGCGGGGTCGTTTCTTACTCGCAAACCATCCCCCAAAAAACCGGGGGATATAAGGCGATTTGCTCGACCCACGTGCCTGCTGGCTCGCCTTGCGAAAAGCGTTTTCGCTAGGGTCGTCAGGCGGCTTAGACGCCTGACGGCAGGGCGAAAAACAGTTTTTCAGCACCCTGTTAGGGCGGCCGACCCGAGGGTCGGCATGATTCCAACCCCGGGAGCCCTCCATGTTTCGCCCGTTGATCGAGTTCGTCATCCTGGCGGGGGACCTCTGGGCCATTTACCAGGTCCTCCAGACCCGCGACGACGCCTTGAAGAAACTCCTGTGGATCCTCCTGGTGGTCTTTTTCCCCTTCGTGGGGCTGGTGATCTGGTACTTCATGGGCCCGAAGAAGTAAAAGCGCCTTGAACCCCTCCGAAAGCGACCTCCGGAAAGCCGCCGAGAACGACGACGAGGTCCTCGACCAACTCGACGTGTCGGGCCGGGTCATCGGCACCGTCCGTCGGGCCCTCGTGCACGGCAACCCGGCCCTGCGCCACCCCTCGGTGCACGTCTTCGTGGTCAACTCCACGGGCGCCTATTACCTCCAGAAACGGTCCCCCTATAAGCGGGTCCAGCCCAATAAGTGGGACACCTCGGTGGGGGGGCATATCCCGGCGGGGGAAACCTACGAGCGGGGGGCCCTGAGGGAACTGGAGGAGGAACTGGGGATCCGGCTGGACGACCCCTCGAGGCTGGTGCGGCACCACGACTTCATCTGGGCCACGGACTACGAGACCGAGCATACCCGCACCTTCATCCTTCGACACGAGGGCCCCTTCCGGCTGAACCCCGCCGAGGTGGCCGACGGCCGCTTCTGGTCGGTTGATCAATTGAAGGCGGCGGTGGGGAAGGGCGAACTGACGCCCAACCTGGAAATGGAATTGGGATACCTCGGAATCCTTTGACCGTGGATAACCCCGATTTCGGCTCGGGCCTATCCGGGCCCCAAACCCGCATCCCTGAGGCCGCTTGGCTCGTCAAAAGGAAACAGGCCGGACTTGAAACCTGAAGGGGTTTACGCGTGACCAAGAAAATCCTGGCATTCGTCCTGATGGTCGTCGCCGGTACCGCGGTCTGGTGGTCCCTCCGACCCGCTTCCACCCCTTCCCCCACGGGCGAGGCCCCGGCCTTCCAGCCGGTTTCCATGGCCTCCGCGCCTTCCTCCCCCACCCCCAACGTTCCCGAAACCGTGGTGACGGCCATCTCCGCCGACAACAGCGCGGCGGCCCCTGGGTCCCAAGCGGAAGCGCAACCCTCCACACCACCCGAAGAACCCCCGGTCCTCCAGTACGTCCTGGAGGATGTGACCGGCAATGTCCAGGTCCTTCCCACGGGTGGCGGGACGGCTCAGCCCGGGACCGAGGGCCAAGCCCTCCGGATCGGGGACAGCGTGGCTACCGACCCGGGCGCCTCGGCGGTGCTCGCCCTCAACGAACAGACGAATGTCCGGGTCAACCCCGGGACTGAGGTCACCCTGGCGAAACTGGAGGGAGATCCGGATGGAAAATTCGCCAGCCTCCTCAAGCTGATCAAGGGCGACATCCTCTCCCAAGTCCAGGACCTGAAACTCACCCATTCCACCTACGAAGTGGACTCAGGGGGCGTGGTGTGCGGGGTCCGCGGAACGGTGTTCGAGGTGGTGGCCCGGGGCGGTGACGTGTCGACCGTGACCCAACAAGGGACGGTGGCGGTTCGTACCGCCGACGCCCGGGAGGAATTGGTCGGGGCGGGCCGGGTAGCCCAGTTCAGGCGGGGCCGGTTTTTCCTTCGTCGCGCCATCAACGCCCAGGAACGCCAACGGTTCGAGAACTGGAGGGCGAGAAGGGGCCGGGTCCTCCAGAAGCGCAGGTCGAGGATTGAGCGGCGCCGCCAGGCAAGGCAGGAGTCATGGCGCCGGGGCCGGAATGGTGGAGTGCAGGCGCCCTACCGGAATATCGGATCAGGTCGGGAATCCGCGGGGGAAAATCGGATCCCAAACCGCGCGGAAAACCCTAACCGTCCGGGGGCCCCGGGGAACCGGGCCCAGGAATGGAAGCGCCAGCGCGAGGAGCGGCGGAACGC
>CAYMOV010000262.1:0-2705 GCA_964392085.1 uncultured bacterium
TACGCCATCCTTTACGTGGATGACGAGGAGAAATCCCTCAAGTACTTCCGGGACATCTTCGGGGCGAAGTTCAGGGTCCTGACCGCCGAGAACGCCCAAAAGGGCTTCGAACTGCTCCAGGCCAACGCGGGCAAGGTCGGCATGGTGATGAGCGACCAGCGCATGCCGGGGGAGAAGGGCGTGCCCTTCCTCTCGAGGGTTCGGGAACTTGATTCCAAGATCATCCGGATCCTGGTCACCGCCTACTCGGACCTGGAAACCGCCGTGGACGCCGTCAACACCGGGGCCGTCTATAAGTACATCACCAAGCCTTGGGACCTGCCCCTGCTGGACGCCACGCTTTTGCGGGGGATGGAATTCTTCCTGGTCCAGCATGAGCGCGACCAGCTGTTGGAGGAGAAGCTCTCGGCCATGCACCGCCTCATGATCACCGACCGCGTGGTGAGCCTGGGAGTGCTGGCGGCCGGCTTGAGCCACCAGCTGCGCAACTCCCTGGACGCGGTGCAGTCCTTCGTGGACCTGGCGCCACCGGCGCTCGACGGACCCATGCCGGACATGGTGAAGCTCCAATATCCGGAGGTGTGGCACCGCTACTACGACCGGGTGCGGGGCCAGATGGGCAAGATCGAACAGCTCTTGAACGGACTGGTGGAGACGGCCCGGCCACCCTTGCCCCAGTTCAACGACCAGGTCTCGCTGTACCAGGCCCTCCATAAGGCGCTCGACCGGTTCCAGACCAAGCTTTCCGAGCGGGGCATCAAGGTGGAGAACACCGTCCCCAAGAACCTCCCAACCCTCAAGTGCGACGCGGCCCTGATGGACCGGATGATCGATTCCATCCTGGAGGAGATCCTGCTGGTGGTGCCCGTGGGGGGCCGCGTGACTTTCGACGGGGTGAAGGAATCGGAGCAACTGGTGCGCCTGCAGGTGACCACCCAGGGCGGCGGCCTCCAGTTGGAGAGCCTCCGCTGGATCTTCGACCCCTTCGAGGAGCTCAAGCCCGAGGGCAACCGGCCCGGGTTGAACCTGCTGGCGTCCTTTTTGGTGGCCTACCACCACGGGGGCGTGGTTCGTTGCGTACCGGACGAGAAGGATGGCTGCGTGGTGCGTTACCTCCTGCCGCTGAACCCCGATCAGATGCTGCTGCAGGAGGGCCAACGGAACTTCCTGACCCAGATGCTGTTCTCGGAGTCGCTGTGGGAGAAACTGCTGGGGCACCAGATGTGAAAGCCGGCGGTCAGCCGTCAGCGGTCGGCCAAGACTCAAACACAAAAAAAGAATCCCTCTCCCCTTAAGGGTGAGGGATTCTTTTTTATACGCCTTGTTTCAAATGCCGACCGTTGGCCGCCGAGAGCCGAAAGTTGCTGTAAAAAAACAGGCCGCCCGGCTGAACCGAGCGGCCCGCACATCCCCATTCTCCATCGGACCCGGGAATCCCTTCAGGCCTCCGTCCGGCGGGACTGGATCACCTCATCGAGCGTAACTTGGAGTTCTTGGTTCTTTTCGTGGGCCAACTCCTCCATCAGCTTCCAAAGCTCGGGCGTGTCGATCATCGCCAGGGCCCGGATGGCCGCCGCCCGAACCGCCACCGGCTCCGTGGTGGAAAGGAATCCCTTTTTCCGTGCCTGCTCCAACAGGTAGGGTACCGCCCCGGGGAGCTTGAACCGCCCGAGGGCTTCGCAGACCGCCGCGTCGAACGCCGCGTGGGGCTTGCCGTTGCTCCGGCGCATCTGGGCGGCCTTGACCATCAGCGCGGCCGCCGGGGTGAAGCCGATGGTCACCAGGGCCCTCACGGCCGCCACGGCCACGTCCTCCGCGTCGTCCAGGACCGCCAACCGGAGGGCCGGCCCGCCCAGGGGATCCCGCAATTCCTCGATGGCGCTGATGATGGAGTACTTCAGTTCCAGCGAGCCCTTGGCCACCCAGGCCGACAGCTGGAACGCCAGGGCGGGGTCGATGCCGCAGGTGCGGATGATGAGCAGCAACAGCCGCACCTCGACCTCCTCAAGGGACTCCGGCAATTTCTCCACCAACACGGCCTGCACCTGCTCGCGCATGTCCGAGAAGGCCCGCAGGTATTTCGGCACGTCCTCGGGCGAGGCCGCGAAGAAGTCATTCATCAGGATGGGCGCCGCGATCATGCCCAGCACCGGGAAGTGGGCCAGCCGCCCGTTCTCCTGGGCCAGCACCACCAACCGCCTCACCAGCTCGGGGCTGGACTTGCCCAGGATCCAATGGCGCACCAGGGCCGGGCGCTCGGCGAAGGCCGGGGCCTCATCGTCGGCGTGCATATGCAAGGTGGCCAGAAGGGCCAACACCGATGTCGTGTGCTGGGCCTCGAGCGCCGGTTCCAAAAGGTCCCAGGCGATCAACAATCCCTTTTGGTAGAGGGCGGGGTCGGTCTCCTCGGACAGTTGGGCCGTGAGGCGGTCCAGGATCACCTGGAGAAGCCGGGTGTTCCCGACCCAAGGGCGGGAGTCCATCAGGTGCGTAAGGGCCAACTCCCGGTCCACCTCGGAGCCCTGGAGCCCCTTGGCCAGGGCCTCGACGGTCTTCTCAACCAGCTCATGGCGGCCGTTGGCGCCCCACTCGGCGAGGCACTCGGACACCAAGCCGCTGGTGGAGGGGTCGTAAAGCACCGCGGTCCAACCGTGCGAAACCGCGGTGGACAGAAGGCTCTTCATGGCGGATTCCATGTGGTCCTC
>CAYMOV010000263.1:0-2639 GCA_964392085.1 uncultured bacterium
GGCTGTATCCGTGAAGGTGTCGGTGAATGACGGCGTGAAGGTTGCGGTAAAGGTCCCACTCGATGTGGGTGTAAAAGTTGGGGTGTGGGAGGCTGTCGCACTCGGCGTGAAGCTAGGCGTAAAGGTGGCTGTATCCGTGAAGGTGTCGGTGAATGAGGGTGTGAATGAAGCGGTAAAGGTTGGGGTGAAGCTGGGAGTAAAGGTTGCCGTGTCCGTGAAGGTGGGCGTGAAAGAGGGCGTAAAGCTAGGGGTATCGGTAGGCGTGAATGTAGGGGTAAAGGACGGTGTAAAGGTCGGCGTATCGGTAGCCGTGAATGTCGGCGTGTCTGTCGGAGTGAAGCTGGGCGTGTCGGTCGGAGTGAATGATGGTGTGTCCGTCGCAGTAAACGTCGGGGTATCAGTAGCCGTGAATGTCGGCGTGTCTGTCGCAGTGAACGTCGGCGTGTCGGTCGGTGTAAAGGTGGGCGTTATCGTCAAAGTATAGGTTTCGGAAGGGGTAGGCGTAATCGTGATCGTTTCCGTCGGGGTTTCGGTGGAAGTGTACGAAGGTGTGGGCGTGAATGTATCGGTCGACAACACAGGCAATGTGATATGGTTGGCCAGGAAAGTCACTTCCGCGTTCCGGGCCAGTGCCCGACCTTCCAAGACCGCGCCCGTATTGAACCTGATCGCGTCCAGGGCCAACACGGTACCCTTGAAGTCCGTCGTGGTGCCGAAAGTGCAATTCGTCCCCACCTGCCAAAAGACGTTCGCGGACTGCGCGCCCCCCGTCAAAACGACGCTGCTCCCATCCGCCGTGGTCAGGGTGCTCCCGATCCGGATGATGAAGACCGCGTTCGGGTCCCCCAGGGCATCCAGGGTGACGGCGCCGGTCAACCCGAGCGAACTCGATTCGTTGTAGAGGCCAGGTGCCAGGGTTAGGCCCCCGAGATCGGAGGCGCCGACCAGCGCGGTACCGCCCGTTCGGCCGGCGGCATCGTTATAGGCCGCGGTCAGGTCCAATTGGGCTTGGGAGGCGTTTGTATCGGTCACATTCGTGGCCCCCCCACATACCACCACGGGCGCGCCCGTCACGGAGGTTCCGGGTGACAATCCGAGGCTCCCGCAAAGCGTCGTGGGCCCGCTGTTGGTGATGGTGGAGCCCGCGAGGACCGCGTATTGGGCCGCAGTACCCAAGTCGACCGTCGCCAGGGCCGCCTGGCTTTTTGGGATTATGGCCAAGGATAGGGCGAGAAGGTAACCCAGGGCGCCACTGGTTTTGCCGCTTACCACCAATTGATCCACCGTCATTCCACGCCGGGATTTGAACCATCCAATTTCACATTCAGCGACGAACCACCCCGTCGTTCCCGGTCACGCCTTCCGGGGGGCGTCCGGGGATGGGTCAAGCACGAACCCTTCGACGTCGGACATCGGGATCAACTTCAGGTCCCGCAAAACCTCGAAAACGGTCCCGAAGAGACGGGACTTCAGGGTCAACACGGAGCACTGCCCATCCTGGAATTCGACTTCCAAACGGTACCCAGGCAGGGGTTTGATGCTCATGACTTGTTCCAAGAAAATTCTCCTAGTTTTTAATTCAACGGGTCGCCCACAGGCGCCGAAACGGGAGGTCCGGGACCTCCACTAACGCAGGATCCGAAAGTTGTTTTTTCGCCAGGGCGATTCGGCGGGGCATGATGCCAGCGACCGTCCGGTCGTAATGCTCACTTCCCACGCCCACCCGGCGGGAGGTCATGGTCGCCCGGACGGGAATAACCGGATCGATCCAGTACCGGTCCTCGATGGACACGGTTAAAGGTCGGCGTTCTTAGGTCGGGCGATGAACCGGTATAGGCCCAGGAGGACCACCGAACCCAGGACCGACATCCCGAGCACCTGCCAAAAGCCATAAACGGCGATCCCGAATTGATCGGCGAAAAAGGCCCCGCAGAACGCCCCGAAAATACCCACGACGACGTCCTTGAGGATGCCCATCCCGGTGCCCCGGACCAGCACCGAGGCGATCCAACCGGCCAAACCACCGACAATCATGTACCAAACCAGGTTGTTGAGGCTCATCGAGTCATGCATGCGATCCCCCTACCGGGTGCTGGAGTACGATCAGGTTCTAGTGGGATGGGGTAATGCAACTCGCGTGCCCCAAGGAGATTGGGGATGGTTGGGCATAACCGGTTACTAAACCTGAAAAGTCGAGGGATCCGGTCGACGAATTCAAGCCAAGGGACGGGTATTGCGAAACAGGCAGATCAAAATGGGAGCCGTCGAGTCGGAATGATAGATCAACCAGCGGACGGCATTCGGCTGTCGGCGATCAGCCGATGAAGTCCACGATATCTACATATCTAACTAGAACCCATCACCCGAACCCCCTCCCCCAGGTGGCGAGGGCATCGGTTGAATAAAAGGGACTTACCCTGCGTTCCCTGTCCCGCCCCCTTTCCATGAAATGAAGCGGGACAGTCCCGTGGTCAATTGGGTTCTATTTGGGCGCGGGACGCGGCCCTGCGGTGGAATTGTGGTGGGTTAATTCTTCGGGGATTGGATGGGGGCCGTCGAGGGCTTGGCTCCGCCGAGGCGGCCGAGCTTGAACTTCTTGACCGTGAACCGCGACAGGGCGTTGCGGGTCAGGCTCTTGC
>CAYMOV010000264.1:0-2613 GCA_964392085.1 uncultured bacterium
CTTCTTGGTGACCGGGTCGATCCCGATGCACTTCACGAGCAGTTCCTGCCCTTCCTTCAGCACGTCCTCGACGCGTTCCACGCGCTTGGTGTCGAGCTGGGAAACGTGCACCAAGCCGTCGGTGCCCGGCAGAATCTCGACGAAGGCGCCGAAATCGGTGATCTTCTTGACCTTGCCGAAGTAGATCTTGTTCATCTCGGCCTCGGCGGTCAGGCCCATGATGATCTTCTGGGCCTTCTCGATGCGGGTCAAGTCCGGCGAGGCGATCGACACCGTGCCGTCGTCCTCCACCGAGACCTCGACCTGGCAGTCGTCCTGGATCTTCTTGATGGTCACGCCGCCCTTGCCGATGATGTCGCGGATACGGGACGTCGGGATCTTCATGGTCACGATGCGCGGCGCGAAGGGCGACAGCTGGCCCTTCGGGCGGTCGATGGTCTTGTCCATGATGTCCAGGATGAACAGCCGGCCGGCCTTGGCCTGATGGAGGCCCTTCTCGACGATCTCCATGGAGATGCCGCTGATCTTGATGTCCATCTGGATGGCCGTGATGCCCTTGCGGGTGCCGGCCACCTTGAAGTCCATGTCCCCGAAATGGTCCTCGAGGCCCTGGATGTCGGTCAGGATCGCGTACTTGGACAGGTCCTTGTTCGAGATCAATCCGAGCGCCACGCCGGCGCAGGGGTTCTTCAGGGGCACGCCCGCGGTCATCATCGACAGCGAACCGCCGCAGACGCTGGCCATGGACGAGGACCCGTTCGATTCGAGGATGTCGCTCGTCACCTGGATCGTGTAGGGGAACTCGGCGTCGGACGGGAGCAGGGGCTCCAGGGCGCGCTCCGCGAGGGCGCCGTGCCCGATCTCACGCCGGCCGGGACCGCGCATGGGCTTGGTCTCCCCGACGGAGAACGGCGGAAAGTTGTAGTGCAGCATGAAGCGGCGCTTTTTCTCGCCTTCCAGTTCCTCGAGGATCTGCTGGTCGTCCTTGGTGCCCAAGGTGGTGACCACGAGGGCCTGCGTCTGGCCGCGGGTGAAGAGGGCCGACCCGTGGGTGCGGGGCAACACCTCGACCTCGCAGGAGATCGGGCGGAACTCGTCCAACTTGCGGCCGTCCTGGCGCTCGTTGCGGTCCAGGATGGCTTCGCGCACCAGGTCGCTCTCGACGGCGTGGGCCACGCCCTTGACCTGCTTCTCGCCCTCGGGGTACTTGGCCTTCAGGGCCTCCCAGGCGTCGGCCCCGGCTTGGGCCACGGCGTCCTGGCGTTGCAGTTTGTCCTTGATGGCCATGGCGGCGGCCAACTTCGGGCGGACGATCGAACGGGCCTCGTCCACCAGGGCCTGGTCGACCTTCGCCAACACCAGGGTGCGCTTCGGCTTGCCGATCTTGGCCTTCAGTTCGTCCTGGAGGTCGATGATCTTCTGGATTTCCTTCTGGGCCAGCTTGATGGCCTCGACCACGACGGTCTCGGGCTCTTCCTTCGCGCCGCCCTCCACCATGATGACCGCCTTGCGGGACGCGCAGACGATCAGGTCGAGGGAGCTCTCTTCCTGCTGTTGGTAGGTCGGGTTGATGATGAAGTCGCCGTTGACGCGGCCCACGCGGACGCAGCCGAAGGGCGTGTCGAAGGGGATGTCCGAGACGTGCAGGGCGGCCGAGGCGGCGGAAACCGCCAGGACGTCCGAGTCGTTCTCTTGGTCCGACGAGATGACCGTGGCCGCGATCTGCACCTCGCAGAAATAGCCCTCGGGGAACAGCGGGCGCACCGGGCGGTCGATCAGGCGGCTGGTGAGGATCTCACGGTTGCGGGGACGGCCCTCGCGCTTGAACCAACCGCCGGGGATACGGCCGGCGGCCGAGGAGCGCTCGCGGTACTCGACGGACAGCGGAAAGAAGTCCTTGTTCGGCATGGGGGTCTTGGCGGCCACGACGGCCACGAGGACCACGGTATCGCCCAATCGGGCCCAGATGGCGCCGTCGGCCTGCTTGGCGACGTGGCCGGTTTCGAAGGTGAGGGTGGTCTGTGAGAACGGGGTGCTGGCGACGGTTCGGCTCATGATGCGTTAGTCCTTTCGTTTTTCCCGACGTCCGACAAGCGTGACCCCGGACCCTTCCGGGGGCGCCCGGGCCCGTCCCCTTCTCCTTCGGGGAGGCGCCCTGGATGGCGAGTGGTGTTGTTTTTAAAAATTCACCACAGAGACACTGAGCCACAGTTGTTTTTCTTTTTAAGAAAAGCTGAGTCCCTGTGACCCTGTGGTGATACTTGGTTTACTTACTTGCGCAGGCCCAGGCGTTCGATCAGCTTGGAGTAGGCCGGGATGTCGTGGCGCTTGAGGTAGTCGAGCAGGCGGCGGCGGTTGCCGACGAGCTTCAACAGACCGCGGCGCGACGCGTGGTCCTTGCTGTGGGTCTTGAAGTGCTCGGTGAGGTACTTGATGCGTTCCGTCAGGAGGGCGACCTGGACCTCGGGAGAACCGGTGTCCTTGTCCTTGCGGCGATAATCGGTGATCAACTGCGTCTTCTGGTCCTTCGTAATCATGCGGCACCTCGAAATGGATTGGGCCGGACATCCCCGGTCTCCGAGTGGCCGGCGGGTGTCCCCGTGCCACCAAGAA
>CAYMOV010000265.1:0-2534 GCA_964392085.1 uncultured bacterium
CGTGGCGCAGGGCGGGGGTCGGGAAGGCGAAATCGTACTTCACCAGGGCGCCGAAACCCGCCCCCTCCCCCGCCAGGTCCCGCCTCATCCCGTCGCGGCGGACCGATTCGGAAATCCCGTACAGGTCATAGGCCATCCAGGCCACGCAGGCGAGGAGCAGGGATCCCAGGAGCGCCGCGAAGGACTTGTTGGACATGGGAACATTTTAAAGCAAAGGAAGCCGTCGGCGTTCGGCGCCGCGCTGTTTTCGCGGTACGGCCGATCTTGTGCCTCGGCTGGTGGCCTCGGCACGGCCTGCGGTCGGCGGTCGGCAACTGCCCGAAAAACAACCAATCAAACCCAACCAAAAATCGAAAACACCGATAGCGGCTGGTTCAAACATCGGAAAAGGGCCCGGTTCACCCATTTCAGGGGAACCGCGGGACGCGTCCCCGCAAACTTCACGGCATTGAAGCACAACCCGATGTCGCGTCAGCGGCCATCAAGCGCAAGAAGCCTCCTGCTATACTGGCGCGCCAGAAAAACCGGGAGGAACCATGAAACACCCCATCCGCTTCGGCTTGCCGGCCCTCATCCTATGCCTCGCCGCCCTCGCCCCGCTCCGGGCGACGGAGGCGCCGGCCCCGGTCCAGGTGGATCCCGGCAAGGTCCTGGGCCCCATCAGCCCCTACATCTACGGCGTCAACCAGACCCCGGCCGAGGGCTCCAACCCCACCCTCTGGCGCCTCGGCGGCAACCGCATGACGAGCTGCAACTGGGAGACCAACGCCTCCAACGCCGGCAGCGACTGGAAACAGTCGAGCGACGGCTGGCTCTGCACCGACGCCCTGCACCTGACCGATTGCGACGTGCCCGGGGCGATCTACAGGCATTTCATCGAGAGGACCCTGGCCGCGAAGATGGCCGCCCTCGTGACCATCCCGATGGTGGGCTACCTTCCCGCCGACGAGAACGGCCCGGTGTCCGAGGACGAGAAGGCCCCGTCGAAGCGCTGGGTCCCCAACTTTCCCCGCAAGAAGGGCAAGCTCCAATACCCCCCGGACCTGAAGGACAAGGCCGTGTACCAGGATGAACTGGTGGCTTGGCTCGTGAAGACCTTCGGACGCGCGGACCAGGGCGGCGTGAAGTTCTACGACCTCGACAACGAGCCGGCCATCTGGCCCTCGACCCATCCCCGCATCCACCCCCAGAAGCCCACCTACTCGGAGATCGTCAACGACGCCGAGGCCTACGGCGCCATGATCACGGGGATCGACCCCTCGGCCGAGATCCTCGGCCCGGTCAGCTACGGCTGGCAGGGCATGTTGACCCTCCAGGAAGCGCCCGATTACAAGGATTGGAACGCCAAGTTCGGGAGCTTCCTGGACTATTACCTCGCCCAGATGGCCCACCTTGAGAAGAGCGACGGCCGGCGGCTCCTTCACGTGTTGGACGTCCACTATTACCCCGAGGCCCAGGGCAACGGCAAGCGCATCACCCTGAACGACACGGCGCCCGAGTCCGTCGAGGCCCGCCTCCAGGCGCCCCGCAGCCTTTGGGACCCGGCCTACGTCGAGACCAGCTGGATCACCCAGTACTCCACCAAGGGCGAGGCCATCCGCCTGATCCCCTGGTTGAAGGACAAGATCGCGAAAAACTACCCGGGCACCAAGCTGTCCATCAGCGAGTACGACTTCGGCGCCGAGGACCACGTCTCGGGGGGACTGGCCCTGGCCGACGTGCTGGGCATCTACGGCCGCGAGGGGTTGTATATGGCCTGCCTCTGGAGCGATTGGAAGCCCTACACCGCCTCGGCCTTCCGCCTGTACCGCGACTACGACGGGAAGGGCGGCGCCTTCGGCGACACCTCGGTGGCCGCGGTCAACCCCGACCCCGAGGGCCTCTCGGTGTACGCCTCGACGGACACGAAGGCGCCCGGGACGGTGTGGGTGGTGATGATCAACAAGAGCCAGAAGGACAAGCGCAAGGGCGCCCTCACCCTGGCGGGGACGACCGCCGCGGCCTGGAAGTCCTACGGCTTCGACGCCTCCGGGCCCGAGGTGAAGGCCCTGGGGACCGGCAAGGTCCAGGCCGGCAAGCTGGAGTATAAGTTGGAGCCCCTCTCGGCCACGCTCTTCGTGGTCTCCGAAAAACCCTGAGGGCCGGGCCGGCATGAACCCGCGACGCCTTCACCGTTGGGCCTGGGCCTTGGGTCTTTTCCTCGCCCTGGCCGCGGGATGCGGCCCGTCGGACCAGGGAAGCGCCAAGAAATTCGTGGACCGGAATTTCGCCGTCGCTTTCGGCCATTGGGACCCCCAGGACCTCCTGCCCCTGATGGATGGGGACTTGCGCCAGGACGGCGGGCGGGAAGTCGAGTCCCTCAACGCCCAGTTGAAGGCCATGAAGTCCCGGATGGGCGACCTGAAGCGATATGGAGAGTGCGAGGTCCGGGGCAAGGAGGTCGTGCTCCAGGGCTCGGCGCCGACGGTGTCCTGCCGGGTAACCGGCTTGTACGAGAAGGGCGAGTTCCAGATGGCCCTGGTGCTGGTCCTGAG
>CAYMOV010000266.1:0-2528 GCA_964392085.1 uncultured bacterium
GTCCAACACCTGCAGGAAATCCGCAAGCGGGCCCGTGAACACATCCAAAAAGGGGCCGTGACGGAAGGTTACCGGGCCAACCGGGAAGTCGTGCTCAAGATCCTGAACGAGGCTTTGGCCAGCGAGATCGTCTGTGTCCTGCGCTATAAGAGGCACTACTACATGTCCCAGGGCATCGATTCCGCGAACGCGGCCCAGGAATTCCTCCAGCACGCGACGGAAGAACAGGGACACGCCGACCAGATTTCCCTGCGCATCACCCAACTGGGGGGCGCGCCGAACTACAACCCGGCCGGGCTCCTGGACCGCAGTCATTCCGAATACGTGGAAGGCGACGGGTTGACGGATATGATCCGGGAGGACCTGGTGGCGGAGAGGATCGCCATCGATTCCTACACGGAAATGATCCGTTACGTGGGTGAGGATGACGTCACCACCCGGAGGATGCTGGAGGGGATCCTCGCCGTGGAAGAGGAACACGCGACCGATTTGGCGAACCTTCTGCAAAACATGAACCCGGCCGTTTCCACGAAAAAATAGCGGCCTTCCGCCGTCACCCCGGTGGATCGGCTGCAAGCCGTTCCCCGGCCCGTGCCGGTCGACCCCTTTTAAATAAGCAGGTCAAGGAATTTGGAATGAATAAAAACAAGGCCATGACCGCGAAGAATTTCGGGTGGATGGACTGCAAGCCCCACGCGAAGGGGGAAAAGGGGTTGGATGCGCCCGCCCTCAAGCTGTTCATGTCGCAATTGCCCGACTGGAAACTCGTGGGCAAGGAAATCGTCCGGACGTTCGGATTCAAGGACTTCTACGAGACCATGGGCTTCGTCAACGCCGTGGCCTTCATCGCCAACCGGGAGGACCACCACCCGGACCTGGAGGTGGGATATAAGACCTGCAAGGTGAGGTACAGTTCCCACGACCTGGGCGGGTTGTCCGAAAACGATTTCATCTGCGCGACGAAGATCGACGTCCTGATCAACGGGGTTTCGGTGGAGTGGGGCAGGACGTAGGAATGAAACGATAAGTGCTTAAGAGCTGCCAACAAGACTTATTCACCACAATCGACTCAATGGACCCAATGGCCTGATGTTTAAAACCGGAAAGGCCGGACGGAAATCGCCATGGACCCACTCCCTTGATCCATTGTGTCCCTAGTGACCATCGGGGTAAAAATGTTCGATTTTCTATGTTTTGTGGGGGGGTTTAAGCGTTGCGGTTGGTTTGAGGACCCGTTGGGACCGAACAAAACCATCAGCCCTTCATGAGTTCCCAGGCTTCCATGTCCAGCGCCCTGCCGATGCGGTGGAGGGTTCTCACGGAGACGCTCTTGCCCTGCTCGAACGATTGCCACCAGCGGAGGGAACAGCCATAGGAATCGGCAGCGGATTGTTGGGTCATTTTGCGTTTCATGCGGCTGGAACGGATCTTTCGCCCCAGGTTATTTTCGATCGGTTTAGTCACGGGTCCATCATGACGTTCTGCGGTAGGAATACTACGGCCTAAATGAATCTTTCTTTCCGGGTGGGCCGTTTGGTGATACGCGGTTGGTTTGGGGCGATGGACCGCTCAAAAGGAGTCCTTTGGGACCGCCCAGGATGGATGCCGATCAATCCCCGAGTAGGCGTCGTCGTCCGGGAAGGGAGGCCCCATGAGTCGATGGTCCTAAATACCGACTCAAGAAACGCCTGCGGATATAGGTCGGTATTCATGGGGGAAGTGGCCGAACCGGTCTCGAACCGGTCGAAAATGGGCGGTCCGATGCCTTGAAGAAGCCGATCAGAGTGATCGTAAATTGGGTGTTACGAATAAATTTGATCGTTATTGATAGCTATTCGAAACCACAGGCGTACAATCATATTGATGTTTGGCCCCGGTGAATGTCCGGACGGAATTCGAACCAAGCCGCCTTCCCCCATTTGGTTCAATCAACTCGGCCTCCGTTTTTCCTCCTCCTCCTCTTTGGTGTGAAGCCCGTTTCGGAGCTTCCCCCTTTTCTCACCCGAGGAATACGTCTTTTTCCCCACTGGAGTATTTATGCGCGTCGAAGACCTCGACTTGAAGGAACTGTTAGAATTTGACCCGGCCGGCGGCATGGTCCATTTCGCCGGACAGCGGGCCCTGATCTTCGACGCCATGTCCCATGGCCTCCTCCGCAAGGACCTCATCGACAACTACGGGGAACGGACCGCCCGGGGCATCCTCAGCCGTTACGGCTATGTCCAGGGAAGGCGGTTGGCCGAGAACCTCAAGACGAAGTTCAAATGGGCCAACGATGATGAGTGGAAAAAGGCGGGGGCGAAAATCTACGCGCTCCTGGGGCTCATCCGGCTGGATCCGAAGGGACCCAACGCCTTCGGTCCCGAGGGGGGGACCTGGCTCGGGTCCTACGAGGCCGAACAGCATGTCGCGCTCAAGGGTCGGTCGGAAAAACCCGTCTGTTGGACCTTGAGCGGGCTCATCAGCGGCTACTTGAGTTACGTCACCAACCAGGAAATGTACGCCCTGGAGGACAAGTGCGTCGGCCG